>CAZPRE010000057.1:0-10558 GCA_964588875.1 uncultured Sulfurimonas sp. | reverse complement strand
AATTTAACGTTAATTGGAACTTATCTTTTTATAGTTACACCTAAAAGCATTAGACGTCTAACAAATAAAACAAGCAGAGATAGTGCTAAAATTTTAAAGTCTAACTCACTAGCTATATGAATATTTTCAAAAGTATCACTCTGTGTTGCTTCACGTCCAAGAGCTTGCATTGCTAGTATTTGAGGAGCATAAATACCACTAAACATCATAGATGAAAAGATGACTGTTGCAGCAGCTCCAAACGCGATAGCATCGCGTTTACCTGTTTTATAAAGTGCTGCTTCATAAAGGACAACTGCTGCTGCAATAAAATACACCCAGTAAGAAAACCTATGAAATATTTCACCCATAATGATTCCAGCATTATAATTATCCATTAACATATCAACTAGAAATTTGTCTGAATGAAAAACAATTGGTGCTACAACTGCACCTAAAACTATAACTGCACCAAAACTCGCTGCTAAAATAATTAGATAACCAAAATCTATATAAATTCTTTTACTCAAACTTTATACCTTTAATGTAAAACCACGATCAAAACTACTTAAATCTTCATAAAATTTTAAAGTGTTAAATTGTCTGTTTTTTAAATAATGTGTTATCTTATCCTTTTGGTCATAACCCATCTCACAAGTAAAAAAGTTAATCTTTCTCTTTAAGACTTCATCAAGAAGTTCTTTGATAATCTCATCCCCTATAGTTCCACCAAATAGGGCATTTTGAGGTTCATATGAGAGGTTTGATTCTAAAGCTTCATCATCTGCTATATATGGAGGGTTTGAAACAAGATAATCAATTTTTTCATGGATAGGTTCTAGTAGTGAACCTAATCGAAGTTCAATTCTATGGGATAAGGAAAATTTCTCTATATTGATCTTTGCAATTTCTAATGCTGCTGGTGAAATATCTACTGCAATAAATTTTGCATTTGGAAACATTTTAGCAAGCATGATTGAGATAATACCACTTCCAATACCGACTTCTACAAAAGTCATCTCTGCCTTTTTATCTCCAACCCTTGAAACTACTTCATCTATAAGTATTTCTGTCTCTGGACGAGGAATTAAAGCACCCTCAGCTATGTAGAACTCTTCACTATAAAAACTGACACTATTGGTGATGTACTCAAATGGTTCATTTTGGCTACGACGTTTTACCCACTCAAGAAGTAAACTAGTATCTTCAATCTGAGTATTTTGATTTGTTATAAGCCATAACTCATCTTTATTTAAATAAGCCATGAGTAATAACTGAGCCTCACGCGGGGCTCTTGGTATATGAGGATTTAAAACTGCGGTTATCTCTTGTAATAATTCTTTAACTATATATGTTTTCAAACGCTATCTTTTTTATAATATTATATCTAAACTTACTAAAGCCTAACTACTCTATATTTGCCTCACACTTTGAAGCGATAGAGTCTGAATCAACATTTCCAACATCAACACCAAGCTCTTTTAATCTCTCTAAAACAGGAGGGTGTGTATAATGAAAAAAGATATATAGTGGATGAGAAAGTGGAAAACTTTTATTTTCAGTCACTAGCTTTTTAAGTGCATTTGCAAGTTCGATTGCTCCAGCTGGTCCACCAAGTTCACTACCCATTCTATCAGCTGCATACTCATTATGACGGCTTATAACACCCATAACAGGCATCATAATAAACCCAAGTACAGGCATAAAAAGCATAAGAAGAATCATCATTAGATATGGTGTTTCACTCATACCCATTTCTAAGTAAAGAGTCTCAGGAAGATTTCCAAAAATACCAAACATAGCAAATAGCATTACACCAACAATAGCTATATTTTTGTATATATCTCCATGAGCAAAATGCCCTAGTTCATGTCCTAACACAGCAAGTAGTTCTTTAGTTGTGAGCTTCTCTATTAATGTATCAAAAAGTACTACACGCTTAGCCTTTCCAAAACCACCAAAGTAAGCATTTAGTCTTGCATCGCGTTTAGAAGCATCACTTACAAAGACACCTGAACTTACAAAACCTGTTTTATCCATAAGCTCTTTAATTTTATCATCTAATTCTTCATCTTTTAAAGGTGTCAACTTATCAAAAAAAGTTGCTCTAAATGCAGGGTATAGCATATTTATTAAAATTACAACACTAAATATAAATACAAAACTCCATAACCACCAGAGATCAAGATTTGTGATAATTGCATAAATTCCCCATACTACAGCCGAACCAAAAAGAAGTGTCATCCCAAATGAGATGAGAGTATCTTTAATCCAAAGTCCTAGGCTAGACTTATTAAATCCAAACTCTTTATCTAAAACAAATTTTTCATAATATCCAAATGGAAGAGAAACAATAGAGTTAATAATAATAAAGCCCATAACAATAGAAATATTTGTTATAGCATCATCTAGAAAAAATAGGTTTTGCTCAAGTATAGATATTCCAAAACCAATCCAAGCTATAAAGAGTAAGTAATCAACAAAAGAGTTAACAATTGATAGTTTTTCCTTAGCAACTGCATAGTTTCCAGCTTTTAAGAACTCACCAGGTAGTAAAAGTATAGCCTCTTTTCTTTTAGCTATATTTATATAGCCTATCTGCATTACACTTGTATAGATCGAGATTAAGACATATAGAGTATAAATACCTACTATCGTTGTTAACATATTTTTACCTTATCGAGCACTTTAAATTTTTTTGATTTTATCATTATATAGAAAATAGTTATCTAACTGGTATGATCTTTATACTATCTTTGACTTCAATTCTATCATCTGTATCATAAGCATTGTATGCAAAAGCATAAATAATTCCCATAAGCAGTCCCGCGAATATAACAGCCATAACAACTTTTTTCTTTTCGCCTTTTAATGTATTGTAGTCACTTATATCTTCTAATCTTGGTTCACTCATCATAAACTCCTTTTAATTTTTATAATATTATCCAATATTTAGTATATTTCTTGTATATGTATTAAATTAATTTGACGGTTTAAGTATACTTTTTATTTTGTTTTATCGTCAGGTTTTATTTGGAAGGGTTATTTCCAATCTCTTACAAGGTTGTGACATCTATAACATTGATTTTGAATCTTAAATCTTCTAGTAACAATTTAGTAATATTCTCTTTACAATAGATATATAATAATTTTTAATACCTTAACATAAGCCTAATAGACAGATGATATAATGATTTTTAATATTTATACAAAAGGAATATATAAGTGAAAAAAATACTACTTACAACACTTCTTTTAGCTTCAACTATTTTTGCAGCCGATGGATATGATGTTTATAAAAAAAATTGTAAAACTTGTCACATAGAGATGATAAGTAAAGCTGAAGTTATGAAAAATCTTAACAAAATAAAAGCTCCTCCCATGCTTGAAGTATCTGCCCATTTAAAAGCAAATATAAAAACTACTGATGAAGAGGATGATGTAGATCGGCACCTATTTATTCTTTTTGTAAAAGATTATGTTTTACATCCAAACTTGGACTTTAGCATGTGTAATGCAGGTGCAATAGAAAAATTTGGAACTATGCCTTCACTTAAAGGTAAAGTAACTCCAGAAGAAGCCCAAGCTGTTGCTATCTGGCTTTATGACCGTTACGAGGGTGTAGAGTTTAAATAACTCTATATCACGTAATCTACTACTTTAGCCTCTGAGGTAACCTCTTTTATAAGTTCAACGACTTTAAGATGTTCTGGGTGTATTGCATAACAACCAAGAGCGTCTTTAGAATCAAATGTTGAGTAGAGAGATAAATCATAGGCTCTTTGAGAACCATTAAAATCAATTCCAACTTCTATTGATTTTAGTTCATCTATTTTTTCAACTAAAGCATTTAACTCTTTTTGAACTTGGATTATATTTGCTCGTTTATTATCCGCACGAAACTTAAACATAACGATATGTACTATCATTTTTAATTCCTTTTTTAGCGATAGTTTAGCATAATGTTGGAATGAAAAAAACATTCAAAGAACTCTACGGCGTTGGTATACTATTTTTTTATTTTTTTAAGTGGCCCTATTTCTTAGGCTTTCCATTTCTTTACAATAATGGTCTTAATAATAATTTCATCCTTGATGGACTGTGGTTTCTAAGTGTCTTTTTAATTCTCAAAGATTTTCTTCTCTTTTATAAATGCCATAAAGAGCGAAAAAAGTCTTAATATTAAAAAGCTTGGATTAAATTACAATATTCCTTTCCAAAAAAATTCAGCGATCATTACTATACAAAATATTCCTACTAGATTTAAAATCACCCCATACTTTATCATGCTTTTTACATCTACAACACCGCTACTCATTGCAATGGCGTTTGGTGGGGTGGCTATAGGCAACATAAATGCATAACTAGCACACAAGGTTGCTACCATCATAAAAAGGGTTGTGTTTATACCTGTTTGCTCTGCCACTGAATAAATTACAGGAAGCATGATTGATATCAATGCGGTATTTGAAGTAATCTCCGTTGTGAAGGTTATAAGTGCTGCCACAGCAAAAAGTAAAATTATTGGTTGTAACTCTGTCATGATTATAAGATACGATGCTACTTCATCTGCTAAACCAGTCCCCGAAAATGCCTTTGCTATGGAAAAACCAGCACCAAACAAAAACATGATTCTATAAGGAATATTCCCTTTATCTTCCATCCAGTTTAAAATACTAAAAGGAGGCATGAATAGTAATAAACCAGCACCTAAAAGTATACCGGCTTCACTTAAACCTAAACCACTCCAATAAGGTTGAATCGGTGCATTTAAAAGAAGTAAAACTATTAAGCCACCTGTAATATAAAGAACTTTTTTCTGAGAATTATCAAGTGGTTTTGTTTCTGTCTTTCTTTGGATCGGTTTGTTATCTAGTCCTAAACTAAGAACAAAACTTACGACGACAAACATAACTAAAGCTAGAGGAGCCACCATCCATACCCATTGAAAAAAGGGTATTGGGTCTATACCCTTATCACTCATAATCCCAAGTAAAATTAGATTTGGTGGTGTTCCAATGGGTGTCATAATTCCACCAACACTCGCTCCATAAGCTATGGCCAAGGCAAATCTCATTTTTAACTTAACATCTTCAGTTATAAAAAGGGCTATAGAGATTAGTAGCAGTGTTGTTGTAGTGTTAGAGAGAATAGAGCTCAAAACACCAGAAGTTATAGCTAAAGAGAAGATAATACCTCTTGGTGTATTAGGAAACAAGCCAAGCATTTTATCAGCTATAAAGGTATGAAGATTTGTCTTCTCGACTGCAATTGCAAGTAAAAATCCACCTAAAAATAAAAAGATAATAGGATGAGAATAATTAACAGCAGTAGCCTTTGTATTTAATATATCAAACGCGGGGAATAAAACAATTGGCAAAAGAGACACAACAGCTAAAGGCAAACCCTCATTTGTCCAGAGTGTGACAAGCAATGCAATCAAACCTAAGAGTGATGCTTGTGCCGTATTAAAAAGACTAAGAGATAGTCCAAAAACTAATAAGCCTATTAAGATCCCTAATCCTATTTTTTTAATCTGTTCTTTATGTTCATACATTTATTTTCTCCTTCCTTTAAATTATTTCTTTAATCGTCATTTGCTATTTCCTTTATACTTTTCATTCAAATATACCTCTTTGCGATGCCAAATGCAAACAACTATAATTATCAACTCTTCATCTTTTACCTGAAAAACAATTCTATAATAATTTACTCAAAGTCTAAATTTCCCTTTGTATTCGCCTTTTAAAGCTTTAATATTATTTTTAAAATTTTTGGGTTTTCTACGAGGAGGAGAAGTTTTTCTTTGATGATTTCTTGGGCTACTGTATCTAACTTTTTAAACTCTTTTTTCGCACTATTTAAAAAGTTTAAGATATACATATTACTCCAAACCTAGTTCTTTGAAAAACTCATCTGCAAGTTTCTCATCTAAAACATCAAAATACATACTCAAAGCCTTTTCAATAATATGACTCTTTTTCTCGTCTAACTCTTTTGAAACACTATTAAGCTAATTAATTATAAAGTCAGATATGATAAAAGTACTTCTTATCGTATGAATAATTATACATAAAGTCTAGCTTGAAAGCAAGTCTTTCATAGATTCTTTGGGGCTTTTACCCTCTAACATCTCATATACTTCTTTGGCAATTGGAAGATAGAGCTCTTTATCTTTAGCTATCTCATGTAGAGCATAAGAAGTACCTATTCCCTCTGCTACTTCCCCTAATTCTTGGAGTATATGCTCTTGTGTTTTCCCTTTAGCAAGGCCCAATCCAACACGGAAATTTCTACTCATTGAAGATGATGCTGTAAGAAATAAATCTCCTGCACCACCTAATCCTATAAAAGTCTCTTCTTTTGCACCATAAGCTAGTCCAAAACGCTGCATTTCGACTAAACCACGAGATGTTAATGCTGCTGCGGCATTTTTACCAAGTCCCATACCTTCACAAATTCCCGCTGCAATGGCGATAACATTTTTATATGCTCCGGATACTTCTGCACCCATTACATCAGTGGAGGTGTAAGCCTTTATAAATGAAGGAAAAAGCTCTCCAAATTCAGCAGATAGTATTTCATTTTCAGAATTAACTACAAGTGCTGTTGGGAGTGATTTCATTACTTCTACTGCAAAAGATGGACCGGAGAGAAACGCGATGTTTTCATGAGGAATATATTCTTCATATATCTCATTTAAAAATTTACCGCTTGAAGCTTCTATACCTTTTGAAGCGACTAGAACTTTTTGTCCACTAAATACAAAATTCTCTTTTAACCAGCCTGATATCTGCTGTGCGGGAACTGTAATTACTAAGTATTCACACTTAAGTATCTCTTCTAAAGATACAAAATTTGTCAGATCTCTTGGTGTTCTTGATGTTATATAAACCTCATTATTTTCACTCAGAGCAAATGCTAAAGCACTTCCCCATTTTCCAGCTCCTATGACTCCAATTGACATTGCGTAGCTCCTATTAATTTCTCAAATTCTTTTATGTCTGTTTCATACCCTACAACGACAAATACATCACCATTTTGAATGGCATGATGTTTTGCCTTAGAAGAGTAAATAAACTCACTACTACCATCTTCATGCATTATTGATAAAACTATAATACCATGAGTCTTACTCCACTCGACTTCTGATGGAAACTTTCCATCAAAACAGTCGTTCTTTTTAATCTCAATCTGCGCAACTTTAAGTGTACTTTTTTCATAAAGTATGTTGTGCAACACTTTTGTAATAATCGGTTTATCCAACATTTCAGTAATAATCGAAGCCGTAGTCTGAACTAAAGGAATTACCTTGTTTGCCCCTGCCATCGTTAGCTTGTTTGCACTCTCTTTATTGTTTGAAAGAGCAATAATTGTCAGGTCTTCAAATGCTGCTCTTAAAGAGATAGTTAAAAAGATATTTTGTGCATTATCTTCAAGCACACAAAATGCAACTGACTGACCTATGTCATATTGTGCTGCAAGGTCTTCCCACTCATCACTTAAGTCAAATTTTTCGACAGTAACATCATCTAAATCATTTCTCATCTCATCTGATTCAAATTTAAAGACAGATATATTCTCATATTTATGTAAAACATTTTTTGCAATCTGAGAAGAGTAGTCATTGTATCCGAAAATTAAAGCACTCTTTTTCATTTTTTAATCTTTTTATTTAAATATATATCATACTCTTTTAGAAAAACAGTATTACCAATAAGTACTAGGTAATCACCCTGTTCTAAAAGTGTTGAGTCTATTGGGTTGAAATAAAATCTTTCGCTTGAGTGTTTATATATACCAAGTAAAATCAACCTGTATTTTGAGTTTTTCAACTCTTCAACTGTGCCATGATTATTTATTATTCTCTCTGTAATCATAATTTCTTCGATATTTACATTTGTAAACTCTGAACGAAGTGCATGAATTACTTCAAAAGCAACTGGTTTACCAACAAACTCTTTTGCAATGAGTCCTACCAACTCTTTTGAAAAAAGCACTTCGTTTACTCCTGCAAAACGCAACTTCTTTCTATTCATCTCTTTCATTAACAAAGAGAGAATAAAAATCTCTTTATTAAATGAGCGTACAGTCAAAGCAGTATATACATTTTCAACATCATTCTCGAGTAAACATAAAATTGCTTTTACTTGGGTCTTCATATCTATATGTAACTTTTTATAACTCTCAACACTTCCAGGATCATAATTAAGTGCTCTGTATCCATCTTTTTGTGCTTTTTTAATTCTACTACTATCTTCATCTAAAATAATAATATTATTATTTTTTGAGAGCTTTTTAGCCACTTCTTCTGCAATATTATCATAACCACAAATGATGTAAAACTCTTTAAGCTTTCTCAAGTCATCTATACTTTTTGTCTCTTTTATTTCGTCAAGTTTTTCAGTAAATGCAGAAACAACTAAAGAGGTAGTAAATGCGAGAACAGCGACCCCTGCAATTATTACAAACATTGCGACTAAACGACCAGCATCAGTCGCCGGAGTTATATCTCCATAACCAACCGTTGATATAGTAACTATAGACCAGTAAACTGCTTCATAAAGAGTGTCGATCGGCGAATTAGGATTATTTGCTTCCATTACATATATAAGGACAGATGAGACAAAAATAACAATAGATGCAAAAATAAAGAGAGTGAAAAACTCAAATTTTTTGGTTGCTAGTACAGAAGTAAAAGTTTGAAAACTTCTCGCATAACGAAAGAGTTTAAATACTCTAAATAGTATAAAAATTCTCAGTAGTCTTAACTGGTGGAAGAATGGAACAATAGCTAGCAAATCTATAACTGCACGGACTGATGTTATATATGCTATTTTATCTTTACTAATTGTTTTAAATGCTGATAAAAGACTGAACTTTTTACCCAATATGGCATCATGTTCACTCTGCTTTATTATAGTTTGAGAAATACTACTGCTTATCCATAAACGCAGTAAATACTCAATAAGGAATATAACAGAAACTACATAGTTGTTGAAGTAAAGAAGGAAATCATTAACATGTGATTTAACTTCACGAATCAAAATAACAACACTTATAATAATAAGTACAATCATCAACATATCAAAGTATTTTTTGTATTTGTAGTTATCGTTTTCTAGTAAGTTGTAGAAAAAGTGTTTTATTGCTTGATAGTTCGTAGAAGTACTTAAAAAATACGCTCCATCTACTATCAAGCCTTTTATCATAATGATTTAGCCTAATTTAGCTTTTAAAAGCTCATTAACTGCTTGAGGGTTTGCACTTCCTTTTGAAGCTTTCATAACCTGTCCTACAAAGAAACCAAAAAGCTTATCTTTTCCACCCTTGTACTGTTCAACCTTATCAGGATTAGCTGCGATTATGTCATCACACATAGCTTCTATTGCACCTGTGTCTGTTACTTGCTTTAGACCTAAAGTCTCAATCGCATCATCAACCCCAACATCATTTTCCATTAAATAATCAAGTACATCTTTTGCAGCCTTGCCACTTACAGTTTGATCTTCAATACGTTTAACTAGAGTTCCTAGTTTTTTCGCGTCAACTGGTGTGTTTGTAATATTTACATCACCCTTCATGCGAGCTTGAAGTTCAACAGTCAACCAAGTAGTAGCATTTTTTCCGCTAATACCCTCTTGCATCATAGCCTCAAAGTAATGAGCAGTCTCAACAGATGAAGTAATTACACCTGCATTATATGAGTTAAGTCCATAATCTTTTACTAATCTATCGCGTTTAGCATCTGGAAGTTCAGGAATAATAGAGTACTTCGCAAACATCTCATCTGTTACAACAGCTTTTAGTAGGTCTGGTTCGGGGAAGTAACGGTAATCAGCCGCTTCTTCTTTACCACGCATAGAACGAGTCTCATTTTTCTCTTGGTCATAAAGACGAGTCTCTTGAGAGATCTCATCATCGTAAACACCATCTTCCCAAGCTTCACTCTGACGAATTACTTCAACGGCAATAGCTTTTTCAATAAACTTGAAACTATTAATATTTTTAACTTCTACACGAGTATAAAGTTTTTCTTCACCTTTAGGACGGATAGAAATGTTCACATCAACACGGAAAGATCCCTCTTGCATATTTGCATCGCCTATGTCTAAATAACGAATTATTGAGTGTAGTTTTTTCAGATAAAGTACAGCTTCCTCAGCACTTCTCATATCTGGTTGTGTTACGATTTCAAGAAGTGGTGTTCCTGCACGATTTAAATCTACTTTAGAGATATCACCATCATGAATATTTTTACCAGCATCAGCTTCAATATGAGCAAAACCTATACGAATAGTCTTAGATGTAGGTCCATTCTTCTGGTGCTTTGCACCCTCTTCGAGAAAGTCAATATCTAAAGTACCATGTTGAATTACAGGAGTATAAAACTGAGTGATCTGATATGCTGTAGGACTATCAGGATAAAAGTATGACTTTCTATCAAAGTAAGATGTGCGATTTACAGTAGCACCGATAGCAGTACCAAGCATTACAGCTTTTTGTAAAACCTCTTGATTTAAAACAGGAAGAGCACCAGGAAGAGCCAAACAGGTTGGGCAAGTATTTGTATTTTGTT
>CAZPRE010000056.1:0-10658 GCA_964588875.1 uncultured Sulfurimonas sp. | reverse complement strand
TTAAAGCGCTTACTTTAGATGAAGCAAAGAAATTAAAAATACTTGATATTTCTGATATAAAGTAATATATAATTAAATTAAGGAAGAACAATGGATCAAATTTTAGATGTATTTAAGCAGTATAAATACTATATGGATTACTCATTTTTGGGTAATACATTAGATACATGGCTATTGGCATTTGTAGTTTTTGTTGCCATGATGTTAGTAAGAAAAAACATAGCTAGACTTATGTTTACACTACTAGATAAAATAGATGAGAGTAATGAGGTTATTCATACTTTTAAAGAGAGTATAAAAGATCCACTTAGAGTAGTACTTGGAATATTAGCTTATTATGTAGCAACACTTCTTCTTACATCCAATGAGGAGCTTGAAGTGTTACTGACAAGACTTACTAGTACTGCTATCTTTTTTATCATCATCTGGATTTTCATTAGAATGACAAATTTATACACTGCATTAATAGCTAATAGAATGGATGCAAAAGGGAATGATTTTGGTGAAGCTATTGTAAAAATGTCATCAACTATTTTAAGGTTCATCTTCTTGCTTCTTGGTTTAATCATGACTGTTGAGACTTGGGGTTTTAACGGTATGGCTATACTCGCTTCATTTGGTATATTTGGTATTGGTATTTCACTCTCTTCTCAAGATACAATAAAGCACTTCTGGGGTTCTGTGGTTCTCTTTGCTGATAAACCTTTTGAAATAGGTGATTGGATCACTGTTGGAAGTGTTGATGGAACGGTTGAAGAGATAGGCATCCGTTCTACTCAGATACGTACATTTGAAAAAGCGATTATCAGTGTTCCAAATGGAAATCTTGCAAATTCAAATGTTTTAAACTGGTCTAGACGACCAAAACGTCGTATCAAGATGATGCTAGGAGTAAGTTATGGAACTTCTCCTGATACTATGCAGAAAATTCTAGAAGATGTAAGGGCTTATCTTAGATCAAATAAAGATATACACCAAGAGCAGATACTTGTATACTTTAGTGAGTTTGGAGATAGTAGTTTGGACATCATGGTTTACTGTTTTTCAAAAGACCCAAACTGGGAACCTTGGCTTAAAGCACGTGAAACTGTTTACTTAGAACTTATGCGAATAGTAGACCGTAACGGTTCATCTATACCTTTTCCTTCTCAATCACTCTATCTTGAATCTATGCCCAAAGATATTGACACTAAGTAGAACCTTTTAATCGGAAGTAATATATATACTTCCGTTTTTATTGAGTTAATAAGAACTTTTACAAAATACTAGTTTCATCTGCTACTTCTTCATACCTTTAGAGGCTATTTTTCCCATTAGCATATAGTGTTTTTGCTCGCCATTAATTATATTTATCTGTTATAATATTGTAATATATGAAAGGTTTTGCATGAATAAATGGATGAAAATTGCTTATGATGAAGCAAGTAATGGAATGTTGGCAGATGATGGTGGTCCCTTTGGTGCTGTCATTGTTAAAAATGATAAGATAATCGCTCAAACTCATAATAAAGTTGTCTCCTCAAAGGATCCAACAGCACATGCCGAAATAAATGCGATAAGAAAAGCAAGTCAAAAATTGGATACTTTCGACTTGTCTGGATGTATACTCTACACTACTTGTATGCCTTGTCCTATGTGTATGGGAGCTATAATGTGGTCTAGAATTTCTACTGTTTATTATGGTGCTACCCAAGAAGATGCAGCAAAAGCAGGATTTGATGATTTACATTTTTATGAACTTTTAAATAGTAAAGAAAAAGGCTTAGATTTAAAACAAATTGATCATAAGAGTAATGCTTCTTTATTTGATGTATGGAATAAAAAAGAGAACCGTATAATGTATTAAATATCAAGTTATCAATAATTATATACAAAATTAAATAAATTATTAACACGAACAAGCAAAAAAACTACTATAATTATGCAATTAAACTAAGGAATAGTCTATTATATGAAAAAGATATTAGGATTTGCAATTATTGCGTTGGGAATTTTCATAGAAGTATTATGGCTAGGTTTTGTTTTTGGAAGTGTAGTAATTGGTATATTGTTATTGATTTTTGCTCCAAGAATACTTTTCTTTCCATTTAACTTCTTTTTACTGATTGGGCTTTCTGTTATATATGGTAAAACATATCAACAAGCTGGGCATTTTAGATATCAGCAATATAATTCCTCTTCAGGGCAGGGAGCTAGTTTTGCAAATGTTTCAAATAACCTAGACAGATATTATGAGACTTTAGAATCAAGTGCAAATGATGAGTTTAGTGAGATAAAGAAAAATTATAGAAGACTCATAAAAGAGTATCACTATGATTCTATTGCAAATAAAAATCTTCCAGATGAAATGTTAAAGTTTGCCAAAGAAAAAACACAAGATTTAAATGAGGCTTATGCAGCCATTAAAGAAGTAAAAGGCTAGACTTACCCTGTTACTCAGTAAACGCAGGAGTTATTTTATAGCCAATACCGTAAATACTTTCTATTGTATTTACTGGTAATTTTTTTCTTAGTTTTGACACTAATTTCCTAATATTTTGAGGGTCTATACTCTCATTCTTTGAATTGTAGTTTTCAACTATATCTTCATTTGAGTAGATTTTACCGATACTTGTAGTTAGGAGTTGTAAAAAAATTATTTCATACTTCGTTAAGTAGATATTTTGACTCATCGTAAGCAGAAAGAATAATGACTACCTGATCTTGATTCATATCATAAATCTTTTTTGTAAGCTCAACTCCATCAAGTTTTGGCATTTGAATATCAGAAAGGACTATGTCAAAATAGCTTGTATCATTGCTATATTTATCTGTATATATTTCTATCGCCTCTTGACCGTCATTTGCTGTAAATACATTTTTAAAGAAACTATTTAAAATTTCAGCTGTATTTTCTCGAAGTCCATCATAATCTTCAGCAAAAAGAATATTTAAGCTTCTTGTATATTTAATTAGTTCTTTTGAACTTATCATATTTAATACTTTATTTTACTTTATTTATTACCTATTATAACAAGTATTAGTTCTATATTCAAGATAAAAAGATACAATTGTGAAAAATAATTAATAAATTAATTAGATGAAAATGAGAATAGATGAAAATAATAGTAAATGGTGAAACAAAAGAGTTTAAAGAAGAAGCTACACTTCTCGAGTTATTAAAAGAGCTTTCTCTTGAGGGCAAGGTAATGGCAGCAGCAATTAACATGGATATAGTAAAACAAGACTCCTGGGATACTCATAAACTTTGTGATGGAGATAAACTGGAATTATTAGACTTTGTAGGTGGCGGTTAATTAGACTCTATTGCAACAACAGCAATAGCATATTCCCCATCATGTGTAATTGAAACACTACTATCTGTTATACTAAACTTATCAATGATATGATTACTCAGAGAGATTTGGGGAGCACCTTTTAGAGTTTTAGATATTGTGATGTCATGAAAAGAGCATTCACTGCCTATACCTACACCAAGAGCTTTAGATGTAGCCTCTTTTACAGCCCAAAACCCAGAAGCAGTTTTAGGATTTTTTACAAGTAATATTTCATTTTGAGAGAGGAATTTTTGAAGTGCTTTATCACCGAAACGCTCTATTAGGCATTCCATGCGAGAGATTTTAATAAGATCTATGCCTATCATTTACTGAATTACACACTCTGTGAAGTATACACCTTTAATTTGTCCATCAGATATCATAGTGTTTAAGGTATCCATAACTTGAGTGGAAACTTTCTGTTTTCCCTTTTTAGAAGATATCTCTTCTAATGTTTTAGAAGTAAGAATTCTAATAATTCTATCTCTTAAAGCAGGTGACTTTGCATCCAGTTCTAGACTTAACTCATCACCCTCAAGTTCAAGCGACATCGTAACTTTTAAACTACTTCCTGCATCACTTTTAAGATTTACAGCAAATGTGTCCAGAGGATATAAAATACCTATTTCACTGAGTTGACGAGAATCATCGTATATTGAACTTGAACTTCTTCTAGAGGAGCTACTACTTTTTGAAGCACTCTGCTCTTTTGCTTGAGGTGCTGATGAAACAGCTTCCTCTTCATCGCCACCCATAAGAAGTATACCTACAACAGCACCAATAAGTATGATTAGAATCAATACAATAATTATAATTATCATTAACATATTAGATTTTTTCTCTACAGGTTGTGTCTCTTCTTCTGTGTTTTCTTCTTTAGCCATCATTCTTCCTAGAAATTATTAATAGTGTTAGTGTATCGGATAATTAAAAATAATTTAAACTATATGTTTTCTTGAGCTAAATCTTTAAGTGGTAAGAACTCATAAGAATCAGCATTATAGTACTCAATAGACCCAGTTTCAATATCATAGTACCAGCCATGGATAGACAAGTTACCTTGTTCAAAACGCTTTTTTACTACAGGGTAAGTAAGAATATTTTCAATCTGTTTAACAACTGAAAGTCTTTCTGTTAAACGCAGTAAGTCCTCTTTTGGAGCATTAGCACCTAAGCTAAGTACTGCAGAAGTTTTTGCACTCTCTCCAAGCTCTAGCCACTTCTTTGTATGAACAAGAGAAGGATCTTCAATAGTTTGATAGAGAGCCTTACATGCACCGCAATGTGTATGACCACATATGATGATTTCTTGAATTTCCAAGACACTCACTGCATACTCAATTCCTGAAGCCGTAGCATGAAAATCTTCATCGGGTCTATATGGAGGAACAAAGTTACCAACATTTCTAATTACAAAAAGATCACCGGGATCTGATTGAATCATTAAGTCTGGAATTACTCTTGAATCAGAACAGCCAATAAAAAGTGCTTTTGGTGATTGACCGCATTCAACAAGGTTTAACAGAGCTTCTTTATTTTTTTTAAAATAAGTTTTAAAAAGCTTGTTTCCTTGTGCATAATCTTTCATGTTCATAATTCTAGTCCTCTTGGCGTGTTAGTTACAGCTTTTGATATCTAATGTTTTAATCATTTCTTCAAAAATAGCACCTGATTCTCTATCTAAATCATCATGGTACTCAATTACTAAAACTTCTCTACCCTTAGAGATACTCGTTGTATATGTTTCTGGTTTGATTTTATGTTTAGCTATAATTTTTTCAATACAAGAACAAACTGTCTCTTTCTCTTCATTACCCTTATATGCTAGTGATAATCTTGAAAATCTCTCTTCGCTTCTGAATTCTGCATCTATCATTTTGTACCCTCTTATATAATTACCGAAATTATACAACTATTTCACATAAAAAGAGGTGATAAGGTGATTAAATTAGTACCATTCTAGAAGTTTAGTTACTTCATCTACTACAAAAGTCTTAACAGTTGTCTTTGTAAGTGGTTTTTTTGCTACAAGAGCCTTAGCTATATTTTGCATTTTTGCCTCTTTAAGTCTTACATCTAGTGCATAGACTTCTCTCACATCGCCTACCAATGAAACTTCACCAATAAAGACAGTCTCTTTAGATATTGCACGATCTCGGAAGCTACTTATGATTGCGGCGAGTACTGCTAAATCTGCGGCAGTTTCCGTTATTTTTATACCACCGGTTATATTTATAAATACATCATACCCAGAGAGAGGAATTTCTAACTTTCTCTCTAAAAGTGCTAAAAGCATATTAAGACGGTTATTGTCAAAACCAGTGGCTTGGCGTTTAGAGTTTGGTGTATGAGATTCTGAAACAAGAGCTTGAACTTCAAGTATAATCGGACGAGAACCTTCCATTATTACTGTGAGTGCAGAACCAGGTTGTTCAGAGTTACGGTTAAAAAAGCGCGAGGCTACATCTGTTGCAGAGACTAAACCCTCACTCTTCATCTCAAATACACCTATTTCACTTGTTGGTCCAAAACGATTTTTAAAGCCTCTTAATATTCTAAGTTCTTGTGAAGAGTCACCTTCAAAGTAAAGTACAGTATCAACCATATGCTCGAGTACACGTGGTCCTGCGATTGAACCCTCTTTCGTAATATGCCCAATGATAAAGATAGCTATGTTTTTCTCTTTTGCTATTCTCATTAGTTCAAAGGTAATTTGACGTACTTGTGTAACAGAACCTGGAGCAGAAGAAATATTCTCTGAATAGAGAGTTTGAATTGAATCTATAATTATAAATTCATATGCTCTATGTTCAAGTTCAACAAGAACTTGTTCGAGTCGGATTTCACTTAAAAGATAGAGATTATTTTCGTTTGATTTAAGACGATTTGCACGAAGTTTAATTTGTGAAGTTGATTCCTCCCCTGTTACATAAAGAACATTCTTCCCAAGTGAAGCGATGTTTGAGCCAACTTTTAGGAGTAGGGTAGATTTACCAACACCAGGACTACCACCAATAAGTGTGAGTGAACCAGGAACTACCCCTCCACCAAGAACACCATCTAATTCTGTATCAAGTGAAGAGTATCTGTATATTTCACTCTCTTGTATATCATTTATGCTAATTGCTTTAGTTACTGAAGAAGTAGTTGATTTAGTCTGTTTTACAACTTCTTGTTGTTGTTCATTGAGTTCTACAAATGAATCCCAAGCCCCACAGTTTGTGCATTTACCCATCCATTTTGGAGTTGTAAGTCCACAGTGTTGACACTCAAATAGTATTTTTTTCTTAGCCATAAATTAAACCTTGATTTGTATTATGGGAGTATTATAATGAAATTAAAAAGGAAGAGGTTAAAATATGGCAAAATGCCATATTTTAGAAATGAAAGTTTATTCTTCTTCTACAAATAGAGCGTCTAAGAGACCATCTACAAATTCATATTTGTCAAATGGTACTAAATCTTCTGGTTGTTCTCCTGTACCTATGTAGAGTATAGGAAGTTCAAGTGCATAGGCAATACTAAATATACTACCACCTTTGGCTGTTCCATCAAGTTTAGTGATGATGATTCCATCTATTCCTATCATCTCATTAAATGCCTTGGCTTGAGCGATAGCTGAGTTACCTTGTGTTCCATCTAAGATAAGAAGAGTTCGATGTGGAGAACCTTCATGTGCCTTGCTACAAATACGGTTTATTTTGATAAGTTCATTAGAAAGATTTTTTTGAGTATGAAGACGTCCAGCAGTGTCAATAATAACATTGTCAAAACCCTTTGATTTTGCAGAGTCGATAGTATCATAAGCAACTGCTGATGAGTCATGCCCTTGCTTTGAAGAGACTATTGGAATATCAAGTTTCTCAGACCAGAGAGTAAGTTGTTCTATCGCCGCAGCACGAAATGTATCACCAGCTCCTAGTATTACTTTTTTTCCTTCGTTCTTGTATCGTTGTGCAAGCTTAGAGATAGTGGTGGTCTTTCCCGCTCCATTGACACCTACAATTAACTCTACAAAAGGAGCTTTATACTCAGGTTCCTTGTAACTTGTATGAGCTAGTGTAGCTAGAAGCTTTGAACGCAGTATCTCCCTCGTTATCTTCTCTTGATAAGTCTGATCAATTATGATTTCAACTAAATCGTACTCAACATCGGCTTCAAGTAGAATATCTTCGAGTTCATCTTTACTGAAAGAGATTTTTTTCTTTGGTACTACTGTTTTTAGAGCATCAACGGTCTTAGCTAAAGACTTTTTTATAAATCCAAACATATTTTAAACCCTATTTACCTAGAGCTCTTTTGATATCGCTATCTATAAACTCTTCCTCAACTGCACCTATATAGTGGTTGATTAGTTTTCCATCTATGTACAGAGCCATCACTGGAATAGGAAATCTCTCTCCTATTTTTAGAGTAGTTGCAAGCTCCCCAATAAGTCGTCTGTTCACTTGAGAATTTACTAAAACATACTTAGCCCCATACTCTTCTTGAAATTCTGCTAACTTTGCATTTGTGATACCATCTTCAACAGATAAGCCTATGATAACTAGGTCATCTTTATATTTATTTTGTAGTGAAGATAGATGTGAAGCAGCTGAGCGACATGGAGGACACCAAGTGGCAAATATATCAAGAATAACGACCTTGCCTTTTGCACCTTCAAGAACAAACCCATCAGCTTCTTTTGTTACAATATATTGTTTATTTTTTAAAGAAGTTAAAACATATTCATTTTTTGATACTAAAGAGTTCACATCTTCAGCTTCAACTTCTTTTTTATCATCAGAACAACCAACAAAGAGTAGAGTTGATATAAATATTAGAGTTAAAATTGACTTTTTATACATTTAGATACCTTTTTATAGTAGAATTGACGAAATTATAACCATAAAGATTTAAGATGCATCTTACAAAAACTACATTTAGAGAACATTGTTTAAAAAAAATGAGAACACTCCCATCTCAGAATAAAATATATAGAGATTATAAAATAAATCAACAACTTTTTAAAGAGTTGAAAAAAATAAAAAACAAGAAAATTCTCTTCTACTATCCCTTCGGATTTGAGGCAAATATAACTAATACTCTCACAAAAATGAGACAAAGCTGTGATGTCTATCTTCCATTTATGCAACGCCAAAGTTTTAAGATGGTACCATTTAGATTACCGCTTAAACAAAAGAAATATGGTATTTATGAAGCGGGAAATACATTAAGAAATTTAAATAAAATAGATATAGCTGTTGTTCCAGTAGTAGGTGTAGATGGAAATTTTCAAAGAATAGGTTTTGGGAAAGGGATGTATGATCGTTTCTTTGCAAAGTTAAAAAAGAGACCATATATAATTTTTATACAAGCTTCACTTTGCCAAACAAAAGAGAATATTTGCGATGATTATGATATCGCATGTGATTTACTTCTAACACCTAATAAAAGATTACCAAACAAGAGTAAAAGAGGAAGATAAAAATGTTAAATGAGATACTAATAGGTGGTTCAATAGCTACCGTTAGTGGGCTTATTGGATTTTTTGTCTCAAAAAAATTAACAAGTGCTAACTTCGATGTATATGTAGAGCAAGCTCAAGCAAAGTCTAGAGCTATAGAGAACGAAGCTGAAGTTTTACTACAAAAGTCTACGCTCAAAGCACGTGAGATTGAGCTTGAAGCTACTAAACATTATGAAGGTGCAAAAGATAAAGCAAAAGCTGATTTGCATCAAAGAGAAGATGATGTAATTAGAAAAGAGCATGGTTTTAAACGCTATAAGTATAATGAAGAACAAAAAATTCATGATGATAGTGCGAAAGCAAAGGCTAAACTTGTTGATTTACAGAGAAACGAAAAATCATTAAATTCACTAAAAGATAGATATGAACAGAAGATAGACGAAGCACTCCACACTATAGAACATAGTGCTGGTATGACTCAAGAAGAGGCTAAAATTGTTCTCTTGGATAAAATAGAAGAGAAGTCGCGTTCAGAGATAGCCCATATTGTTAGACGTTGTGAAGAAGAAGCTAAGCAAGAGGGTAAAAAGAAGGCAAACTATATTTTAGCTCAGGCTACTAGTCGTTTTGCTGGAGAGTTTGCTCAAGAGCGTCTTACTAACTTAGTTCATTTAGATAATGATGAGCTAAAGGGTCGTATTATTGGTAAAGAGGGTAGAAATATTAAAGCCCTTGAATCGCTTATGGGTGTCGATGTTATTATTGACGATACACCAAACGCGATACTTGTAAGTAGTTTTAATCTTTATAGACGAGCAATTGCTACAAAGACTCTTCAACTTCTCATAGAAGATGGAAGAATTCAACCTGCTCGTATTGAAGAGATCTTTACTAAGGTTTCAGACGAGTTCGAAGCTGGAATACTTGCTGAGGGTGAAGAGCTTATTGCCGATATGAATATAGGTGTAATGAACCCTGAACTTATGAAACTGATTGGCCGTCTTCGTTATCGTGCTAGTTATGGTCAAAATGCTTTAGCCCATACTCTTGAAGTGGCTCACCTCGCAGGTGTTATGGCCGCTGAAATGGGTGGAGATGTTGCATTAGCAAAACGTGCTGGATTGCTTCATGATATAGGTAAAGCATTGACACATGATCATGATGGGAATCATGTAGATTTAGGTGCAGAGATATGTAATCGTTACAATGAACATAGTGTAGTTGTCAATGCCATATATGCTCACCATGGACAAGAAGAAATTATGTCTATAGAGTGTGGTGCTGTTTGTGCAGCAGATGCACTCTCTGCAGCTCGTCCTGGTGCTAGACGTGAGGTTTTAGAGAGTTTCTTAAAACGAGTAACAGAGATAGAAGAGATCGCATCTTCTCATACGGGTGTAAAACAGGCTTATGCTATAAACGCGGGACGTGAAGTTCGTGTGTTGGTAAACGCAACACTCATAAATGATGATGAATCAATTATGATGGCAAATGAGATAGCTAAAGAGATAGAAGAAAAAGTACAATACCCAGGCGAAGTCAAAGTAAATGTGATTCGCGAGAGTAGAACGGTCGTATTTGCTAAGTAGTTAAATGCGGTCTAGTTACTTATCCCTCGTTCCCAATGCTTTGAGACTGTGGTTAATCTTTCAATGAAAGTTTAAGCATGCTCTCTATCGGTTGTCGTGAGCGATAAATTACCGCTAGGTAATTTATTCGTTCCTCGTATTTGTTAGGTTCGATAAGTCCGTATCGGTTAGTTCAGTGATTTTTGATAGCTCTCGTAGTCTGCTCTTTCACTATCGTCCATTTTTAGATAGTCTAATGTTTCTTTTGAATTGTCATTAAAGTTTCTTATTTTAATTAGATAATATTCGGGATAAATACTTTCT
>CAZPRE010000055.1:10089-10886 GCA_964588875.1 uncultured Sulfurimonas sp. | reverse complement strand
TGACTATAAATACAAAAATTCCTACTTTTTGTAGCCCAAATTTTTCATTAAGTCTAATCATAAGATAATTTTATTTTTAATATTAAAATATCACTATTCTACACTATTGAGGTCTCAGCGAGGTCTCAATAAGATTTATTTTTCATATTTGATTATGATAACATAAGAGCAGACCCATATTAGACACATAACTCTTTAAAGTAGACTTAATTAAAAAAATAGAAAAAAGAAGAGGTATTCAGAGATATTTATGTAAAAGTTTGATTATGTCTTGTTATAAATTTGGTTATACTATAATAATAGATTCTAAATAAATCCCTACCTTATTTCAAATATTATGATAGAAATAGGGCTTTTATACACGATACTAATAGATTAATTGGATAACTAAATGACTGAAACAGAATACAAAATATATATAGACGATGTTATAAGACGAGTTGAAACGGCTAGACTTAAGGTGAGTGATCACCATATTGTAAAAATAGTGGCAATTTCAAAGTACTCTACTTCAGAGGAGATTGTAAAACTTTATAATATTGGGCAGAGAGCTTATGGAGAGAACAAGGTTCAAGATCTTAAACAGAAGGCTATTGATTTAGAAGAGTTACCTTTAGAGTGGCACTTTGTAGGGAACTTACAAAAGAACAAAATCAACAACCTTCTTGACATAGACCCTGCACTTTTTCATGGTCTTGATTCATTAGAGTTAGCTGTTGAGCTTCAAAAAAAGCTTGTAGCTAAAGATATGACTTTAGATGCTTTAGTTCAAATAAACTCTGCAAAAGAGGATTCTA
>CAZPRE010000055.1:1337-10079 GCA_964588875.1 uncultured Sulfurimonas sp. | reverse complement strand
GTGCAGCAGATATTTACAAGCAGATTCAGAGCCAATGCCCAAACATTAACTTAAAGGGTGTGATGAGCATAGGTGCTCACACTGATGACAAAGAACTTCTTAAAAAGAGTTTTGAGACTACATACAACATCTACAAAGAGTTACCAAACGCAACTATTTGTTCTATGGGTATGAGTGGTGATTTTGAGTTAGCTATTGAGTGTGGTTCAAACATGGTACGACTTGGCTCTCTAATGTTTAATAAATAGATGAGAAAGCTACTCCTACTCTCTTTAATCACATTTGCTACTCTAAACGCGGAGTCTATCAATACTCAAGACACCGCGTTTAGAACCTCTTTTGAATCTGTTAAAATTTCAGATGATGAAGATATGGGACTAGTTGGAATTGCTTATCTCTTTGAACCAAACGACTACTTCTACTACGGTTTAAACATTTATGGAACACTCTGGGGTGAACGCGGTGGTTTCTTTACTGGTGGTTTAATTACTGGTTTAAAATACCCTATATATAAAAACCTCTATCTTGACTCAGGTGTTTTCGTAGGTGCTGGTGGTGGAGGTTCAGCTCCTCAAGGTGGCGGACTAATGTTAAAGGCATATTTAGGTGCTCTTTATCAGTTTGATGAGTACTCACTAGGCTTAAACTACTCTAGAGTCAAGTTTCCAAATGGAGACATAGACTCTTCAGGAGTCTCTGTAGTCGCAGACGTAAAGTTCGATACGCTTTTTATAGATATGCCTCTAAACCCTGAAGTTTTTTCAAACTACAATTTTACTAACTCCAAAGATTATTTTACACCAACACTTCAGTACTATATTCCAAATGATGGGACTAAAAAAGTTAATGGCTCTGCACTTGATGAGAACATTGGGCTTATCGGTATAGAGTATGGTGCTTATGTCTCGGGTAATATTTTAGCCTACTTTGAGAGTGCGGGTGCATTTAGTGGTGAGAGTACTGGATATATGGAAGTTCTAGGTGGTCTTGGATATTCTCTACCTTTAGCAAAGAGTACAAACCTTCAAGCTAAGGTATCACTCGGTAGTGCTGGTGGTGGACAAGTAAATACTGGCGGAGGTGCTGTTTCAAAAGCTTCATTAAACCTAAATTACAATCCTACTAAACATATAAACGCGGGTCTTGCACTTGGTACTTACCATGCCTTTGAGGGTAACTTTGATGCTACAACTGCAAGAGTAAACATAGGTATAAATACTAACTTTGTATCACTCAGTAAATCTAAAAGTAGTCTTGATTACTCTTTTGTAAATACTCAAAAGTTTAATGTAAGAGTCGCACATCAAAGCTATTTAGCATCAGATACACTTAGAGCAAACTCTAATGAAGAAGCAGTTCATCTTATTGGTTTTAAAGTAGATTATTTTTTAACTGACAACTTTTATGCAAGTGGTCAAGCTTCAAGTGCATATAGCGGAGAAGCAGGCGGATATATGGCAGGTATGTTTGGTCTAGGCTACATTCAACCACTTATACAAGACTTAGGACTTGTTGGAGAGTTTAACTTTGGTGCTAGTGGTGGTGGAAGTCTACAAAGTGGTAATGGAATGACTATACAACCTATGGTAGGTCTCATTTATAATCTCACTAAAAAAAGTTCTATTGAGGTTTTATATGGGAAAATTATGGCTATTGAAGATAATTATATGAATACGGGAGTAGTTGATATAGCATTTGTATATAGATTTGACAAACTAACTTTAAAATAAGTCTAATTATAATTATTATAAGCTATAATTCTAATTATAATAATTATAAGGCTTAAAATGAAAAAAACTATCTTTATGGATAAATATCCAATCTTTACACTTGAAATACAAAAGAAGGAAACTTCTTTAAAAAATATAGATGAAATTCTTGCTTACTTTAAAGCTAAAGTTGAAGCTCATCCTGTCGCTACATTTATCTCTCTTTTTGATCACTATGCACATACACAAGCACTTAAGGGTGAAATTAATCCTGAGATTTTAGATGCAAAAAATATAGTTTTTTGTTTTGGAGCTGCAATTCCAAATACAAAGATATTAGCAGCACGTCCCAGAAGTATAGGTATTGCAGAATTAGAAAACTCATTTATAGTTGAGTTCATTGAAGCTCCAAATGAGAAGCTTCATGATGTTATGGAAATGTGGACAAAGGCTCTAGCTACAGTGTAGCTAAACCTAAATCATCAGATTCAACTGTGACTGAGAAGAACCCTCATCTAGATATTAACCTTGTTTAATTTCTCAACATCTCGTTTATAGTTACTAGTTGAGTTGGCCATAATATCTTTTTGATACTCAATCATCTTAAAAAATGGATTTAAAAAGCCATCAAATTCATCTTCACTTACACTTTCTATCTTCCATCTATTTAACTCTTCAAGCACTACAAGAGTTGACTCCATAGTTGAGAGAAAATGCTCTTTTGGTTGTTCTTTAATTCCATATTGGGATACTCTCTCAGTTATAAAACTCATATGTTTTAAGGTATTTAGATTTGTACTTAGAGTAAACATTTTTCTTGTACATGCCCAAGTAGAATCTATGAGAAAAATTGCTAAAGGTTTATCACTTTTAGTTTTGGGATTTTTATCACTAAGGTTCACCGCGTTTGAGGAGGGAAAGAGTATATAACTATTATGAGAAGCTATTATCTCATTTATTCGTCTGTTATGAGAAAAATCAATACCCATAATAACTTCTGAATTACTCAGACTTAAGTGAGTAAAAAAACCAGTATTATTCTTTACTTTTTTAAACTCTTTTGGATGCATTAAAATTATAAATTTAGTCTGCGTAGAAATGCTGTTTATATGTTCACACATACACGAGCTTTCAGGTCTATAGCACTTGTAGCACCGTTTTCTATCTCCGTAAAATGTTTTTCTCAAAAGCCGCCCATAGCCCTAAATGGTGTAATTAAAGGTGTAAAGTATACTAATTGGCCATTCCATTTTGTTAAAGTTTTTTGTGGTACAACTGCCTTATACTTAATATCTATTTTTTTCTTAGTGTCAATATTTACACTATTTGCCAATGCTAAAAACTCTTCATTTGAAAATCCATAGACATAAGAAATAATTTGAGTATCACTTGAATAAATCAGTACATTGACATAACCTGTGTCTTTTAATTCTAGTTGAACTAATCTTAAATTATTATTTTGATATATATCTTCATACTTTTCTGAATCATTAAAAATATACATTACTGTATACAAAGCACTAAAATTAAATTCAAAATCCAAACTTGTTCTAGTCTCTTCATAAAAAAGAACTCTTCCTTTCTCATTTTCAAGTTTATACTGATAAGTGAAAAGATCTTTATAATTTAAAACCTTATAATTTGTAGTTTTATTACTTAGTAAAAACTTTTGTGAATTAGATGAAAAAACCAACTTATCATCTTTGTCTAAGGTTAAGGAACTCATACTACAACCAGCTAATAAAAAGCCCAAAACTATAAGTACTAATATATTTTTCATCTATGCCCTTTTTTAGTTCAAATTATACTACAATTATATAATGAAAAAAGAAAATAGTTATGATTTAATCGTTATAGGCTCTGGTGCTGCTGGAATGATAGCTGCAATAGTGGCTGCTCGTGTAGACCACACAGTTTTATTACTTGAAAAACTCCCTAACTTAGCTTCCAAACTAAAAGCTACTGGTGGCGGTAGATGCAACCTTACAAATACTCTCCCAAATGAAGAATTTATGGCTCGTTTTGGCCGCGATGGTCGTTTTATGCAAGATGCTTTAAATGACTTTGACCATAAAGACTTAGTAGACTTTTTAGCAGCTATAGGTGTAGATACCCATGCCCCTGATGGTTTTAGAATTTTCCCTACCTCACACTCCTCAGTAACCATCATTTCTGCATTAGCAAATGAGATGAGCCGCGTTGGAGTTGAAGTACAACTCTCTCAAAAGGTAGAGCGGATTCTTGTTACGGGTGAACATATTTCAGGTGTTAAGACAACAGATCAAGAGTTTTCTTCCTTAAATGTCGTTCTTGCAACAGGAGGACTTGGTTACCCAACACTAGGTGCGGAGGGTGATGGATATTCAATGGCTATAGAATTAGGACATAAAGTAACAGACCTACACCCTGCAATGATGCCACTTGCCACAAAAGAGTCCTGGGGAGCTTCTTGTAGAGCTGACACTATCGCTAAAGTAGAACTCAGAGTTGATTTAAAAAAACATAAAAAACTAAGAGCAAAAGGTGATTTAATTTTTACTAAAAATGGAATTCGTGGTCCCGTAGTTTTAGACTTTGCTAGAGAAGTAACACCTCTTTTACAAAAGTATGGAGAAGTGCCACTTCTACTAAATCTTACTAAGGGAATGAACGAAGAGGAAATATTAAAACATATAAAAAAAGAGGTCTCTAAAAACCCTGATGCTTCCATGCTCTCTCATGTAAGTACCCTACTTCCCGAAGCGCTCTCAAAAGAGTTATGTATTCTAGCTGGTGTAAATCCTGAAGATAAAAATAAAAAATGTGAACCTAAAAATAGAGCAAAACTTATGAAAATTCTGGCTTGGACTCCACTTAGCGTAAGTGGTCATGATGGTTTTAAAATGGCGATGATAACTCGCGGAGGCATAAATCTCAAAGAGATTAACCCAAAAACTATGCAGAGTCGTCTTATAAATGGTCTTTATTTTTGTGGTGAAATTATGAATCTTGATGGACCTTGCGGAGGTTATAATCTCCAATGGTCTTTTGCTAGTGGAGCATTAGCAGGGGAACTAAAAACTTAGTAAAAGTACCTAATAGAAGCAAAACCATAAGCAGAACTCTTTTGTATCTCTTGTATTTGTTCCTGTGTTACAATCCCACCAAGAGCAAATATATTTATATCTGTTTTACCCAAAAGCTCTTTTAAATCTTCAATACCTTTTGGTTCACCCTTTCCAGGTGAGCTAAAGATTGGACTGTATGTCACCGCGTTTACTCCTAGAAACTCCGCGTTTAGTACCTCTTCATGTGTATGCGTGCTAATAATAACTTCAAGATTCTTACTCTTTGCATACTCTATTTTGTCAAATTGGTTTGAGGTGAGATGCACACCAGTTGCATATAAACTAACTGCTAAATCTACATCAGAATGTATAAAGCTTTTAATTCCTTCAAACTGCGAACATACTTCTACAAAATGTTCAGCCTGAGTAGCATAGTTTGGATTTGTTTTATCACGATACAGAGCATAATTAGGGGAGTGTTTTATAAACTGTTCATGAAGCACTTTTCTAAAAACTGCAGGGGTATCTGTATAAAACTCCCTTGAAGTTATAAGATATCTATTCATTATCTATATAGAGGGTTCTCAAAATCGACTGGCGTTGCATTTACACCCTTTGCATAGCGTTCTGCCATTGCACTTACATGATAGTCAAATCTATTTAAAAGATATAGTTCTGGTTTTGTATATTTGGCCTTTGATGATACAATATAATCCTCTAAAAACTTTAAAGCTTCTGTCTCATCAGAGAACTTTATAGTTTTAATCATACTCATAATCTCGTCAAACTCATCACCACAAGACTCTATAAAATCATAAGAGAGATCCATAGTTTTCATAGTTTCTAAAGCCTTAGAAAAAGCAAACTGATTGTATAAAAGACAACCTACAAAGTAGTCTATATCAGAATTTTCAAACTCGCTGTATTGATTCTCTTCATTTTCAAAATGTTTATACCAAATATTTAAAATACTTTCTATTTTTTTCTTCACATCAACCCTCTAATAATTTATTATATTATACACAAAATATGTTTGAATAATTGTGTATACTTTAGAATGATAAATATTTCAACAAGTAAACACCTTCATATACTCACACCGAGTACAAACAAGGTATTAGCTCAAGAACTTATTATAAAATTAGTTTTATCTACAAGGTGACAAAGAAAAAATAGACACATATCAATAGATTTTCTTTTAATTATGGTTACAATTAACCTATGCAAAACAATACCATTGACTCAAAACTTAACAAACGCGAACGCTATAAGGCCAGACTCACTCCACATGAGTACTTTAAAGAATTTGAATCTCTTGATTTTGAATCTCTTGGTGAGGGTGATCGTTTCTACCTCCAAGATTTTGGCATCTTTACAACAGACTTCTTAGAAGATGAGTTTACAATGAGACTGCGTTTAGCAGCTGGTCGGATTACTCCCGAGCAGTTTTCTCATGTAGCTGATGTAATTAACGAGTATGATTTAACTCTTATTATCACAGCTCGCGGAGGTCTACAACTTCACGATTTAGAAGCAGATAATGTTTTACAAATCTGGAAAAAGCTAAACTCTCACGGTTTAACAACTTGGCAGAGTTTTGGAGACAATATACGTAACATTGTCTGTGATGTTTATGATGGCTGTGGCAAGTATGCAAAAATAGAAGTTTATAATACTGTCATGCAGATGCAAGAGTTTATTGTAAAAAATCCTCGTTATCTTGGAATGCTTCCTCGTCGCGTTTCAATTGGAATATCAGGTAATTCTGCAAATGTAAGCTCATTTTTTGCAAACGATATCTACTTTGCACTCGCTCTAAAAGATGGTGTTTATGGTTTTAATGTCTATATGGGTGGAAAAAATACAGAGACTGCAAAATCTGCTGATATATTTTTAAAAGAAGATGAACTCTTTAACTTTTTTAAAGCCTTTGTCGAAGCCTTTTATCTACATGGTTCACGTTTCTCTCGCTCAAAAACTCGTCTGTTTTATCTCATAAAAGATATTGGTATGGATGCTCTAAAAGCCCATATACAACAAGAGTATAAATCTCCTTTCGTAAGTGCTGGTGAGATTGAACTTGAAAAAGAGATATTTACTCAAAACGAAGAGCTTAATGATGGTACTTTTTCATTCTGTTACCATACAGATTTCGCACGCATAAAAGCTGAAGAGATGAAAGCAATAGCAACTTATGCACAAGAAAATAGTTCTGAAATTCGTATAGGAATAGACCAAAATATCTACCTATTAGGCCTTAAAGAAAAAGATATTCCTTTTAACTCTACTAAGCAGAGTGCAACTGTTGTAACTTGTGCTGGCAATCTCTGTCCATATGCTGCTTGGAGCATTAAAGATGAAACAAAATACATTCCTCTTGCTAAAATAGATGAACACCAGATTCAAGTCGGATTTTCAGGTTGTGCTAAAGGGTGTGGAAGACATTACCATACTGATATAGGGCTTATCGGACTTAAAACAAATAATTTTGGTGCTGCGGACGGAGGAGCTAGAGTATTCTTGGGTGCAGTCCATACTAAAGGTGCTACTACCGGACGCATGATATACTCAATGGTTCCCTTTGTGCATCTAAATGCTCTTCTATTTGTTGTGATATCAATTTATGAAAAAAGTGCTTACAGAGAGTTTGAAAATTACTCGCACAAGGTTTTAAATAGATATTCAGAGGAATTTTTAGCTCTTTGGTATCTTTCTAATCTAAAAACCCAGCAGAGCTTAGAACTCGTTGTAGATAATAATCCAGATTTAGACTCAAATGAAAGTTTTGCATTTGAAAAGGCCCTACTCCTTCAAGAGTTTGGCAACTTAGAAGAGTTAGAAAATATTGGAGATAAGTTCTTTGATACACAAAGCTCTTTTAGTAAAAAAATGTGGACAGTAGAGGGTAAAGACCCACACTACATTCCACCTATACAGAGAAATAAATTTCGTTAAAATATATACTAAATATTTTCTTCTGAGCTTCCACAACAGACTCCATAATTTAAGCCTGTTGAAAAGTTACAACCCTGTGAGTGAATTTCCACTTTTAGGGTGCAAAATACAAAAAATAGAATCTGATTTTGATAAAGAAATGAAAAAGATTTTAAAGGGAAATGAGTAATATTAAATACTCTACCCCATTGGATAGAGTATCTCTTTATGCACTTTATCACAAGCCTTTAAAACCTCATCACTAAGTTCTAAGTCCATTGCTGCTAGCGTTGCGTCTAATTGATTTGGAGTTGTTGCTCCTATGATTGTAGAAGCGACAAAACTAAACTGTTTAGACCATGCTGTAGCCATTGTTACAGGGTTAAGGTTAGCCTCTGCTGCGATTTTAAGATACTTTTGTACTGAAGAGAGTGCTCTATCATTTGCAAATCTATCTGCCATTTGACGTTGACGTTCATTAGTAGAGTTTAGGTAACTTACAAAACGCCCTTGTGTGTTGTTTGGCTGGTTATACTTGCCACTTAAAACGCCACCACCTAAAGGAGAGTATGGAAGTAAAGAGACTTGCTCTTTTTCACATAAGGTACTAAGCTCATCCAAAAAACGACGGTTCAGTAAAGAGAAGTTGTTTTGAATAGACTCAAATCTTGCATAGCCTTTATGTTCTGATGTCATAAGTGCTTTTGTAGTTCCGTAAGCAGTATCGTTTGATGTACCCATATAACGAACTTTTCCACTTTGAACAAGTCTATCGAATGCTTTAAGGCTCTCTTCTATAGGTACAATATTATCAGGCCAATGCATCTGATAAAGATCTATATAATCAGTTCCAAGTCTCTTTAAAGAGCCCTCTATTGCTCGCTCTATATGAAAACTATCAACAGCCGTCATACCATGTCTAATAGGCGGAACAAACCAACCATTTGCGGCACCTGCTACTTTTGTTGCGAGTATAACGCTATCTCTTGGTTTTGTCTTTAACCATCGTCCCACTATCTCTTCTGTAAGACCAGCTAGTTTTCCCGATGGAG
>CAZPRE010000055.1:0-1237 GCA_964588875.1 uncultured Sulfurimonas sp. | reverse complement strand
TTTAACCATCGTCCCACTATCTCTTCTGTAAGACCAGCTAGTTTTCCCGATGGAGGAACAGGATAAAGTTCCGCAGTGTCAAAAAAATTCACACCAGCATCATAAGCCTTGTCCATAATCTCAAACGCGACCTTCTCATCTGGAGTTTGAGTTCCAAATGTCATAGTACCCATACAGATGGGACTTACTCTTAATCCAGTTTTACCAATATATCTATATTCCATTACTTTAACTCTCCCCAGTTATTACCTATATTCATACTAGCTTTGAGTGGAATATTTAGACTCATCACATCTTCCATAATCTCTTTAAAACGATTTCCTAAAGTCTCTGCCTCGTCCGCGTTTACTTCAAAGATAAGTTCATCATGTATCTGAAGAAGCATCTTCGCGTTTAGGTTCTCTTTTAAAATCGTCTCATGTATTTGATTCATAGAGAGTTTTATGAGATCCGATGCACTTCCTTGAAAAACAGAGTTTACAGACTCACGTTCATAAGCCGCTCTAAACATTGGAGTCGCATTTTCATAGTCGAAATAACGACGGCGTTTAAGTAGTGTCTCTACATAACCAAACTCTTTAGAACTATCTACAATAGAACGGAAGTACTGTCTTACTGTTGGAAAGCTTTCAAAGTATTTCTCTATTATCTCTTTTGCCTCTTTAGTAGTGATTCCTAGAGTGTCTGAGAGCTTTTTAGGGCCCATTCCATAGAGAAGTCCAAAGTTAACTGTTTTAGCGATAGAACGCTTGCTTGGAGCATCTTCTTCACCAAAAAGTGCAATGGCTGTCTGGAGGTGAATATCTTTGTCGTGATTAAAGGCATCTACTAAAACATCATCTTGTGAGAAGTGTGCTAGTAAACGCAACTCTATTTGAGAATAATCTATACCTATAAGCTTCTTACCCTCAGGTGCAACAAATGCTTCACGGATTTTAAGACCGAGTTTACTTCTTGCAGGAATGTTTTGTAAGTTAGGGTTTTTAGAACTTAAACGCCCTGTTGCTGTTCCTGTTTGTACGAAAGAGGTATGAATACGACTCTCTTTATCTTCCTTACTTAGTTTTAAAAGTGGTTCTATGTATGTAGAGAAGAGTTTATAAACCTCACGATACTCTAAAAGTTTAGGGACAATCTCATGTTTGTCTTTAAGTCCACTAAGTACTTTCTCATTAGGTGAATAACCTGTCTTTGTTTTTTTACCAACTGGAAGCTCTAGTGTCTCAAAAAGAATCAC
>CAZPRE010000054.1:0-11148 GCA_964588875.1 uncultured Sulfurimonas sp. | reverse complement strand
TCTAACATATGTAAATCCTTTAATTTAAAAAATAGGCGAAATTATACCCAAGTTAAACTTTATTTTAAATCAAATATATCATCGTCTTGAGTTATTTTTACACTTTTATCCTCTGGAGTGTCATTCGATGTTGTGTATTTCGCACTACTAAGTCCACTGATTTTTAGTGCTAAGTCTGCGGCAGATGTAGCATTTTCCATTGCCTGTTCTTTAGAGATTATACCATCGTTAAAAAGTTCTAAGATCGACTGATCAAAACTTTGAGACTTGTAATGTTCATGTCCAGATTCTATCGCATCACGAATCTCATAATCTCGGTTTTCCATAATCAATTTTTCAATAGTTGGAGTACGAACTAGAATCTCCATAGCAGCACGACGTCCACCATCAACAGTTGGAATAAGACGTTGAGATATAACACCTTGAATTACTCCTGCAAGTGAAAGTCTAACACGGTTTTGCTCTTCAGTAGGAAACTGAGCAATAATACGGTTTATGGTCTCTTTTGCATCAATTGTATGCAGAGTTGAGAAAACCAAGTGACCAGTGTCAGCAGCATGAAGAGCAAGGTTGATTGTCTCTTTATCTCTCATCTCTCCAACCAAAATAATATCTGGATCTTCACGAAGAGAAGCACGTAGTGCATTACCAAATGAATTTGTATCTTGTCCAACTGAACGCTGGTTGATGATACATCCTCTATCCTTATGCACAAATTCAATAGGATCTTCAATAGTGATAATATGCTTTTTCTTAGTCTGGTTTATCTCATTTATTAAAGCTGCTAGTGTTGTAGATTTACCACTACCTGTCACACCAGTTACAAGAACTAAACCCCTCTCTATTTTTGTAAACCGTTTAAGTACATCAGGAAGGTGTAGTTCCTCAAAAGAAGGAATTTTAACAGGAATGACACGAAAAACAGCAGATACTCCATCCATTTGGAAAAATACATTTACACGAAAACGATTGTTCTCATCAAAAGGATAAACTAAATCTATCTCTCTATTGTCAACAAACTCTCCAAACCTACCTTTTAAAAGTTCTTTTGAGAATGTTAAAGCATCTTCACGTGAGAATATACCACCTGAGAACGGAACAAGGTTTCCATTAATTCTTGCACGAATCACTGAGTTAGCTTTTACATGAAGGTCACTTCCTCCATTTTCAATCATTTTTTTGAGATAACCTCGAATTTTCTTTAATTGTTCAAAGGTTAATTTACTGACATCTACCTCATTCATAGTGCTTCTAAAATATCTTTAAAGGCATCTTTAAATTGTTCAAGTCCATCAGAAATTTGTTTTTCTAGTAAAGCATCAAAGTCAATTCCTAGAGCGGCTATTTTTTTAAAATGCTTATCTATCGTTTTCTCTGAAATTGGCAATGCCGCCTCTGTAACAGAATTATTTTTAAAAGCTTTAATCGTATCTATTGGTGCAGTATTTACACTGTTGTATGCTAAAAGTTTTTCTATGTAATAATCAGCAGCTAGAGAATCATCTTTAACTCCTGTACTTGCAAACAATGCTCGAGTACCCTCAACTTCCATACTCTGTATTTTAGAATAAATTGCTGCACTGTTATAGATACCACTTAACGCAACCTCGACACCATTAGCTTTTAACTTTGTATCAAGAGCTCTGTCAATTCTACTCACAAAAATACTTATAACAGTATCTACTTTCTTACCATATCTAGCAACACCTTCTCTAAAAGCTTCAGCACATAAGATAGCTTGGTTCATAGAGAAGATAAGTGTTGCATTAACAGGTATACCTAATGAAGTCAGTTCTTTCATTGCAATGTAACCTGCCTCGGTCGCGGGTACTTTAATCATTACATTTTTTCTATCTATTGTCTCAAAAAGCCTCTTTCCCTCTTCTGTCGTAGCCTTTGCATCATCACACAAGAATGGATCAACTTCGATACTTACATAACCATCATTACCCACATCATAAAGAGGTTTTAATATATCTGCCGCTTTTGTAATATCATAAATAGCAACTGCTTCATACTTATTTTTAGGGCTTAATCCACTAAGCATGGAAAGTTGTTCTTTATATGCAGGGGAATTTAAAATAGCATTTTTAAATATTGCCGGATTTGATGTAGCACCATTAATAATTCCATCGTTAATCAACTCTTTAAATTCTTTATCTAAATAATCTCTTTCAATAAAATCAGCCCATAGAGAAAACTTCAAATCTTTTATATACATATATTAAGTCCTAAATAATTTTTCTCTATTATAGCCCATAAAAAATAATATTGTTATATGTAAGAGATTTAATAGATAAATAGTTATTACATCTATACGGTACACACTATCTACAATATCTATATCTAAGTAGAGTTCATATCTATAGACTTCTAAAAATATATATATGTAGCTTAGTAGTATCAAATATAGAATAAACAGAAACAACTCTTTAAGATACATAATATTTTTACTTTTATAAAGATAATATATGACAAAAAAGAGACTTGTAAAATAGAGTAAATAGACTCCCGAAGCAAAGAGCTTGAGCAGTGTGAATAAAATAATAGGGAGATATATAATATAAATAATCTGTTTTAGTTTAATAAAAGAGAGTATAAAAAGGAAAGAGAGAACTATAGTCGTTGTATACTCACCTATAAATACTAAAGATAAACAAAGATATACAAAAAGTACAGTTTTAATGCTTAGACTCTCTTAGGTATTTTCACTATAAAAGAAGAGCCTTTACTTGAGGTTTCTACGGATATTGTACCGTTAAACTGTTTTTCTATAATCATCTGACTCATATAAAGACCTAGTCCCGTACCATTTTTACCTTTAGTACTAAAATATGGTTCAAAAAGATATGAAAGGTTCGCATCACTAATTCCATTTGCATTATCTTCTATAACTATCTCTATCTCTTCTACTAAATCTATTACTTTAACGATAACTTTAGCATTATCAGAATCTTTTTCAATAAGAGAATCAATAGCATTATTTAAAATATGCAATATAACCTGTATTAGCTCGTTGATATGTGCAAGAAGCTGAATTTCATTATTTGTTTCAATTGAAAAATCTATATGTGTAGCCTTTAGTCTTGGTAATACGAAGTTAGAAGCTTTTTGTAATAGTTCAAAAACACCTATCTCTTCAGGTTCCTTATTTGCTTGAAAGTATCTTTGAAAATCATCTATAGTATCAGAGAGATAAACAATAGTAGTACTTATTTGAGAAAGAGTGTCAGCACTCTCTTTTTCACTTATATCTTCACCCAAGAGCTTTTTTATTTCTAAATTTGAAATTTGAAGAGTTATTGTAGAAAGTGGTTGCCTCCATTGATGTGCTATCATACTTATCATTTCGCCCATAACAGCCTGTTTAGATTGGATGCCGAGTATGACATCTTTTTCTTCTAATTGGGCTATTTTAGTACGTAAACTCTCCTGCTGTTGAAGAATTAAATCTTTCGCCTCTTTCATTTTTATTTGATAAAAATTTATCACTACATTAATAACTATTAAAACAAAAGCTATGTAGGTTACTTGAAAAAGAGTATATTGTACCTCTATGAAGTTTTGTAGGGGAGCGATAATTAGAAAGAATATCAAAATACTAAACCAGTATATACCGCATTTAGTATTATGAAAATATAAAAGAACTATAGAGTAAGTAAACATCCAAACATGTTTGAGTTCACTAGGTTCACTCACATAAACGAGAAATAAAAAGAAAAATGTAAACTGAGCTGTCACTATAAAAGAGACTAATTCAAAATATTTTTTATCTTTTCGTAGTAGTAAGAGCAGTGCTAGATTTGCTAAAATTAAAATAATTTCAACTGGAATTAAATCTAATTTGTCACGCATTACATTTGCAGTAATTGCATAAATAAGAGAAAGAGTGGAGAGAACTATTCCCAGATTTATCATCTGGTATCTACTCTTTAAGTCTATAGATACTTGATCAAATACCCATCCACTTGTAAAAAAATTATTTAACTTCAATCCTGCTCCCTACTTATGGTAAATAAACTTTATCTAAAAGTTCATTATATTCTGCCATAGCATTACTGTCTAAAGTAATCCCACCACCACTTTTATAGATAAGTCCATCTTCTGTATTTTGTATAAAACGTATCATCACACCACTATCAAAACTCTTTCCATCATAAACTCCAAATACACCACTAAAATAGCCTCTGTCATACTCTTCAATCATCTCAATTATCTCTAAGGTACTTTTTTTTGGTGTTCCACTGATACTACCCGCTGGTAAAAGTGCTTGTAAGATATCTCCTAATTTTTCATGCCAAGAATCCCCAACATAACCACTAATATGCGAACTCACCTGTAAAAGTTCTTTCTCACCCGCGTTTATATGTGTGATATACCTAAAATCTTCTACCTTAACATCTGTAGCAACTATAGAGAGGTCATTACGAAGTAAATCAACAACCATTATATGCTCAGCCATCTCTTTTTTATTTTCTAAAATTTTATCTACTGCATTTTCTAAAGAGGCATCAATAGTACCTTTCATCGGATAAGTGTGAATCTCATTCCCCGAAATTTGTATAAATTTTTCAGGTGAAAAACAAACAAAATCATCTTTATATCTTAATTTATAGTGAGCAGAGGCATTTGTATATATCTCTTTTAGGCTTAATGAAGTTTGTATTTTTGTAGCTTGAGTCAAGTTAAGTAAATAGGTCTCACCCAACTTAATTTTTGCAATTACTTTATCAAATTTCTGTTTATATGAAATAAAAGAAAGTGGTATTTTTGTTAAAATTTCACTCTGTTTTCTTATAGGACAATTTGAATTTATTGAGTACTCAATATCACTATTTTCAAGCTCATTTAGTGGTATTACTTTTATATTTTTAGCTTTAAAATCACTTATGAAAAGGAAAGGTTTTCTCTGTTGCCCCAGAGTATTTATATCATCAAAACTCATATATTATTGATTAGAGATCAACTTCTTTAGTATGGCCATTCGTATTGAAACTCCATTATTAACTTGCTCCAATACCTTACACCGCTTATCTGCTAAGAGTGCATCACATATATCTACATTTCTATGTACTGGACCAGGGTGCAATAATATTATATCTCTATCACCTACTAAGTCTGTAGTTATACAAAAGTCGCTTGCATAATCTTTGAGTGAGGCATAAATCTGTGAAGAGTGGCGTTCAGTTTGGGTTCGCAAACTCATAATAGCATCTACTTCATCTATAATTTCTTCTAGGTAGTGAGTAGTTCTCAAAGCTGTTTTTGGTAAGAAGTGAGGAGGAGCAACCAAAATCACTTCTATGCCAAAACGAGATAGAAGAGAGATGTTTGAGTTTGCAACACGAGAGTTTTTAATATCTCCAACTATCGCAATCTTTTTGCCCTTTAAACTTCCAAAGTGTTCTTTTAAAGTAAAAAGGTCTAAAAGTGCTTGTGTAGGATGAGAATGAGCACCATCTCCCGCATTTATAATAGAAGCTTTTGTATACTTTGAAAGTATTTTAGGTACACCAGCATTTTGATGACGGACTATAATAGCATGAGGACCCATTGCATCAAGATTCATAGCTGTATCAACAAGGGTTTCACCCTTTTTTGTAGAACTTTTTGCAACATCGAGGTGAACCATATCTGCACCTAAACGCTTTGCTGCAATTTCAAATGAGCTTTTCGTTCTAGTAGAGTTTTCAAAAAACAGAGTTATAATAATTTTATCTGCTAAAACTCTATCAAACCTACCATCACTAAACTTTTTTGCATCGGCTAAAATTTCATGAATCTCATCAATACTAAAATCATCAGTTGTAGTTAAATGTTGCAAATGCCCACCTCTATCCTAAATTAATTTACAGATTATACAAGACATCGCAAATAGTGTCAATATTTTCATCTACTTTAAGTACCTCAAAACCTATTTTTGTAAAATAAGGCTTTGATATTGTTTCAAAATTTACATCATTCTCTCGAGAGTTAAATGCTATTGTATGTACAATTTCCTTATCTAGAAGAGCTTTTGAGCTAAGTAGTGTATCATTAATACACCCAAGAGAACAGTGAGTCACCAAAAGAGTCGAAGCTTTAAAATATTTAATTAAATCTATCATCATAGTATTGCCATCAACAGGAACATAAAGCCCACCAGCACCCTCAATAATTAAAATATCGCAGAGAGCCTCTAGTTTACGTATAGCCGTGTTGAGCTTATTAAAATCTAATTGAGCATTATTGGATGCTACAAAAGGAGCAGCTGGTAGTTCGTAAGAAATTGGCACTATATCTTGTACTGTGATATCTTTAAACTCAGGATTTAGCTCTTTTACAAGTGCTAAAAGTTCATCTCCATCAGGATAAATACCATTAATCACACCTGTCTCGATTGGCTTCATAACTCCAACTCTCATTCCCGCAGACGCATACTCTTTTAAAAGTAGCTTGGTTGTGTAAGTCTTGCCTATATCTGTATTTGTCGCACTAACAAAAATTCTTTTAGTCATAATTATCTCTTCTTTGCTATAATCTTTACATTATAAATAAGGTTTTATGTATATGATTATAACTAAAGTTAAATGCAGTGAGGCACTAAATGCCGAGTCGTAACAATTTTGAAGAGTATTGTACCAAATTTGTCCAGTCAGTTGGCAATAAAGAGGGAGCAGTTAGTCCAGCATTAACTAATTCAGCATCTTTTGCCTATGGAACTCCAGAAATAGGAGAGGGGATTTTTGATGGTAGTATTAAAAAACCTCTCTATTCCAGAATGGGTAATCCAACTTCATCGCGTTTGGAGTCTATCTTAGCAGATATGGATGGTGGTATTGGTGCAGTTGCAACAAGTTCAGGCATGGCAGCAACAACACTAGCAACAATGTCTTTACTTGCATCTGGCGACGAAGTTGTCTCTATTGGTGGTCTTTTTGGTGGAACTTATGCACTCTTTGATGAAACACTATCGCGTTTTGGAATCACAACACAATTCTTTGATGTTGATGAGTTCGACGCAATTACAAATGCCATCAATGAAAACACTAAAATAATCTTTTTAGAGAGTGTTGGAAATCCAAATATGAGACTTCCGGATATTAAAAAAATTGCAGACATCGCAAATAAAGCTGGTGTAGCACTGATAGTTGATAACACAATTACACCTCTAAGCATCTCTCCACTAAAACTTGGTGCTGACATAGTAGTTTACTCAACTACAAAAATCATTGCAGGTAATTCTTCAGCAATTGGCGGTTGTTCAGTTTTTCGCTCAATTAATGTGGGTGAAGACAAATTCAAATCTCCGCGTTACAACTTTTTAGCGAAGTTTATCAAAGGTGCTGGCAAAATGGCACTAGTTCCAAATGCTAAAAAAAGAGCTATGAGAGATTTTGGAATGAGTGCAAATGCAAATGCTTCATATCTTACCATGCTTGGACTAGAAACACTTCCTCTTAGACTTCCTCGTATAGTCCAAAGTATTGAAACAATTACAGAGTCTCTTAGTCAAGCAGGATTAAATATCAATCATCCATCACTCAGTAATCATCCGCAAAATGAGCGCTATAAGACTCAATTTCAAAATGGATGCGGAACTCTTTTCACAATAGACATGAAAACCAAAGAGGCCGCATTTAAATTTCTAAACAATACTAAACTAGCGACACTCACAGCAAATATAGGTGACAGTAGAACATTAGCTCTTCATATGGCATCTACTATTTATAGAGATTTTGACGAAGAAACGAGAATGTTTCTAGGTATTAGCGATGGTCTTATTCGTGTATCCGTAGGACTCGAAAACCCCCAAGATATAATATCTGACTTCTTAAATGCGGCAAAGTAGGAAAATATGGCAACAAATATTGAGTTTGAATTAGCGGACGAAGTGATGATAAAACATCCTAAAAAATATAAGGTCTTTATCCTCAACGACGACTACACTTCAATGGACTTCGTTGTAGATATTTTAATGAGTGTTTTTCATAAAAGCTATGAGCAAGCAGAAAATATAATGATAGAAGTTCATAAAAGAGACAGAGGACTCTGCGGCGTTTATACTCATGAGATAGCCGAAACAAAAGTTATGCAAGTAATCAAAAAAGCAAAAGATAGTGGCTTTCCACTCAAAGCTACAATGGAGGAAGAGTAATGATAAGTAATTCTCTTAATGATATATTCCAAAAGTCCATTGTTTTTGCGAAAAATCTTAGGCATGAATATCTAACAATAGAGCATATATTTTATCTTCTTCTCTCCTCGCCAGAAGGTTCGACTATAATTGGGAGTTGTGGTGGAGATGTAGAAAAAATGAAAGAGTCTCTTGGAAGTTACATTAAAGAAAATATTGACTCTCTACCTGAGAATATAAATCAAGACCCATATGAAAGTGTAGCACTCTCGCGTTTAATTGATAATATGATAAAACATATTCAAAGTGCTGGGCAACAAAGTGCCAATGTAGGAGATCTAATAGCGGCCCTTTACGATGAAGAAAATACATTTTCTTGTATGCTTTTAAATGAGTATCAAATATCACGCCTTGATATCTTAGAACTAATTTCACATACGAACATCCAAACACAAGAGAGTGAGAAAGAGTCATACTTAGAAAAGTATTCTATTGACCTTTTAAAAAAAGCCAAAGAGGGTAAAATCGATCCTGTTATAGGAAGAGATCCTGAGATTCAAAGAGTTGTCCAAATACTCTGTAGAAGAAAGAAGAATAACCCAATCTTAGTTGGTGAAGCCGGTGTTGGAAAAACAGCTATTGCAGAAGGATTAGCTCTTAATATTGTTGATGGCAGTGTCCCAGAGATCATTAAAGAGTCTAAACTTTTTGCTCTTGATATGGGTGCGCTTGTTGCTGGTACAAAATACAGAGGTGATTTTGAGAAACGCCTCAAGGGTGTTATTGATGAAGTAAAATTAGTTGATGGAGCAATACTCTTTATTGATGAAATTCACACTCTTATAGGTGCAGGAGCCACAAGTGGTAGTATGGATGCAGCAAATCAACTTAAACCTGCTCTTGCTTCTGGAGAAATAACTTGTATGGGTGCAACAACCTTTGCAGAATACAGAAATAGCTTTGAAAAAGACAAGGCACTAAGTAGAAGATTTTCAAAAGTAGATATTAATGAACCATCACTCAAAACTTCATATCTAATTCTTAAAGGTCTTAAAGAAAAGTATGAAAATCACCATAATGTTTTTTATACAAACAAGGCCTTAAAGACCGCTGTTGATTTATCTAAGCGCTATATCACAGATAGATTTTTACCTGACAAGGCAATAGACTTAATTGATGAGACTGCTGCCTCTTTTCACCTAAAGAAAAAAAGAAAAACAAAGGTTACCGCGTCAGACATTGAAAATACTATTTCTAGAATTGTAGGTATTTCAAGTTCTAAGGTAAATGAAAACGAAATAACTTCTTTAGTAAATTTAAAAGAAGATTTAAAACTAAGAGTAATAGGACAAAACAGTGCAGTAACTGAAGTCACTAAAGCTATTAAAATCTCAAAAGCCGGTCTAACTCCACAAAATAAACCAATAGCCTCTTTTCTTTTCTCCGGTCCAACAGGGGTTGGTAAAACAGAACTGGCAATTGCACTAAGTGATACTCTTGGCATTAACTTTGAACGTTTTGATATGAGTGAATACATGGAAAAACATGCTCTCAGTCGTCTAGTAGGTGCACCTCCAGGTTATGTAGGTTATGAACAAGGTGGCCTGTTAACTGAAGCAATTAAGAAACATCCTTACAGTGTATTACTACTTGATGAGATAGAAAAAGCTCATCCAGACTTAGTAAATATCTTACTTCAAATAATGGATAGCGCAACACTTACTGACAATAATGGATACAAAGCAAATTTTCAAAATGTAGTTCTTATTATGACATCCAATATTGGAGCTACAGCAAGAAATGTTATGGGATTCAATAAAGATTCATCAATATCAAAAAATGAAGAGCTAAAATCATTTTTTACACCTGAGTTTAGAAATAGACTAGATGCAGTGGTTGAGTTTGAACAACTAAGCAAAGAGACAGTAAAAGGAATCGTTTCTAAATTCATTCAAGAGTTAAATAGAGATATCAAAAAGAAAAAAATTGCAATTACTATTACTCAAGATGCAATAGAATTTATAGCAGATACAAGCTATTCAATAGAGATGGGAGCAAGACCAATTAAACGCTATATTCAAAATAATATAACTAATAAACTGAGTGATGAAATACTCTTTGGGAGCCTTAAAAAAGGTGGTCAAGTTGAAGTTAGATTTGATAAAGAGTTAATTTTAGAGTACAAAGCCCTTGATACCTCAGATAAATAAACATTCCCTCAATTTTCCACATCCATCTTCAGCTAACGAAGATGGAATAGTAGCTTGGGGTGGTGACCTAACTCCATCACGACTTGTCAGAGCATATCAAAATGGTATTTTTCCATGGTATGCTAAAGATGAAGCCATACTCTGGTGGTCACCTTCTCCTAGGCTCATCATGGAGCTTGATAACTTTAAACTCTCCCGTTCACTCAAAAAAAATATAAAAAGATTTGAATATAAATTTGATACTAACTTTTCAGAGGTCATTAGAAACTGTGGAACTACCCCTAGAAATGATCAAGATGGAACTTGGATTCAACCTGCTATCATAGAGGCTTTTGAGGAGCTACACGGTATGGGGATAGCACACTCAATAGAGAGTTATCAAGATGGTGTATTAGTTGGTGGACTCTATGGTTTAGCAATAGGAAAAGTATTTTGTGGAGAGTCAATGTTTGCACATAAGAGTGATGCTTCTAAATCAGCCTATGCCATACTTGTTAAGCATTTAAAAGCATGGGGATATGATTTTATTGATTGTCAAGTTCCAACCCCACATCTAAAAAGCTTGGGTGCACAAGAGGTAAGTAGAGAATATTTTTTAGAAAGATTAGAAAAAGTAAATTATGACAATATAGAGTCATATTGGGAAATAGATAATTCATTAATAGATTAAATAAATATAAAAGATTTTTTACAAAACAGTTGTGCTTATAAAAATTGCGAAGTGTATATCAAGTACATGAGTAAGTTTTAGAAGTGCAAATATGAAGTAAAAAACAACCAACTAGGCAGCGACCTACGTTTCCAATCCTGAAAGGACAAGTA
>CAZPRE010000053.1:0-11219 GCA_964588875.1 uncultured Sulfurimonas sp. | reverse complement strand
TTGAAGAACATTTTATGGATGTCCAAACCAAAGAAGATAGAAACTTCGCTATACTTAATGCTTATTTAGATGGGTATTCTCAGGTTGATATAGCTTCACACTTGAAGCTATCAACATCTTTAATTTCCAAAGTCGTAAAAAGTGGATATTCATTCACAGGGGTGTAACTTTTTAACCTCTACAAGCTATAATACAAAAAATAGTAAGTAGGGTTAGATTTGGGAAGTAAAAATAGAATTTATCTAGGTGTTATAACAGCAATGATACTGCACCATCTTCGTAACAAATTTCACAAACCTATCTATATGAGCAAGCGGGTACAATCTAAGATTAAAGATAAACATTCTGATAGCTTCTGCTATACAGATAGACTTACATTCACACAACTTCAAAAAAATACTATAGCTATTGTTCCATACGGTAAGAACAGTGATACATTTAACTTTATAGCTTACATACCTGAGACTCATTTATTTGTCTTATATGCCCTTAAACGCGAGAAGCATCATACAAGTTGTACGACTATCTTTAAACTGCGAAAGTGTACACTAAAGAAGTATTGTAATAATGTTGGATTTGTACTTGTAAAAAGTGAGTGTAAAACTGTAATTGAAGAGTATATAAACTAAGTCCAGTGACCAAACTGGAATCTCTTAACCTTGTCACTATCATTCCTGATAATGGGTATCTGTCACTCATGACTCTAACTGCGGTCTGCTTTTAAAGTTGTAAGCGTATGGAAGGTCAATCTCCACCTCTTAGTTTGTATGTGATTATTATAGCATAGTTAGGAGTCACACAAACTTAATCAGATTTGTAGTTTTTTCTACTCCAAAATTTAAACCTGAAGTGCAATTTTTGAGAATCTAAAAAAAGAAAGTTGTAATTTTATAATTTCTTTTATATCATAATAATGATCAACTAAGAATATAGACCTCTACTTAGATTCTTTGTAGTAACACCCCTGTGATTGAATATCCACTTTTAAGGTGTAAAAAAGATAAAAAACAATAGCCAGAGGGGTAACTAATCCCTCTGTTTTGGTTAGTATAAAGAGGGTGTAAACACCATTAATACTAAAAAGACTATCATTAGGTTGTCGAGCATTACGAAACCTTTTTATAAAAGTCCACACCCACTCCAACCTCACCAAAAAAATTGGCAAAAAAAAAGGCTAAGACTCGAAAGTCTTAACCTAAACCTTTTATATATCTGTTAGTTAAGCAGAATAAGGCTCGTTATGCTCGTACAGCTAAAAGTATATCACAGTAAAAATAATATGTCAAAATAATAATACCCCTCTGCATGAATATCCACTTTTTGGGGTGTATGTGTCTAAGTGTCAAACTAAGCAATCTAAAACACTGCGTTTCTTTACCATTTAGATTATTGACTTCTGTTTCCACAAGACCTATATTTACTAAATCACCAAGTATTTCCAATCTCTCCTTAGCCTTCATACCTTTAAATGGTCGCACACTCGTTCCAAAAGCTAACTGTATGAGTGCATCAGTATATTATATGGAATCGTAGCAAATCCCTATATTATGGAGTAGTTTAGATTGTTTATATGTACTAATAGATACTCATATGTTAAATAATCCATATAGACTTTATGACTAAACTCATTTATCAAATCTTCCGCAAATTTATATTGTATTGAATCTTTACTATTTTGTAATTGTTGTAGCATTTTAAAATATTTTAGGAAGCCTCGCCTTTAAGGCGGGGAGGTTCATGTAAAGGTTGTTTTATTTCAACAACTATTGAAAGTTAGGACTCATATCGAACACTTTTTTAGTTTTTGATACTGATTTATCTGCTGGTACTGCTATATGTTTTTGCTCTAACGCTTTTGCGACCCTTTCAGCAACTAGTATTAAATTAGCATCATCCGTTTTACCTTTAAACGATAAAGAGGTAAAAGCAACATGTGGAACTTTAGAGTATGGACTCCAAATAGAGTAATCAGCTTCAACTACTCCATGAATTTTAGTAATAGTTCCAAACCAATACAATGCACGCATAACAATTGTCTGCTTTAAATCTTTTGCATTATCGCCAAGGCGAGGTTCAACAACTGCCCATGCATCTTTGTTAGTTTTTATTAACTCTATTACATCATTGATATTTACATTGTGAATGTCAATGTCTTGTGGGTCAAAGCGAATATCCCAACTAGGACTATAAGCTTTTTTACCACCAATAATATCTATTTCTCCTTTTCTATTATTCTTTAGATTTTTATAATTATCAACTGTACTTGAGCGTAACTTAACAGTAATTTTGCTTTTTTTAGGATTACTTCTGTCTTCTCTTACTCTAATAATAAGTGACTCTTTCGAGAGTTTTAAATCTTTAGTGTCAAGGTACACAACAAGTTTTTCAACTCTTTGGGGCTCAAAATTAATAAAGCTATAGAGTTTTTCTCTTTTTCCTGATAGTGCATCCGGAGCTATTTTCATACCTTGGGGTTCTTGAATGTTAAACCCATACTCACTCTGAGTAAAATCTTCAAGATTGATTGCTAAAAGCGGTAGTGCATATATTAGTTGTGCTAATACGAAACGTTTAATTGTAAATATTTTCATGATTATCCTTAAAATTCAATTTGTAGTCTAGTTTGTATTATATTGCCATTTTGAGATTCTACATAGTCTGTACTATCTTCGTAACTGTGTGCATCATAATTAATAAAGTTAAACATTACTCTCATATTTTTTTCTAAGTACCAGTTTAATCCAAGGGTAATGTCATTCATTTTACCACCTAGTTGAGCCTCATTTTTATAGTTCTCACCATAATCAAGGTCAATACTTGAGTAACGCAGTGTAAGTTCAAAAGCACCCCAACCATCTTTTGAAAATGGCTCATCAGGAACTACTCTACCAAATGTACCTTTACTAGCCTTATAGCTATGTGCTTCACCTGTTAGCATATAAGAAGTTGAAAAATACCAAGCACTATAATTGTAAGTACCTCTTTCTTCAGTTTTATCTGGATATTTTCCTCTTAACCCGTCTACACTACTTGCAATATATTCAGATTGCAATAAAAATCCACTTTGTTGGTAAGCTGCTTCTACCCCGTAGTTAATAGCCTGAGAAGGGTCACCAATCTTTTGTGATTTGACTAGTTTACTTGAGAGGTGAGACTCTGGTCTTGAGTTATATGATAGATTGTCTTTGTCATGGTAGTCAACATACATTGCACTTGCACCTAGATGCAATAACTGGTTACTTTTATTAACCGGGATACCTACAACTCTAGCTGTATAAGTATTTGCATCATTTGTTCTTAAAGTGTCATCATCATTAACTAACCCCTCATCATCAGTATCTACATTTACCACATTAGGTAAATATGCACCAAACTGCGTTGTTATGTAATCATTATAATAAGACCATGATAATCCAAGGTTACGATCAGGTGCAAAAACATCGGTTAAGCTTCGCTCCATAAACTGAATGTTGTTAGAACTTGTAGTATGTTCAAGCCCAAAAGCTGGTTTTTGAAAACCAATAACTAGCTTGTTGCTCTTATTTGCTTTATAAGTAACATTGGCATTTTTAAAAACTACTTCATTCTTAGAAAAGTCAACTAGAAAATTGTACTTAAACTTTTCATTAATTTTTCCTCTAACTCCTAAATAAGCTTTTCTTATTTCTGCTTTAGAGCGTTCTTTCATTAGTTCATCTGTTTTTCCTACTATTGATTGTGATGGTATTTGAGCCGCATCAAGAAAAATACGACCATATATTTCAGGAGTGTAAGACTCACTTGGTTCTGGTGCTAGTTCATTACTCACATTTGTACTATTTTGTGCTATTTGAAGGTTTGTTTGTTTTAAAGTATTTAACTCACTTTGTGTATCAGCTAATTGTGTTTTAGTTATACCTAAAGTTGACTCTACTACTGTAAGTCTATTTTGAAGCCTATGTAACTCAGCCATGACTTCATCGTTTGTAGCAGCAAAAAGTGTAGTGCTACATAAGGAACTTGCAATCAAAAACATTGCACCTCTCTCGAGATAATTAATTTTATTCATTACATTTCATCCTAAAATAATATTTTAAATTATTATATCCAAGTTAAATTTAAAACTTTAAAAAAAGCTCTGTATTACTTAAGTATCTTAACTTTTGAATTACCTTCAATAGAATAGCCTATGAATACCTTAATAATAGGTTTAAATGGTATTTTTATTTAAGTGTTACTGTGCAGTGGTCTCATAATACTAAGCACCTAAAATGATTAGAGAGAGAGATTAGCTATAATGCGCTCAAACATTTAAGGAAAGACTATTATGAGCGAAGAAAACGAGCAAACACCTAAAAAATATTATGACTATATCAGCGTTGGAAATCGTACACCCCAAAGAGCTTACTTTGTACAACAGCACGACAAAAACAGAATGTTCGAAGAGTTACTCAAAGAGATTGATGACAAACAAATTTTAGTCCTTGTTAAAAGTAAACGCAGTGCAGATAACTTGATGGAGTACCTAAAAGAAAAAGGTGTTAACTCCATTAGCATACACGGAAACCACAGAGTTTCTCAAATAGAAGAAGCACAGACCGCGTTTAATGCTAAAGAAACATCAATTCTCATAACTACAGATAGAATCTTTGAGACTATGTTACTTGAAGAGACTAATACTCTTATAAACTATGACCTTCCTTTAGATGCACCAGATTACTTCAAACGTCTTCGTACAGTAGATGAGATTGGGGAAAGTATCTCTCTTGTAGATCCAGAAGATGAGAGAATGTTAGGTACTATCGAGCTTATGATGAAGTATGAAATGGTAGAAGTTGAATTAGAAGGCTTTGAGCATACAAATCGTTCACAAAACGGGCCAAAAGACATGAGTAAAAAACCACGTCACAGAAAAGTACAACAGAGAGCAAGAAGAAAAGCTGAAATAAAGTCTCAGTGGGTTCCAAGCGAATGAGACTACTCTCTAAAGATGCTTCACTAGAAGAGTCTCTAAAGAAGATGAAAAGTACACTAAGCGAAGTTGGTTGCCAAACTACTTTTTCAGAGGAAAAGCATCCTCTAGCAAATTGTTTTTCTGTAAACCTAACTTCTGTTGAAGCTCCAAGACATATCTACTCTAATGGTAAAGGTATTATCTCTGAAGCTTCTATGGCAAGTGCTTTAGGAGAGTATATAGAGAGACTCCAAACAAACAACTTTTTTGTGGATTTTTATCTTCCTCAAAGAAAATACTATCCTGATGAAGTTTCATTTGAGTTTGGTGGAGATTATCTCAGTGATGAGTTAAACGCCATCTACAACCCAACAAATGAACTATCTGATGAAGACTTAGTCGATTTCAACAGTGACCATGAAGACAAGGTAGTTGCCCTTCCCTTCATTAAACGCAGTGATAGTTCTACAACATACATTCCCTTAAATATCTTGAGTAATCTTTATGTAAGCAATGGTTTAGCGACAGGAAACACTCCCGAGGAAGCTGGGGTTCAAGCACTCAGTGAAATCTTTGAACGCTATGCAAAAATAGACATCATAAAAAATGGCTACGCTCTGCCAAAGTTTCCTGATGACATTGTTCAGAAGTATTCTAGAGTTTATAAAGATGTAGAGAAACTTCGTTCTCTTGGTTATATAGTCGAAGTTTTAGATGCCTCTTTAGGTGGAAAGTTTCCCGCAACGGCCATCTCACTTATAAATCCTAAAACATCAACTCTTTTTGTCTCTTTTGGAGCACATCCGATTTTAGAAGTGTCTTTAGAGAGAACTATGACAGAGTTAATGCAAGGGCGTTCTTTAGAGAATTTAGATAGTTTTGAAATCCCTACTTTTGACATGAGTTTAGTGGCTGATAGCTTTAACTTAGAGTCACACTTTATAGACTCAAACGGTAAGCTTGGTTTCCCTTTTTTAAGTGCGAAAAAAAGTTTTAAGTATACACCTTGGAATTATGAGGGAACTACGACAAAAGAAGAACACATCTATCTCATTAGTATTTTAGAATCAATGGGAAAAGAGAGTTACTTACGAGAGTACGACTATCTTGGGTTTTACTCTTGTCAGATGATTGTACCTACCGTTTCAGAAGTTTACCCGATACAAGACTTGATTTATAACAACAAAAACAACGGAAAACTCATCCGAGACATGGTCTTAAACTTCAAAGATTATGACCCTGAAGATGTAATGGTTGAAATAGAACAACTAGAAGATAGTCTCAACATTGAGAAGTACATCGGTGTTATATTTAAAAACAACTTCACACTTCGAGAGTTTAAAGCGCAAGTTTTACTCTCACTTGGCGAGACAGAAGAAGCACTTGAACTCTTAGAGTATGGAGCTGATAAGTTTGGTCATATCATCGTAGAGTTAGTAAAAATGGAAGAGTCAGAACTTGACTTTAGTGAGTATGAAGAGGCTCTTTACAATATTTTTTCTAAAGAGAGTGTTTATAAGGCACTTCGCGTTTTAGATGGCGATGCACTTCTTACAGATATAACACTTCATGAAGACTATAACAACATGCTTGGAATGTATGACAGACTAGAGCTTAAAAAGAGAGCCTAGTCATCAAACTTACTTCGATAAGCACAATGTTTACATAACTCTTCGCTTATAACACCATTTTTAAAGCCATCTATAATGGCTTGACTTCTCGGAGTCGCCATTATGCTTTTTAAAGAATCATCTTTCACATTTCCAAGGTTTATAATCGCCTCATAATCAAAACAGCAAGGAACGACTTTCCCACTACTTAGTATCGCCATTTGAGAACTAAGCCCATGACAATATCCCTTATCACTTACAAAATCAGCACTTAGAGCTGGCCACTCAAAAAGAGAGTCAAAGTTAAAAAGTACTTTTGAAATCACACGTAATCTCTGTTTTACATCAACTTCTTCCTCAGGTTGCCCTGCTTCTAACTTATCAAACATAATTTTTATTACTTCGCTATTGTAACTTTGGTGAGAGTTATCCTCTTCTTTGTTCCATAGTCTGTAGTTTATAAAAGATTTTGAGTTAAGTGTGCGAAACTCTAAAGTAAACGCGGCAATCTTTTGGAGGTACTCATCAAGCGAAATTGGTAGAGAGTTTCCTCTGTAGCTATTGAGCGAAAAATTAATCTGTTTGATGCAGGGATGATTTAAAGTTTGAGTATGTGAAGGCTTTAAATAATATCCAGCAGTAGTTATATGAACATTTAGACCAGCCTCATGACTAATATCTAAATATGCTCCCAAGTTATCCACTAAAAGAGGATCGCCAACGACATGGTATGCTATGTCTTTTGTAAACTCTTTTACTTGCATGTTGATTTTTCTAAAGAGTTCTAGGCTCATACTTGAAGTAGTTCTGTTTGCCGATGGACAAAAGTCGCAAGAGAGTCCACACTTAGACGTTAGCTCTATGTAGACTTTGTGCATTATGTATTTTTTTGTAGTTGACCGTGAACAAAAACTTCTTGTTTAATTATGTCACCAACTGCGTTATATGTTTTACATTCACCGTGTAGTTTTCCCTCATGGTAGGTTTTAGTGCTTTTTACAGTTTTGTTTGCTTTGGAAACTAAGTATTTCGTTTCGATGCCATCTCTCTTGCCATCTACGAAATGCTCAAGCTTTGACACAATGCCATTTACATTTAAGTGTTTAATTTCTTTAGCCCCATCTTTTTCACGGGTAAATTCTTTAACATAAGCATCTTTAGCATCATGATAAAGTTTTGTTACAAGAGTTTCATCTTCATTATAAATTTCAGTTTTTTTATTTCTACTTGGATAATAACTTATTTTAGTTTTTTCTTTCATTTTAGTCCTTAATGGCGGAATTGTATCATATTAAAAGATATTAGCTATGTTATAATCCTATCTTAAATCTCTTTGATGAGCACTCTTACTTTGTAACACTGAGTAGTTTTAGAAGAGTTCGTTAGGTAAAGTTTTGCTATCTAACTGGATCACAGACTCAATAAATTGGTCTCCTGAGCTTAAGAGTCTAGAAAAATAACACTATTAATGTATATTTGTTATTGTAAAGTGTAGCTAATTGGAACATGTAGAGTAAGTTTTGTCTTAGGTTGAGGAAATTCTCCAGAGAGGTCTTGTATGGTTTTAATTGCAGCACGACTTAAAATTTCACTCGCAGAAGAGACAATGGAGGTGTTATCTACTTCTGAGTTTTTTAGTAGTGTAAACTTAACCACAACATCACCAACTATACCGCGTTTACGGGCACTTCTTGGGTAGTAGAGATTGTCACTTATAAGCTCTCTAATTTTTAGTACATTGTCATCTATATACTCTTTTTCAAGTCTAATGTTTCTTTGTGAAGCACTCTCAACTTCAGTAATTTCTTCTATGAGAATGACTTTTGGCTCCTCTTTTGGAATAAGTATTTGAACCTTTTTAGGAATAATAACTTCTACTTCTTCCTCTTTAACAATTAAAATCTCTTTTTTTGCGATCACTTTTTTAGGCACTTCTTTTTTAACAACTTTTTTCTCTATTTTTTTAGGTTTGGGTTTGGGCTTAGGTGTAGGTTTAGGAACTTGTGCTTTGGGTTTAGGTTCTTGAAAATGACAAAGTTCCACACAGACTCGATGCTCAGGGAGCTCCTCTTTTTTTTGAGATGAAACAAATTTATATGTGTAAAAAGCAAACACTAATAAAATTATATGAACAATGAAAGAAAAAAAAAGAGAACTGCTATGCCTAATCATGAAAAGGATAATATCAAATTATGAGTTACATAAGCATTAACTTAGGTCAAGCCTAAGCTAATATACTTTAGATAGAGCGTTTAAATTCTGGGTAAGCTGATATACCACATTCAACTGCATCCATACCTTCCATCTGTTCATCATCATCTGCTGTAAACTTAATTATTTTATTGATAACATAAAGAACTATAAATGAGATACTAAATACATAGACACCTACAATAAGAACACCTTTTAACTGAGACATAAATGAAACACTATCTATAAATATGCCAACAGCAAGTGTTCCCCATATACCATTTACAAGGTGTACTGAGAGTGCTCCAACAGGATCATCAAGCTCAAACTTATCAAATAATGGAATAGCGAGTACAACTAAAGCTCCACCAATACCACCAACTAAAATAGGTGTATACATATCGTATAAATCAGGTCCAGCAGTTACAGCAACAAGCCCACCTAAAGCACCATTGACCATCATTGTGAGGTCAAACAGTCTGTACCTAGCATACATAATGATCCAAGCAACAATAGCACCTGCTAATCCTGCCGTATTAGTATTCATAATTGTATGGGCGACAGCATCAGCACTTTCTACACTTGAGATAGAACCAACACTCCCTCCATTAAACCCAAACCAACCTATCCATAGAAGAAAGCCACCTAAAAATACAAGTGGAATATTTGAAGCGGGAATTGCTCTTACTTTGCCTTTAACATAACGACCCTTTCTCGCACCCATAATAATTAGACCTGCTAAAAGAGCCCAACCACCAGTTGAGTGAATGACCGTTGAACCAGCTAAATCATACATATCAATGTCTAAAAATGTACCTGCTAAAATATCAGCTCCCCAAGTGATATTTACTACACTAGGATATATAAAACCACCCATCATTACAGCAAAAAGAGCTACTGGAATAATTCTTACACGTTCACTCATACCACCACTCATAATATTTACACTCTTACCTACAAATGCCATTTGAAATAGAAATGCAGCCCACATGCTCATAGAGGTACTTTCCCAAGAGCCAAAGGCTATTGTGTACCCTATTAGTAAGAACATTATTGATGCAACTGCATAAATAATCATGTTAATTGTCAGTACTGCTGTTACATTTTTAGTTCGAACTAGTCCAGCTTCAAGCATTGCAAAACCTGGAACCATAAATATAATTAAGACCATAGAAAATAGTGCGAAGAATGTGTCGATGACGTATTTAAAATCAGCTTCTAGCATGAGAATGTACCCTTTTTAGTCAATATGAGGGTGATTTTATCTAAAATATATTTTTTTGGGGGAGTTGACTGATTAAAAATTAATCATTTTAATATTTCCACAGAAGTATTCTGCGGAAGTGTGAAGATTTGAAACGATTTAAATGTAATTATATAGCTTCTATATCTGTTTCACCTGTTCTTATTCTGATAATCTGTTCAATTTCACTAACGAAAATTTTACCATCACCAATTTTACCAGTTCTTGCCGCTTCAACAATAGTAGCTGTAACTTGATCTACATCTTTGCCATCTACTATCATTTCCATTTTAATTTTTGGTAAGAAATCTACAACATACTCAGCACCACGATAAAGTTCACTATGACCTTTTTGACGACCATAACCTTTTACTTCACTAACAGTCATACCTTCAATACCAATCTCTGCAAGTGCATCTTTTACATCTTCTAGTTTAAATGGTTTTATAATTGCTTCTACTCTTTTCATATTAAGACTCCATATTTGTTAAAGAGGTCTTTGCCTCTTTATAATTTTAAAATTGTAAAATTGTAACCACTTTCGCAGTTTAAATCAACTTTTTATATATTTAAAGTTTTTTCACCATGAACAGCTTCATCAAGACCAACTTGCTCAGTCTCTTCATCAACATGCCCACCACCAGTTAATGCTGTAGCTATATAATAAACTACAATTGATTATACAAAAATTAAGTCATTAATTGATTATCTTTTAATCAGTTTAAAAATACTTGTATATTTTTTAGGTGGGAATTTATTTACTTATTGAGTCAAAAATGTAATTAGTCTTTTTAGTATTATATATTTATTAAGGGAAGTTTAGATATTATAAGTGAATTTAATTTTAAACTACTAGGGTGTTTTAAATGAGCGATTTGCTAAACAACGACGATATACAACAAATAAATATTGAAGAGACTCTTCAAAATAGCTACCTTGATTACTCAATGAGTGTAATCGTAGGTCGTGCACTTCCTGATGTTAGAGATGGACTTAAACCGGTTCATAGACGTATACTATATGCGATGGATAAACTAAGTCTTTCTCATGGTTCTAAGTATAAGAAATCAGCTCGTATCGTTGGTGATGTGATTGGTCAGTACCATCCACATGGTGATAATTCTGTTTATGATGCACTAGTTCGTATGGCTCAAGATTTTTCTATGAGAATGGAACTTGTTGATGGCCAAGGTAACTTTGGTTCTGTTGATGGTGATTCTGCTGCGGCAATGAGATATACCGA
>CAZPRE010000052.1:4058-11267 GCA_964588875.1 uncultured Sulfurimonas sp. | reverse complement strand
AATTTATTTTGTACATCTTCTTTCTTGCAAAATATTTGCACAAACTTTTCTTATACTTACAATATAAAATATTAAAGGATCAACTATGAAAGCTATGATTTTAGCAGCAGGAAGAGGCACGAGAGTACAACCATTAACAAATACACTGGCAAAGCCTATGTTGCCTATTTTAGGTGTTCCTGTTATGGAACTTATTATATTACGACTCAAAGAAAATGGCTTTAAAGATATTGTAATTAATACAGCATATCTTTCTGAGACAATAGAAGATTATTTCAAAAATGGTGAAGAGCTTGGGGTTAATATAAGTTATTCCTTCGAAGGAAGTATTCATAATGGGCAAAGACAAGGAAATGCTGTAGGCTCTGCAGCTGGTATGAAAAAAATTCAAAATGAAAAATCTTTCTTTGATGATACATTCCTAGTTATATGTGGAGACTCTATTATTGATGTAGATTTTGAGCAAGCTATCAAGTCGCATAAGATGAGAGGTGGAATCGCTTCTATACTCTTAAAAGAAGTGCCAAAGTCCTCTGTTTGGAAGTATGGTGTAGTTGAACTCGATACATCAAGTAAAGTTGTTTCATTTCAAGAGAAGCCAGATATAGAAGATGCTCGTTCAAACTTAGTAAATACAGGAATCTATATTTTTGAGCCAGAAGTTTTGTCACATATTCCAAATATAGGAAACTATGATATTGGTTCTGACTTGTTTCCCAAGCTTGTTCAAAATGATGTTACTATATACGGATTAAACCTTCCGTTCCAGTGGATTGATATAGGAACAATCAATGACTATTATAATGCAAACTTAATGGCACTAAATAATGAAATCAATGATATAATGTTTGTAAAAAATAAACTACACTTAGACTTTGTCAAACCAAAGATATCTACTAGTAATGCAAATATAAATAGTTTTCAAGCACATAAAATAGGATGATTAAATTTCTAATAGAAGGAATATATAAAATGAATAATTATGATGACATGCTAAGTGTTGCAATACAACAAGCTAAAATAGGATTAAGTGAAGGTGGAGTACCAATTGGTGCAGCTTTGTTTGATAAAAATGGAAAGCTCCTAGGAGAAGGACGAAACAGAAGAGTTCAAAACAGTGATCCTTCTGCACATGGTGAGACCGATGCTTTTCGAAATGCAGGAAGACAGAGTGATTACAGAGATACTATTTTAGTAACTACACTCTCTCCATGTTGGTACTGTAGCGGTCTGATTAGACAGTTTAAAATAGGGACAGTAATCATTGGAGAAAATACAACATTTTATGGTGGAGAAGATACCCTAAGAGAACTTGGTGTAAAAGTCATAGTTATGGATAACCAAGAGTGTAAAGATATACTTGACACTTTCATACAAAAGTATCCTGAAGTTTGGAATGAAGATATTGGTGAAGTGTGTTCTACAAAGGCTTAATTAACACTCAGTGTTTTAATCTCGGGATGCCAATCATCAAGTAAATTTACACAAATAACTTAAGGTTAAGATACACTGTTTTGGTAAATAGTCTCAAACAATCAGCTTGTTCACCGAAACACATAAAACTAAAATCACAACACTACTTACAATTTTCAGCACTTCATTAGCAATATTTACATACTCTATCTCTAATAAATAAATTCATTAATAAAAAGAGAAATATTATGGCAAACAGATTAGAGATAGAAGATAGTCCTTACCTACAACAACACAAAGAAAATCCAGTTGATTGGTGGCCTTGGTGTGATGAGGCGTTTCTTAAAGCCGAGAAAGAGAATAAAGCTATATTTATAAGTATAGGTTACTCATCTTGTCACTGGTGTCATGTTATGGAAGAGACTGTATTTGAGAACCAAGAGTGTGCAGATATCTTAAACGCGGGCTTTGTTTGTATTAAAGTTGATCGTGAAGAGAGACCTGACATAGATAAACATTATCAAGAAGTGCATCAACTTTTAAATCGTCGCTCCGGTGGTTGGCCAACTTCGGTTTTTTGTACACCGCAAAATAAAGCTTTTTTTGCAGGGACATACATACCACCTGAGTCAAACTCTGGTAGTATTGAGGGAATGGGGTTTAAAGATCTAACAAAACTCATATCTGCAAAAGTCCAAGAGATGGATCCTAAACTTTTTGAAAATGCTGATGAGATTGAGGGCTTTTTAAATCAAAGCTCACATCCAAAAGAGGCTACAGTTTTAAAAGAGGATTTCTCTAAAAACTTTATGCTTCAAGCCAAAAATAACTATCAGACACAAAATGGAGGTTTTTCAGTAGCACCAAAATTTCCTCATTCTTCAACACTAAACACTCTACTAACAATAGATAGACTTTATGATGATAAATCTGCTCGTGCAATGAGTATAGACACTCTAAACGCCATGAAAAAAGGTGGTATGTATGACCTTGTAGATGGTGGTTTTTGTAGATATTCAACTGATGATGAATGGCTAGTACCACACTTTGAGAAGATGCTTTATGACAATGCTCTACTCTGTGAAGTATATACTCAGAGTTACTTATCTTACGATAATCAGACTCATTTAGAGACAGCTAAAGAGATTGCAGACTTTTGGTTTAACCTTATGAGTGAAGACAACCTTATGTACTCAGCTAGTGATGCAGATACTGAAGGTGAAGAGGGAACTTACTTTATCTATACATACGATGAAGTTCATGATGCTTTAGTGAATGCTGGCTATGAGAACATCAAATCAATGATAGCTCAAATGGGTATAACTCATGAAGGAAACTTTGAGGGTAAAAATATTATTCGTTTTGAAGATGGTATTAAGCCAGACTACTTTGATGATGTTAAAATAGTGCTTCAAGAACTTAGAAAAACAAGAGAGTATCCTTTTATAGATAAAAAGGTTCAAACATCTTGGATGTCCATGATGATAAAATCTCTTTTCCTTCTCGGAAGCATTGAGTGTTCCTATAAGCAAAAAGCTATCGATAGTTTAGATGCCCTTTTAGAAACCATGTATCTTGATGGCATTTTATACCATACGACTCTTATTCATAAAAAACCAAAAGTTGAAGCTTTTTTAGAAGATTATGCTTTTCTTTGTGCTGCTCTTATAGCGGCCTACAGAAGTACTCAAGATGAGCTTTATCTTATTCATGCACAGCGTTTTACAAACAAGGCTCTTGAAGAGTTTTACAACAAAGGTGAATGGAACTTTAGTACAGGAGAGTTTGTAACTAAAGCAGAGACTGCAGATAATACATACACAAGTTCTATAAGTGTAATGGTTGATGTTCTTATCTCTCTAGGTTCACTTCTTGAAGATGACAAATACACTCACTTTGCATTTAAAACTATGGAGTACAACTCTTATGATTTAGGTCGTAAACCTATATACTCTCCATATTTATTAAAACAGATGTTTAGATACTTAAAAGGAGAGCGAACGATTAAGTCAACTACTTCTAATCTAAACGCGGTCTCTTATGAACTAGCAGCATTATCGTACCCATTCATTCAACTAAAATCTAGTGAAGATGATGGCTTTATGGTATGTGGAGAAAAAAGCTGTTTTGCTAATAGTGATGATGTAAATGAACTAAATAAGCTAATTTCAAACTCTTTTTATATTAGTTAATTTATAATTGTCATAGATAAATAAAATTATAGGGGATTACATGAGTTCAAAAAAAGAAAAGTTAAATACAAAGATACAAGAATATTATGGAGATGAGACTCCTAAAAAAAAGAAAACTAATAAACAAAAAAATAAAGTCATAGTTTGGAGAAAAAAAGAGACACTTGCTTATGAAAGTGAACTTAACAGACTTCAGATTGAGCTACTTAAGATGCAGAACCATGTAAAAGCTACTGGAGAAAAAGTACTTATGATTTTTGAAGGTCGTGATGCGGCTGGTAAAGGTGGTACGATTAAAAGAATTACAGAACATCTTAATCCACGTGGCGCTAGAGTTATAGCACTTGATAAGCCAAGTGATGTAGAAAAAACTCAATGGTACTTCCAACGCTATGTTCACCATCTACCATCAGCAGGAGAGATAGTATTATTGGATAGAAGTTACTATAATCGTGGTGGTGTTGAGCCTGTTATGGATTTTTGTTCACAAGAGGAGCATAAAGAGTTTTTACACGAGGTTCCAGAGTTTGAAAAAATGCTTATCAACTCAGATATTAAAATTTTTAAATTTTATTTCTCTGTTAGTAAAGATGAGCAAAAAAGAAGGTTTGATGAACGCCGTACAGATCCACTCAAACAGTATAAACTCTCACCAGTAGATGAAAAGTCTCAAGAACTTTGGGATAAGTACACAATTGCAAAATATTCCATGCTTTTAGCCTCTCACACAGATCATGCGCCTTGGACAGTTATACGTTCAGATGATAAGAAAAGAGCTCGTATTAACTGTATCAAGCATATATTAAATCATTTTAATTATCCTGAGAAGATTAGCCGAAAAAAGCTTATAGCAGATGACGAAATTAGAATAACTGCAGATGATGAGATAAGAATTATGGAGACAGAGATGTCTTTAAAAAAGAACTAAATGGCTTACATAATAGCTATGGGTATTGCAAGTTTTTTCGCTGCGTGTGAGCGTAACGATTATCAACACCCAGGACATCGATCAGGAAAATATAAGTAATATTTAACTTTTTTAGCTATAATCTCCCTTTAAATAAAAGGTGGAATATGCTAAAAACTCTGGGTAAATATATATTTATGATCGAACTCGGTTATAAATATATTAACATTTTTAAGAAGACTTTCTTTCATCCATATATAACTCTTAAACCAGGTTATAAACAACTTTCTCTCGATAGACAAAACTACTCTAAAACAGTTCTAGAATTTCTAAATGTTGAAGTAGAAGTACATGGAACACTTCCAGAAAAAGACAAAATTCTATATGCAATAAATCACCGTTCGCTCTTAGATATCATGGTTATGGAACATATCTTTGCAAACAGTGATAAAAGTGGTGTTTGGATAGCTAAACAAGAACTTCTTGATGCAATATATGGTAAGTTTTTTGAATATAGTGGATGTATGAGTGTTGATCTAAACAATGGAAAAGGTCTCTTAAAGTTTTTTAAAAATATGAAAAAAACTCTTGCTAAAGTTGATGATTTAAATGTTTATATATTCCCAGAGGGAGAGAGAAACAAGAAAAAATGTGTTCAACCCTTTCAAAGTGGCGCTGAGAAAATTGCCAAAGCTAACAAACTTGATATAGTTCCCATTTTTATAGATGATACATTAGAGACTGTTTTTGAACATGCTCCTTATGAAAAGCCAAAGTTAATAAAAGTCTATATAGGCGATGTTATAACTGAGGGTGATTTACAATTTAACTACAATGTTCTTCTAAATATTGCAGGAAAGGCTAACTGTGAAGAGTAGTATGACACTCGGTATTAACATAGACCATGTTGCCGTTTTAAGAGAGGCTAGACGTGTTAATGACCCAGATATCATGCAGGCTCTTTATGTAGCTTGCCAAAATGGGGCTGACCAAATTACAATTCACTTACGTGAAGATAGACGCCATATTCACGATATAGATGCAATAAAAATCATTCAGAGTTCTGCAGTTCCAGTAAACTTAGAGTGTGCAATAGATAAAGACATTTTAAACATAGTTTGTGACTTAAAACCACATCGTGCAACTCTTGTACCTGAGAAACGCGAAGAGGTAACTACAGAGGGTGGACTTGATGTTTTCAACTACCATAATGAACTTGAGTTTGCCATAGAACAACTGCATGACTCCTACATTCCTGTGTCACTTTTTGTTGACCCTACTATAGAAGCTATGGATATGTCAAAAAACTTAGGTGCTGAGATGGTTGAACTCCATACTGGAAGCTTTGCAAATCTATTTGCCATGCTTAACTCTTCACTCCCCTACTCAAACCACTCTGTAAAAGAGTTAGAACTACCGCGTTACGAACTCTCAGATAAACTTGAACAGTCTATAGAAGATATAAAGAATGCTGCCACTCATGCAAATAAACTAGGTCTAGAAGTTGCAGCAGGTCATGGACTCAACTATCATAATGTTCATGAAATGATGAAGATAGAAGAAATCATAGAACTCAACATAGGTCAAAGTATTATCGCTAGAAGTGTTTTTAATGCTTTAGCTGATGCAGTTAAAGAGATGAAGAGACTTACTACACGATAAACGCCAAGATAAGAGATAAACATGTTTCAAAAATCAGTTTTAAAAAATGCAAGTCAAGATGAAAGTAAAGTAGCTCTAAGATGGGCTGAGTATCAGAAGTATTTAGAGAAGTTAGACTTTATAAAAACAGTCAAAGAGGAGAAGTAAAAGCTTAGAAAGCTTAGGGTCAGGTGATGAATATCTACTTTATGATACAATCTAAATACACATATCTAATAACTAAAGAGTATTAAATGGCAAGAAGACCGAGAATAGATTTTGCAGGCTTTCATCATATTATAAATCGTGGAGTTGCAAGAACAAATATATATTTATGTTCAGATGACAAATATAAGTTTTTAGAAATACTATGTAAAGCATGCAAAGTTTATAAAGTGAATGTACATGACTACTGCTTAATGGACAATCATTATCATTTTCTTGTAGAACTTACAGAGGAAAACTTATCTTTGTTTATGAGACAGATAAATAGTAATTATGCCATTTATTTTAACAAAAAGTACAAGCGTTCGGGACACCTTTGGCAAGGAAGATATAAGTCTTACTATATCCTAAACAAGAGTTATCTTTTTACACTTTACAAGTATATAGAACAAAATCCCATACAAGCCAAAATAAGTGAACACATAGGACAATACGAGTTTACCTTACTAGCTACATTACTGCAAAATAGTCTAACTGTAATCGAGTGCGCAAGACATTCACAACTTATAGCATTGCTAAAAGAAGATGGTATTTTAGAACATTTACAACTTAATCTAAATGATGATGAACTTCAAAAATTAAAAGAAGAGCAAACAAGAAAGATAGATATTAAAGAGCATGAGCTAAAGTTGTATAAGCAAAAAAGCATAGAAGAGCATTTAAATGGTGTAAATAACAAAGAAGAAAGAAACAGAGCTATTGTAAACATGATAAAAGATGGCTATACTCAAGTAAGTATCGCTAAATATTTAGACGTATCAACTTCAACTATATCTAAAATCCTTAAGAGGCTAGGATAAAAGTGGATATTCATCACCTGACCCTAATTTT
>CAZPRE010000052.1:0-3958 GCA_964588875.1 uncultured Sulfurimonas sp. | reverse complement strand
CGAGAAGAAAGAAATCAAACGGTGATATATTGTCACCGGTTAAAAAAAGCTACTGATGCTAAAATAGCGAAAGAAGAACTTGAAGCAAAAACAAGAAAAAGATATTGGAAGATAAAAAATGGAAAATATAGCAATAAGTGTCGGTGATCTTAATGGCGTTGGTATTGAGATAGCTCTCAAGGCTCACGAAGAAGTTACAAAGCTTTGTAATCCTATCTACTGCATAAACGCGGACCTGCTCTCTCAAGCTACCGAGCTTTTAAATATTGACACTCCAAAGGACTTTATACTAAACGCGGTAGATGGTTCATTTAATATAAACGCGGGTGTAGTAAATGCCAAGTCTGGAAAGTACTCTTATGATTCATTTATGAGTGCTATCAGCTTATGCGAAACAGGTGAAGCAAACGCGGTAGTCACAATGCCTATACACAAAGAGGCTTGGATGATGGCTGGTCTTGATTTTAAAGGCCATACAGACCTACTTCGTCAACACTTTGATAAAGATGCTATTATGATGCTTGGATGTCCTGAGATGTTTGTAGCACTCTTTAGCGAACACATACCATTAAAAGAAGTAGCCGCCTCTATACAGTACAAAAAACTCAAACAGTTTTTTTTAGATTTACATAAAGATATACAAGAAGAACAAATAGCCGTTCTAGGTCTAAATCCTCATGCTGGTGATAATGGTGTTTTAGGACATGAAGAACTTAGAATTACTAAGGCTATTAAAAGTGCAAACAAGATGATAGGCTTTGAGCAGTTTGTTGGCCCTATCGTTCCAGATGTCGCGTTTACTCCTCATTTTCGCAAGAACTACAACTACTTTGTTGCTATGTATCACGATCAAGGTCTTGCACCTCTAAAAGCTCTTTACTTTGATGAGAGTGTCAATATATCTTTAAATCTGCCTATTGTGAGAACATCAGTTGACCACGGTACCGCGTTTGACATAGCTTACAAAGGCGAGGCAAAAACACTCAGCTATCTAAACGCCGTAAAAAGTGCCATTAATCTAATCAATAAAAATATTTAAAAGATAATAATTTTCCTTTAAGAATAACTAGTTAAAATTCTACTTACAAAAAGATATATACTATCTTTTGATAAATAAAATAAGGAAAAATTATGAAAAAAATCATCTCTTTAGCAGTAGTTTCTGCATCAATTATTTCGGCATCATCGCTTATGGACAGTGCAAAAGGTGCAGGTCTTAAGGCTATACCAACCTCTACAACAGAGTTACTAAAGTTAATAGATAATCCTAAGAACCCTATTACTGATGCAAAAGTTGAACTTGGAAAGAAGTTATTTTTCGATCCTAGACTTTCTAAAAGTCAAATCATTAGCTGTAACTCTTGCCATAACTTAGGTGAAGGTGGAGATGATGGTGTTGAAGCATCTATAGGTCATAAATGGTCTGCAAACCCACACCACTTAAATGCACCTACTGTTTATAATGCAGTATTTTTTGATACTCAGTTTTGGGATGGTCGCTCAATAGATGTAGAAGCACAAGCTCAAGGTCCAATGCAAGATCACAAAGAGATGTCATCAACTAAAGGTTATGTTGAAGAAGTTATAAATTCAATGCCAGAGTATGTAAACGAATTTAAAAATGCTTATGGCAAAGATGTAAAAATTACATTTGAAAAAGCTGCTGATACAATCGGTCTTTATGAAAGAACATTAGTTACTCCATCTGTATATGATGACTATTTAAATGGTGATGAAAATGCAATGACTCAAGCACAAAAAGATGGTTTAGATACTTTCATCAAAGTTGGTTGTGCATCTTGTCATACAGGTATTGCTCTTGGTGGATCAATGAATGTATCTAATATTATGGCAACTTATAAACACCAAGATGTAGGTGACTTTAAAGGTGATGCTAATGGTTTGGTTAAAGTTCCAACACTTAGAAATATTACTCAAACAGCACCTTATTATCACAATGGTAAAATTTGGTCTTTAAAAGAAGCTATCAGTGAAATGGGAAGAATCCAACTTGGAACTAAACTATCCAAAAAAGATGTAGATTCTATAACAGAATTCTTAAAAGCTCTAGAAGGTAGAAAAGCACCAGTTATTTATCCTATGCTTCCTGCATCTACTCCAACAACTCCAAAACCAGACATGAACTAAAAATAATAGTATAATTATTTCATATTGATTCAAAAGGTCTGTTTATGAAATTATTATCTATTCTCTTCTATGTTGAGAGTGCAACATACTGGACAACAACCATCTTTGCAGATGCGTTCAAAAATTAAAATAGTATTTCTATTTTTATTGGTTTTGAGTATGCAAATATTAAATATGGAGTTCTGTTATAACACTACTCTACAAGATCCAAGAGAAAAAATATCAGTATGAACTTTTAGAGTATAAAAACTCTGGCGATACAGAGTATGGTAACAAAAATAGAGTTGTTGGTTATAATCATCTCTATGAATCCATTACTTTTTTTTATAGCCTTTTTAGGTGTTTTTATTTTACTAAATATGTACATCTCAAAAAGGTTAATTGCTAAACTTGACCTGCATCATAGGACCAAATCACTCTTAAGAATTTTTCTTGTTGTCAATCTTCTAGGAATGATTGGTTATATGCTTGGTCGCTACTATATCGACATTCCAAACTGGCTCTATTTTCTTTTTTCTGTCCCGATTGGCATACTTTTTCTACTCTTTTGCACAGCTATTATTTATGATATTTCAAGGCTTATACTCTCAAAAACTCCACTCTCTGATTCACGAAGAAAGTTTTTTAAGCGCTCTCTTGATGTATCTTCTCTCTTAGTGGCGAGTTCACTTAGTGCAAGGTCAATGTATGAAGCAAGATTTATCAAGCTTGAAAAAGTTTCTATAGAGTTAAAAAACCTTAAACAAGAGTATAAAATAATTCAGCTTAGTGACATACATATTGGAGGGCTTATAAACGAGGAGTATATAAAAAACATCGTACAAAGAGTCAATGCCTTGAATCCTGACTTAGTGGTTATCACAGGGGATTTAGTCGATATGGATATATCAAAAATACAAGCTCCACTCGATGAGCTTAAGGCTCTTAAATCTAAATATGGTACATTTTTCATAGTTGGAAATCATGAATACTTTCACGGTATTGATAAGATTTTGGACTCTATTAAAAAGCTTAATATTAGAGTCTTAGAAAATGAAAATATTTATATAGGTGAAGAAGGCAATGGTTTTAATCTTGCTGGTGTTTACGATATCTTTGGCTATCGTGCAGGACATCATATACCAGATCTAAACGCGGCTCTACATAATGTAGAAATAGCCTCACCAACTATACTTCTAGCACATCAACCAAAGTACATAGAAGAAGTAAGTGGGATTGATTTAATGCTTAGCGGTCACACCCATGGAGGACAACTCTATCCCTTTAAATTTTTAGTCAAACTACAGCAACCATATATTAGCGGTCTGCATCAACATACTAAAAACTTACAGATATATGTAAATAAAGGAACAGGCTTCTGGGGACCACCTATGAGACTTGGAGCTACCGCAGAGATTACGGAGATAAATATAAAACCTAGTTAAGCTTTAAATCATTATCTAAGCGATTAAAAGCTCTCTTTACATCACTCTCTTTTACATCTTCTTTTAAGTCTATATAGTAACTGTAGAGAAGTTGATTTCCTTTATTTAACTGTATTTTTAGATAACTTGAGGGAAAAGAACCCATAGCTTTTTTTTGTAAATTTTGATTTGAATTACAGCTAATACCATTCTTCTTAGATACTTCTAATTTATACTCACAGTTACTCTCAAACTTATACAGATTATTCAAAGAATTTTGTATCTCTTGATCTGGAGGAAAAACAACAAGTTTCATACACTCAATATCTTTGTTTGCAATATTTTTATCAAAAAAATTAACACTTGCATTATCGCTACAACTGCTAAATACTAGAGCTAAAAAGAGA
>CAZPRE010000051.1:1016-11514 GCA_964588875.1 uncultured Sulfurimonas sp. | reverse complement strand
CTTGTTTTTTAGTACCAACAAATAATACTGTTTGCCCTTCAGCAGCAGCATCCATAACGATTGTATAAGTGTTACGGAAATAACGTAAAGTTTTTTGTAAGTCAATAATATAAATATTCTTACGAACACCAAAAATATATTTTTTCATTTTCGGGTTCCAACGACGAGTTTGGTGTCCGAAGTGTACACCACATTCTAAAAGGTCTTTCATAGTTACCATGGGGTAATCCTTAAGGGCTGACATATTATTAATGTCAAGCCAGAGTTTTGTTAGTTGACTTTGAAAATGTCGGACGATACAGCCCTAAAAAGGGTGTCGCACTAACTTTTGACATAATCTGTTTAATATTTCCATCTGCGTTTAAAGAAGAAAAATCCGCGAATTATACTCAAAACATATTTAAATATAGCTTTTTAATCTCTAAGCTTGCAGACTTTCTAACTCTGCTTGAACCTTGGCTACATGTTCTTTTACACGAACTTTTTCAAATAGACCTTTTACAATGCCCTCTGGATTTATTATTAAAGTAGTACGAACAATTCCCATATACTCTTTACCGTAGTTTTTCTTCAACTGCCAAACACCATACTCTTGCATCATATCTGTTGACTCATCACTTAGGAGTGTAATACCTAACTCTTTTTTCTCTATAAAACTTCTGTGTTTTTTAGTAGAGTCTGCACTTACACCTAAAATAACTGCATCTAGTTCTGAAAAGTCTGGTGCAGCCTGCGTAAACTCACAAGCCTCTGTTGTACATCCGGGAGTGTTATCTCTAGGGTAGAAGTAAAGTACTATCCATTTTCCTTTTAAATCTCTTAGACATATTTCAATGTCATCTTGGTTTGGCAGGCAGAATTCTGGTGCACTTTGTTCTAGTTCTATCATATTTATTTCCTTAATTTGATGATTTTTTTGTTTGGTATCTATAATACAGATATCCTAGCACTACTAAAGTTCCTACTATAGTAATAGTAATTTGCTTTAAATAGATGTTAATCAACTCTTGATTTTCCCCTATAAAATAGCCTAAAAGAGTTAAAATCAAAGCCCATACTCCAGCTCCTAATGCCGTATAAGTTGAAAACACTACAAGGTTCATACGAGCAAGTCCCGCAGGTATTGAAATGAGTTGACGGATTCCTGGAATAAGACGACCGATAAAAGTCGAGATATGCCCATGTTTCTCAAAAAATCCATCCATCTTTGCTAATGCGTCTTCTTTAATAAAGAAATATTTTCCATAGCGTTTGAGAATTTTACGACCAAGTGTTAGTGCTAAAAAGTAGTTTATAAATGCACCCACCATTGAACCACCCAATGCCGACACCATGATCATACCAAGAGTCATATCCCCTTGTGAAGCTAAATATCCAGCAGGAATTAGTACAATCTCACTAGGAAATGGAACAAATGAACTCTCTATAGCCATCATTAAAAAAATACCTAGATAACCCCAATCAAAAATTAAATCTACTAAACTCTGTGCTAATTCTCTTATCATTTAACAACTTCCTCTACTTTCTTTATCATCTTAAACGCAACATCACTTTTTGAATACTCTAGTAGTTTCTCACTTCTTTTAAGGAGTGGTTCTTCTAAAATTTCTAAAAGTTTTGAAGTTAAATCTTCATCTTCTCTTTCACACCAACCCATCTCATTATCAACTATAAACTTAGCATTAAAAAACTGGTGATCACCTGCTGCATACGGGTAGGGAACATACATAGTTGGAACACCATTCGTAGTAAGCTCCCAAAGTGTACTAGCCCCTGCACGTGATACTGCTAGGTCTGCTTTAGATATTAGAGATGGTAACTCTTTAGTAAAAGCATAAAGCTCAACATCTACTTCTAAATCTTCATACTCTTTTTTTACTCTCTCATAATCAGCCTCACCGGCTTGATGAATAATTCTAATATTTTTTCTTTGAAGTTTTTTTGCAACACTTAATGCTAAATCATTTATGGCTTTTGCTCCATGTGATCCACCTAAAAATATTATACAGCCAAACTTATATCTTACTTTTGCAGTCTTATAAAAAATCTCTTTTACGGGATAGCCTTGAACTGCAGAACTCTCATCATATGCAGAGATAAAACTCTTCGCATAAGGTTTTAAAAGAGCATTAAGTCTTCCTGTCACTGCATTTTGTTCATGAATAAAGAGTGGAAGAAACTTACTAAGTGAAGCAAACGCGGCTGGTGCAGCGGAGAAGCCTCCAACACTATAGACTGCATCTATTTTATGTTTTTTTAAAATAGCTCTTGCTTTTAAAAACGCTTTAAAAACCTTATAGAGTGCCTTTAATTTACCAAGACCTTTTTGATTTACAACTCCTGTTGTTTCTAAAAAATAAACATGAGTAAAAGCACTATGAGATTCAAAATATTTCCTATCTTGTCCTTTAGTTGAACCTATAAAAATAGCTTCATATCCAGAATTTACAGTAGCCTCAACTAAAGACTCAGCAATCATCAGATGTCCGCCAGTTCCGCCACCAGTTATACAAAGCTTCATGACTTATCCACCTTTCTAATATCTTTTCTTTCGCCCATATTTGCTTTTTTTGAAGCCATTAGGACCATTCCTACTCCAAACGCGGCACCAAGCATTGCAGAACCTCCATAGGAGAGAAAAGGTACAGAAATTCCCTTAATCGGAGTAATTCCACTAATACCAAAAGCATTTACTAAAAATGCGAAAGAGAGCATTAATCCTATTCCTAAACTAAAAAGATAAACTGATGTATCTTTTGTTCTATTGGCAACCTTAAAGATACGCTGAATCATCCACAGAAAAATAAAGACCACAAACAGTACTCCAACAAATCCAAATTCTTCTGCAACTCCAGCCAACACAAAGTCGGTATGAACCTCTGATAAAAAGCCTAGTTTAAAAGTTCCATTTCCGAGCCCTACTCCAAAAAAACCACCATTATGAATGGCGTTGAGAGAGTGCCCTATCTGGTAAGGTTCGACCTCGGTTGGAACACGAAGTTGTTGGGCTATTGAAGCTGGAAAGAGTTCAAGAACAGTATTTTGAGCTAGTGCCCACCACGATTTTATACGAATAATTCTATGTTCTGCAGTGAGAATAAAAAATAGAAAAAAAGCTAACGATACACCAAGAATCGAGAAGAAAAATCTAAAGCTACTTCCCGCAAACATAAGCATAAAAAGTAGTGTTAAGCCAAGAACTACAACCTGTCCCAAATCATTTTGAACAAAGGCAATAATAAACATCGCTCCAACAAAAACAAGAGCATAAGGGGCAAAACGTTTAAATTCATATCCTAAACCCATATCATCATGGTGTCCAAGTTTACGAGAAAAACTCCATGCTAAGAAGTAGATAAATCCAACTTTAAAAAACTCAACTGGAGCGAGTGAAAAACCAAAAACTTTTATCCATCTTTTTGCTCCACCAACAGCCGCAACATAAGTCTCAGGAAAAAAAGGCATACCTATCATCAAAAGGGTAGCACCTATAAAAAGAGTGAAACCAATGCGTTTTAACCATATATCAGGATCGAGTAAGGAGAGAATCCATATAAGACTAATACTAAGTACTCCAAATGCAGCTTGTCGAACAGCAAAGTGAAATTCATTTGTACCAAAAAGCAGTGTTGTATATGAGGATAAGGAGTAAGCCATAATAATGCTAACACCTATTAAAATGGCAACTAGGGTAAATAATTTTCTATCAGCACTCACTACTCTTACCTACTTAATTTTGTTGATTTTTAAAACAAACTCAACTTCTGGTTTGGAAAGGTGTAACTCTTTTGAAATTGTCTCGAGAGATACACCCTGTTTAAAGAGTGAAATTATTTTTTCATCATCATTAGCTTGAACTGAAGATGGCATTATAATCTGCTTTACACCACTTTCTAGTGAAGAAATACGAGAATCTATCTGAGCATCTATCTCGTTAATATTAGCTTGCATCTGTTGTAAGCCAAGAGAAATTGGTTTAACCATATCGTAAACACTACGCTCTATCTCTTGATATATCTCTTCATCATTCATTCTTTGTGAATTATCTTTAATACTTTTTTGTGTTTCTGAAAGTTTCTTTTTCATATAAAAAAGTTCTTTATTTAACTCTTCGACAACAGTTGCGACTGAATGGATATTTTTATTATAAGCAGAATCTTTTGCAAAAACATAATAAAGAAGATACAAAATCACACCAGCCATAACTACAACAACATACTCTAAAACATAGTTTTCAAAATGTGTCATATTCATTGTTTAGCCTCTTTTTCATCTCGCTCATGTATCTTGTTAATTTTAGCTAATGGTTTACTCTGTGCCTTAAAGAAAATACCAACATCATGTTTAGGATGAACAGGCATTTCTATTCGAGCACAATACTCTTTACCCTCTTCTAAAATCTCTCCTTCTTCACTAAGAACTAAACTTATCGAAGCGGGGACTAAATGCGGCATTATGACACCACCTTATCTAAGATTATTAGTACAAAAAATGCAACACCTAAATAACCATTTACAGTAAAAAATGCACGGTCTATTTGAGTGAAATCTCGACGCACTAACTTCTGCTCATAAGCTAAAACGGCTCCCGAACCAAACGCGGCTATAAAAGCAAATAAACCTAGCCCAGCAGACCAGACAAAAAGAAGCCAAAAAATAACGGCAAGTCCATGAAAAAGAGATGAGATAAACAGAGTAGCCTCAGCTCCATACTGAGAAGGAATTGAATGAAGGTTATTCTCTTTATCAAAATCTATATCTTGGAGTGAATAAAGCAGATCAAATCCTGCAACCCAAAAAATAACTCCTAAACTCAGTAAAACAGACCATATAGGAATACTGGCTTGAACCGCTACAACTCCCGCAATAGGTGCTAGACCAAGAGAAACACCTAAAACAATATGGGCTAGAGATGAAAAACGTTTAAAGTATGAGTATGAACCAAGCACTAAAAGTATTGGAAAACTGAGCCAAAATGCGAGGGAATTTATCATGTATGCTACGGTGATAAAAGCAAAAGCATTTACTAGAATGAAAATCATGATACTTGAACTATCAAGTCTTCCATCTACATTGGGTCGGCCTGCAGTTCTAGGATTTGCCGCATCCACATCACGATCAGCATAACGATTAAGCCCCATTGCAAAGTTTCTTGCACTAAGTGCTGCAAAAACACCCATCACAAGTAAATAAAAGCCAAACCAACCATCAGCTGCGACAGTCATGGCAATAAAAATAAATGGAAGAGAAAATATAGAGTGTTCGAACATAACAAGTTCGTTAAAATCTTTTGCTTTTTGTATAATTCTTTGCAACTTTTAGCCTCATAAATATATTAAAGTCTATTTTAGCGAAACTTGTTTTAAAATGATATAATTTCATAATGAAAAAAGATATGTGTGTGAAATGCCTTGCATAGCATTTCTATAAAACAACTTGCTATCATCGGTCCGACAGCTTCTGGGAAAAGTGATTTAGCTATTAAAATTGCTTTAAAAATTGATGCTTACATACTTTCTATTGACTCTTTGAGCATCTATAAAGAGATAGATATTGTCTCCGCAAAGCCCTCTAAAGAGGAGCTAAACGCGGTAAAGCATTTTGGAATTGATGTTTTATATCCGAATGAGTATTTTAGTGTTGATATCTTTATGGATCTCTACAAAGAAGTTGTGAAAAAGTGTCAAGAAGAAAATAAAAATCTTGTTATAGTTGGTGGTACATCTTTTTATTTAAAATCTCTTGTTCAAGGACTTTCCTCTCTTCCAAAAGTTAGCCAAGAGGTTTTAAAAACTGTTAAGAAGAAGTTAAAAGATTTAATTTCTACATATAAAGAACTCTCTAACATTGATTTTGAGTATATGAAAAACATAAGTGAAAGTGACTCTTACCGTATAGAAAAAGCACTCATAATTTACGAAGCTTCAGGGCAAACACCAACACAATGGTTTAAAGAAAATCCTCCTAAACCTATAATTAAAAATCTAAATATTTTTAATATTGATGTAGATAGAGCAGTTTTAAAAGAGAGAATCTCTAAGCGAACTTCTAAAATGCTCTCACTTGGACTTCTTAATGAAGTAGCTTACTTAGAACAAAAATATTCTCGTCTTCCAAACGCGATGGGTGCTATCGGTATTGTAGAAGTTTTAGACTATTTTGATTCTAAGGTATCTAGAGAGAAAATGCTTGAACTTATCTCAATTCACACAGCACAACTTGCTAAACGCCAAGCGACATTTAATCGTACTCAGTTTAAAAGTATCACTTCAGCACCCTTAGAAGATTTGGAAAAGATAATACTGCGATCTCTAGATGATGTCTAAAAATATATTTTTACCCCTGGTTCTTATGGTTTTAGGATATGGGTTATGGATGAGTCCAAATTTTAAAGAGATTGCAACTGGAGTTGCAATTTTCTTGTTTGGTATGCTTTCACTAGAGCAAGGATTTAAAATATTTTCAGGTGGTATACTTGATAAAGTCTTAAAAAAATCAACTGACAAACTCTACAAGAGTATCGGCTTTGGTATCATCTCTACAAGTATTATGCAATCAAGCTCTTTAGTCTCTGTTTTAACCATCTCTTTTTTAGGTGCTGGTCTATTAGGACTCTCACAAGGTATCGGTATAATCTTTGGTGCAAATCTCGGAACTACAACGGGTGCATGGCTAGTTGCCGCTTATGGATTAAAAGTAAATATTGCATCTTATGCTATGCCTATGCTTGTCTTTGGAATTGTGTTTTTGTTTCAAAAAAGCAGTTCACTTAAGGGCATTGGTTACATACTAACTGGTCTTGGTTTTTTATTTTTAGGCATCCACTATATGAAAGATGGTTTTGAAGCTTTTAAAACTACTATAGATCTCTCAACATATGCTGTTGGCGGATATAAAGGTCTTTTCATATTTAGTCTTATAGGGATACTTGCCACTGTTGTAATGCAATCTTCCCATGCCACATTAGTGTTAATTATCACCGCGTTAGCTGCAGGACAGATAAGTTATGAGAATGCATTAGCCCTCGCTATAGGTGCTAATGTCGGTACTACAATCACTGCAATTATAGGAGCAATGAGTTCAAATATTGATGGAAAACGGCTAGCCGCTGCTCATCTTATTTTCAACCTTACAACTGGACTTATTGCCATAGTCTTTATTTATCAGATCATGTTTCTTGTGGATAATATTGCAAGTTATTTTTCAATCGTGCAAGATAACTATACTATTAAACTTGCAATCTTTCATACTATTTTTAATACTATTGGTGTCATTGTCATGGTTCCTTTTATTGATAAACTTGTCGTGTTTTTAGAAAAATTATTAAAACCTAAAGAGTCATTAGACTCGATTAAATATGACACTGTTAAATACTTAAATGATTCTGTTTTAGAACTTCCAAGTACTGCTATGGGTGCACTTATTCGAGAAACAAAACACCTTTATGATAACTCTTTTGAGATTATAACTCATGGCTTAAATTTAAAAAGAAGTAGAATTATATCCTCAGCTGAATTAGAAGAGGTGATTAGAGAAAATTATTCTAAAAAATATATAAATATAGAAGATTTTTATCATCATAAGATAAAAGGTATATATGGAGATATTATTGATTTTAGTGCAAAAGCACAGGCTGATATGAGTCCTGAGTATATAGAAGAGTTATATAAACTAAAACTTGCAAATAGGGATATGGTTGAAGCTATAAAAAATACAAAACATCTTCAAAAAAACATAGTAAAATACTCAAGCCATACTAATAAATATATAAAAGAAGAATACTCAAATATTAAAATAAATTTGGCAGGATTACTTCGAAATGTAAATATAATTGCTACAACAGACGAAGAGGATGTAACACTATTGTTACTGTCTAAGGTTAGATTAAACACTCAAAAGTATGACATAATCTCCAATGGTGTTTTGGATAATTTAATACGTAACCGACATATTACAAATCAGATGGCAACATCTTTAATGAATGATAGCGTTTATGCTTACAATATTAGAAATAATTTAGTAAACATGGCTGAGATTTTGTTTGTTGAAAGAAGTAGTGACTTAGAAAATGTAAAAGACGAGATGTACATTACACAAGGTGAAGTAGACGAAATACTTGATAAAAAGGATTAGAAATGGGTGTTAAAAAATTTATACATAATGTTTTAAAGTCACTGAATATGGAAGACTTTGAGCTTAAAAGTAAAAAGAAATCTCTTAAAACTCTCCTCCAAAAGCTAAAAAAGAAAAGAGTTAAAATTTTAAGCGAGTTAGAGTTTGAATCAAATCAAGCAAAAAGAGTTATCATTAAAGAGGAACTTGAACTTATTACCTTTCATATCAAAAAAGGAAAAAAGAAGCTCTCCAATCTTAAATAGATTTAAACTTCTTTTTTACAAATAGTACTATACATTTCGCTTCGTCTATCACGAAGCAATCCCCAATACTCTCTTTGCGAAGCATTTTGTGCTAAGTCAAAATTAGCATAAATTATTTCCTCTTTATCTCTTGAGGCTTCCGCTATTTTTTCGCCCGTATAATCGGTTATAAAAGAAGAACCGTAAAAAGTTATTTCACAACTTTCCCCTACTTCTTTTCCAAAACGATTAGCTACAACAACCGGAACTGTATTTGTAGCCGCATGACCCATCTGAACTCTCTGCCAATGCTCTTTAGAGTCTAAATGAATTTCAGGTTCACTTCCTATGGCTGTTGGATAGAAGATGATTTCTGCACCCATCAAAGCCAAAGCTCTTGCTGTTTCACAGAACCACTGATCCCAACAGATACCTACTCCAATACGACCAAACGCGGTGTCATAAACTTTAAAGCCTGTATCCCCCGGTTTAAAGTAAAACTTCTCTTCATATCCAGGACCATCTGGGATATGTGTTTTACGGTAATTATTCATAACAACACCATCCGCATTTATGCAGACAAGTGAGTTAAAGTAAGAGTCTTGTGTTTTTTCAAAATAACTAACTAATATAACCACATTTAGCTCTAAAGAAAGCCTTGAAAACTGTTTTATTAGTTTGTTATTTTTAAGAGGTGAAGCCCATTGGAAATATTTAGAGTCCATATCTTTACAGAAGTATAGACCCTCAAAAAGTTCTGGTAAAAGTATAATCTCTGCACCATTCTGAGCCGCTTCTTTGACTAATAAAATAGCCTTTGAAACATTTGAGCTTTTATCTGTGCTCATACTCATCTGGATTGCAGATACTTTTACCATTTTTTTTGACTAACCTCTACCAGTGATATCGATTAGGTGATAACCAAACTGTGTTTTAATCGGACCATAAAGAACTCCAACATCACCACTAAAAATTGCTTTATCAAACTCTGGAACCATTTGTCCAGGACCAAACTTACCTAAATCTCCACCTTGAGCAGATGAAGGACAGCTTGAATTCGTCTTTGCTGCATCTTCAAAACTCATGCCATTTTCTATTTCTGCTTTAATCTCATTACATCTTTCTTCACTATCTACTAATATGTGACTTGCTGTTGCCCATGCCATTATTTATTTCCTTAATTTTATTCTAAAATGAAGGGAACCCTTCATCTTAATTATTACAATAATGGAACTTGTCCCATTATCTACGTTAACACTAGGTTTCCCTCGGCGGGAAGCCCATTGCACTAATGCAATCTGTTTTTGTATTGGAATTTTACAACATTTTTAATAATATTCCTACTCTTTAGAATTTATTAACCTAAATAATTACATTTTATTAATATTACAATTACAACTATGCTTTAGTATTATTTCAAGAATTAACTCAAGGACAAAAAATGACAAAAATTATTGCAGGACTTTTAGCCGCTTTTCTATTTATAGGATGTAGTGCTAAGACTGATGAAAATGTAAAACCTAGACTAGTAGTTGGGACAACTATTGCTGATATGACACTTAGTGATCAGTTTGATAAACCCCTCGTAATTTCTGCTGACACTTCAAAAGTTATTTTCGCTTTCTCAAAAGATGGTGCTCATATCTGTAATGATTACTTTGTAACAAAATCACCTACATACTTGGCTGACAACAAGACTATTTTTATAGCCGATGTTAGTTCTGCACCCTCATTAATTAGATCAATGTTTATCATGCCAGGCCTTAAAGACTTTAAACACCCAGTTTATATTTTAGATGATAAAGTGGTAGCAACTGGATATAGAGCTGATATGGATACGGAAAAAATTGTTGTTGTTGATGTAGAAAACCTAATCATTAAAAATATTAAAACTATTAGCTCTGAAAAAGAACTAGTAACTGAAATAGAGAGTAAATAGATTTTATAACTAGAGAAAGTTCTCTAGTTATCCAAAAAATCTTTGGGTCTGTTTTTTCAATCATTTTGATTTGTATTTATGTTAAATACTCAGCATAATTCCAATAACACAGTATCTCGCCGTACTATCATGCCATATTGATTTATAGTTCCAATAACACAGTATCTCGCCGTACTATCATGCCATATTGATTTATAGTTCCA
>CAZPRE010000051.1:0-916 GCA_964588875.1 uncultured Sulfurimonas sp. | reverse complement strand
ATAACACAGTATCTCGCCGTGTTACTTCAAACCTCTTACAAGCATTCTCAAATGCCATCGCCTCACCAACTAAAATACACTTATGTTTTGCTCTTGTAATTGCAGTATAAATAAGCTTAGTATTATGCATAATATAGTGTGAAAAAGTCATGGGAATAACGACTATATCATACTCCATTCCTTGCACTTTATGTATAGTTAAAGCATAAGAGAGCATTAGGTGAGATTTTAGCTCTTCATACTCGTAAACTACTACTACATCTTCATTTGGATAGAAAACGAACACTTGTTCATCTTCTTCATTTATTTTAAAAAGTAGTCCACTCATACCATTAAAAATTCTTCTTTGAGCTGAGTCTTCATTCTCTTTAAACGCGGCTCCGCTCCATGAGGTCATATTCTCATTTTTAGTATGAACAACCTTGTCCATCAGGCGAAATTCTAATGAGCCACGTTTAACACACTTACTTGGATTTGGATTGAAGTACTCTTGTAGAACTGTGTTAAGATTGTTTGAACCAAGTGTTCCACCCTTCATCGGCGTTACAACTTGAAAGTAGTTTAGATACTCTTTTATCTCTTTATTTTTAAGTCTGTATCTCGCTTTAGGAATTGACTCTACAACCTTATGAACTATCTCTGCAACTATCGCGTTTGAGTTAGTTTCACGAACATCTTTTAACTCCTCCGCATTTAGAGAGTTTTTCATACCGTAGTAGTTGTTTATACTTACGTCAATAAACTCAAAATCATCATACTGACCTCTATACTCTGGAACTTGCCCTTTACGAATATCATTAGCAATAAGAGTTATAGCTTGTTCTTCACTCTGTCTATAAATTTTTGTAAGTTTTACAATGGGTGCTAACTCTAAAGTTAAAACATCACTCAGAACATTACCTGCACCAATAGGAGG
>CAZPRE010000050.1:0-11761 GCA_964588875.1 uncultured Sulfurimonas sp. | reverse complement strand
AGACTTAATGAAAAATTTGGGCTACAAAAAGTAGGAATTTTTGTATTTATAGTCAGTTGCAAATATATTACCCAATCAATCTATTAATATCATTAAAAAGTCCAAGCCCCATAAGAGAAAAGAGCATTACCCAGCCTACTATTGTAAGTTTTATAAGTACTGCTTCACTTGGTGCATTTCTTGTTATCATCTCGTAGAGATTAAACATTATGTGTCCACCATCAAGGGCTGGAATTGGGAGGAGGTTTAAAACTCCAAGGTTTACAGATATAAGTGCTGCAAAGAAAAGAACACTCATCCATCCAGCATCTGTTGCATCTGAAGTGAGTTTTACTATGCTTATGACACCGCCTAACTCTTTTGCCGGAACATCACCGCTCAATAGTTTCTCAACTCCTGTAAAAATCATCATAGAAGCCCAAATAGTCTTGTCAGTTGCATACGATAACGTTTCGCCAAGACTGAGTTCTAATTCATGTGTAACACCAGCTGCACCTATACCAATCATCTTTCTTTGTATCTTTTCACCATACATATTTGTAGCTTCTGAGTACTTTGGAGTAAGAGTTTTAAACTCAAGGTATCCAGCTCTTTGTATTTCAAGGTTTAAAGAGTTCTTTGATGATGAGATGATTTTTGCCATCTCTTCCCAAGTTTGAATACTTATACCATTGATGGAAATAATAGTGTCGTTTGTCTCTAAACCAGCCACAAACGCGGGAGAGTCTTTGACAACTTGACCAATAACTGGAGAGAGGATATTTGGTCCACCAAGTGCTATACCAAAGTAGAGTATAAAAGCTAAAATAAAGTTAGCAGCAGGCCCTGCAAGAAGTATAAATATTCTCTGTATAGGTGTTTTAACATTGTAGCTATCGTCATCGTAACTTACATCCGCTGGGTCACTATCATTTTGACCCTTCATCTGAACATATCCACCAAGAGGGATTGCAGATATACTCCACTTTGTTCCCCAAGCTTGAAAAGTGAAGAGTTTTTTACCAAAACCGATACTAAAAACTTCTACGTAAACACCCATAAGACGAGCGGCAAAGTAGTGACCTAACTCATGAAAAAATATAAGTCCAGAGAGGACTAAAAGGGAAACCATCCAGCTCATTAGATTTCATCCTTGAGAAGTGCTTTTTTAAATCCCCATAAATACTCTAAACCAGAGTAAACCGTAAGAAATACAGCGAACCATAAAAGCTCGTTTCCTAAAGGCCAATGCATAAGTAAGAAACCGATAGCTATCATTTGTGCAACGGTTTTAACTTTTCCAGCCCATGAAGCTTTAACACTTAGACCTTCACTCACAGCAACTGTACGAATACCAGTAATAAAAAGTTCACGAACTATGATGATGTAAATTGCCCAAGCAGAAGCTTCGCCTATCATCATAAGACCAAGAAACGCGGCAAGAGTAAGCATCTTGTCTGCAAGTGGATCTAAAATAGCTCCAAGCATCGTCATTTGATTCCATTCTCTAGCTATGAAACCGTCAAAAAAGTCCGTAGCACTAGCAACAACAAAAAGTAAAGTAGCAAAGTAGTAGTTCCATGTAATGTGAAATCCATTATCTGTAAATATTTGTGGATTTAGAATAATCCAAAACATTACTGGTGCTAAAAGTATTCGTAGAGAGGCTAAAAGATTTGGTAGGTTTAGCAAAAAAAGTCCTTAAGTATATAATTAATGTGATTTTAGCTACTTATTGCTTATTTAGGTATAAGATGGCACTATTACTTATATATTAATGAACGAGGTTTGGTTTGGATTTAAAAGAGATAGAAAATAGGATATTGAAATCCTCATCTTTCGTAAAAGAGGTGGAAGTAGTTGTAGAGGATGGTTCATTTAGAGCTTTAATCCATCCAAATCTAGATACTCTTGAAGAAAAAAATATTATAAATATAGAGAGTGAAATTCGTTGGTATGCAATAGAACTTTACAACATGGAAGTCTCAAAAGAGAATAGAATCACATCTTACAAAATTCTTTACTCTAAGCATTCTCAAGAGGTTGAGATAGAACCAAAAGATGAAATATACTCTATATTAAAATCATATTTATCAACTTTAACTGATGAAGAGGTTTTTCCTTCGTCTCATATAGAGTTAAACCTTGGGCTTGATTCCATAGAGTATGTTGAGCTTTTTATCTTTATAGAAAATAGCTTTGGTGTGGTGATAGATGAGAAAATATTTTCAAAAATGATGATAGTAAATACTATTTATGAGTATATAAAAGAGAAAGCTTCTCTTATAGACTATACGGGACATGATTTTGAAGAGTTTTTAAAAGAGCCGATAGATGAAAAGCTTGTTTACTCTCCATATATGATGTTCTTTTATAAAGCTATGCTCTATCCTTTCTTTAAACTTTACTTTCGTATGCAAGAGAGTGGAGTGGATAATGTTCCTGCATCTCCTTGCATCATTGCACCATCACATCAGAGTATGTTAGATGGTTTTTTGATTGTAGCATCACTTCCGTACTCGACCTTAAAAAAGAGTTTCTTTCTAGCCTTTAAACAGGTGTTTGGAGCGGGAATTTTAAAACCTATGGCTATTCATGGACAAAACATACTTATAGATGCAAATGAAGATCTCAAAGGGACTATGCAGTATTCTGCTTTGCCTTTACGAAAAAAAGGTAATCTTGTCATTTTTCCAGAGGGAGCTAGAAGTAGAGATAGAGAGCTTTTAGAGTTTAGACCATTTTTTGCCATGCTTGCAAAAACTTTTAACTTGCCTATAGTTCCGGTAGTGATAGATGGTAGTTTTGAGGCATTGGCGAGCGGAAAATCATTTCCTCTTCCAAAAAAGATAAAAGTTACTTACCTCAAAGCAATTTATCCACAGAATCATTCGGTTGAAGAGTTAACTAAAATGAGTAAAGATGCGATAGCTAAAGAGATGAAAAAAAATCCTGTTAGAGTAAAATAGTTTAGGATAAAGGAGAGAATATATCTCATTTGTCACAGTTGGTTGTCATGAAACTTATGCCATTTGCATCGTTTCTTATTTTTTATTGAGTAGATATTTGAGGTAAATTTTCGTCCGCACTCTTGGCATTTGTAGGTAGCACGATTTTTGTATTTGTTATACTGTACAAAAAGAAAGTTACCAACTTGGTCTCCCTCTTTATAGATTATTTTTTCATTTTTTTTATATGCCGCTTCTGTAATGAGAGCATCTTCTCGCTGCTTAACGAGCCAGGAAGGCTCTTTGTCCTCCTCAAACTCGTAATCACTCATTTATGTTAAATACTCAAACATGTTTGAACGATCAAACTTTTGAGCAAGCATAGGTGCTGTCGCTCCTCTAGCATTAGCTATTGATTTGTCGGCACCGCGTTCAACCAGAAGTTTCACTAACTCTGCCATTTCATCCATAATAGCTTCCATAAGTGGAGTCCATCCAACACCATCTACTTTATCAATATCTGCATTGTTATCAAGTAAATAGATAACCATATCTTGTCTATCTCGGCGAATTGTTATATGAAGTAGTGTCCAACCATATTTATTTTGTATATTAATATTTTCTAGGTCTGAAACCATCTCTTTAAATTTAGTGAAATCATTTTTATATACTACTTTTTCAAATAGTGCGAATTCTTTTTCTATTATTGACATATTTTTCCTTTTATTTGCAATCTCTTATTTTGTATGAAAGTATAGCTTAAAAGATAAAATACACTTTAGTGACTTAATATTTTATTAATATAAATGAGAGTATGATTTATAATAATTATAATTATAATTATAATTATTATAAGGAAGTGAAACATGAACCATACGTACTTAACAGAGGTGGAAATTAAAAAGGCTCTAGCCAGTCATTCGATTACCAGTAAAGAAGCAGATAAATTAAAGAAAAAGATGAGTTTACAAACAGCTATTTATAAAAACATTCATAAATAGAGTTAAAAGAGAATTGGATATGAGGCAATAAAATTACCTCATAGTATTAAATGTTATTGAAAAGAAGTAGCACCGTCTACAACGATAACTTGACCAGTTAACCATGAAGCTGAATCAGAACATAAAAATGCACAAGCACCTGTTAAATCAGTTGCATCACCCATACGACTCAAGGGAGAGCGTTTAACAACTTCTGCTTTAACTTCTTCATAGTTAGGGAAAGCTTTCAAAGCATCTGTATCTATTGGCCCACCACTTACCGCGTTTACACGAATATTCATAGATCCTAGTTCTGCAGCCGCATATTTAACCATAGTCTCAACAGCAGCTTTATTTGTACCATGACCTGAGTAGTTTGGAGTATAAACTAAATTACCAGTTGAACTCATTGAAATGATAGAACCACCACCAGTTTTTTCCATACGTTTAGCAGCTTCTTGAGCACCAACAACGAATGCTTCAACAGTAGCAGTAAAAATGTTACCAAGACCTTTTGGTTTAAGTCTCATAAATGGAGCGAAACCACCAACAACAGCACGACCAGAGATAATAGCATTTGAGACAAAGTAGTCAAGTCTGTCAAAATCTTCGTCAAACTCTTTGTATACATCTTTGTATGTTAAAGGCTCCATGATATTAAGTTTATATGCTTTTGCTTTTACACCATAGTTAGCTTCTAAATCAGCAACAATTTCAGTTGCAATATCTTCGTTTGAAGCATAAGTAAATGCAACATCACAACCCTTTGAAGCGAATTCGTAAACGATTGCTTTACCGATACCACGTGTACCGCCAGAGATAAATAGAGTTTTTCCTGTCATTGTTTTTTCTGCCATTTTATAGTCCTTTAATGTCGTAGTTTTTCATAACTTCTTCGATTTTCTTCATACTCTCTAAACTTGGAGCAACTAGTGGAAGTCTATACTCTAAAGTATCTATAAGTCCAGCTATATACATAGCAGCTTTGATAGGCATAGGGTTCGCTTCACAAAACATAACAGAGTTAAGAGGATAGAGTTTATCATTGATAGCTTTTGCACCTGCAAAATCACCAGCTAGAGCAAGTCTAACTAGCTCTGATTTTAAGTCAGGCATAAGGTTTGAAGTAACAGAAGTGATACCAGCTCCACCATTTGCTAAAATAGGGAAGTCAATAGCATCATCACCAGAAAATACTTTTAGCTCAGGTCTACGAGATAAAAGTTCAACTGTACGTTCAAGTGAACCAGTTGCTTCTTTAATTCCATAAATATTTGGAATATCATCAAATAGTCTTATAACAGTGTCGGCATTGATATCAACAACTGTACGACCTGGAACATTGTAAAGCATAAAAGGGAGTTCGCTTACAGACTCAGCAATTGCTTTGTAGTGTTGGTAAAGACCTTCTTGAGATGGTTTTACATAGTATGGAGCAACAGAAAAGATAGCATCTACACCACACTCTTGTGCATTTTTTGCAGCAAGAATAGCTTCTGATGTTGAGTTACTTCCAGCACCTGCAAGAACTTTAGTATTTGTTCCTTTACAAACTTCTACTGCAATTTCCATACATCTTTTGTCTTCTGCTGAAGATAGTGTAGCACTCTCACCAGTTGTTCCAACTGGACATACAGCATCCATACCGTTGTCAATTTGGCGTTTAATTAACGCGGCATATGATTGCTCATCTAATTTTCCATTTTTAAATGGTGTTATAAGTGCGGTTGAAGAACCTGTTACAATATTCATTGAAAATACCCTCTATTAAATAATGCGCAATTATATCTAAAAAGTCTTATATCTTATCACCAACATTACTATTTGTCTTTGAGACACTTGCTCCCGAACGAGAGTATATTAAACTAAGAATTGGAAATTTTGGTAACAAATAGCTATCTATTTTTTACGAATTATAGTAAAAAGTCTAAATTTGATACTTGTTAACACTTTATTTACATTAATTACTCATAATATACATATATCAAAGAAAGGACATAGAGATGAGAAACATACAATTTTTAACTGCGACACTACTTGCTACTGCTTTAACTCTAGGTGCTTCAAATATTGCACTCGCCCAAGAGAAGGTACAACTCAAAGTAAACTCTATATCATCTGTCTTAGCACAGATACTTCAAGAAAGAGGTTTAACAGAAGAAGCATCATTTAAAATTACAGGTGATTTTTTAAATACAAATGAGCATACTTTTGCATATATGGTCAAAAATGTAGAAAATGGAAGTAGTGTTTTAAATGAAAAAGAGATTTTAAACTACTTGAGTACTCAAGCACTGCATAGAAAAACAGCAGAACTTGACTCATATGCTTACCTTGTAAATATGGCATACCGAGTTACAAATAAAGCTCCAAGCCGTGAAACTCTAAATGAGTTAGAAAATATTGCAAGAAAAAATACTCTGTATATGCAGTTCGCTGCATAAGGTAGTCGTTGAAAAAAATTATTATAAATAAGCAACACTACGGCAATATAGAACTGCCAAAAAGCAGAAATGCTTATAATCAGTTTATTGCCGTGGTTAGAGTATTCCCCACAAAAAACTCCATTAATCTTAGAACTATATATACTCAAGAAAAACTTGATAGTTTCCAAAGCTACCAAAGAGGCGGATTTGAGTATGAACTTGAAGAACTCGATATGTTTATAGAACTTGGTCGAATTCTGAACTTCACAACCAAGGATGCTCAAAAGTTAAAAGCGAACCTCGCATTTATAAAAGACGATGCTCATGTTCACCTGAGTATAGCAAAGAGTTTAAAACTTTTTAACAAAGAAAAAAGTGGCCCCTCTAAAAGGAAATATCTCTTTTGGGATATAGAAAACTTCTCCAATATCTCCCCGATGTTCTTTGACATTATCGAGCCTTATGAAATAGACGATGAAAATATCTATATCTCTTGTAATCCAGATTCACTTTATCTTTTTAAATCAGAGTGGGAAGCGGACTTATATGATTTTTCAAAGACCTTTAACTCTTTTAACTTTACAAAGTGTGATCATGGTGCAAATGTGGCAGATGGTGTTTTACTAAACAACTTTAAAGACTTAAAAGCTCAAAATGCAGATATTTACTTGATGACATATGATAGAGAACTAAAACAGAGATTTACAGATATTTGTCATAAGTCCAATAATTTATATGCATTTGAGAGAAAAATACTTTAATCACCCGTTTTACTAAACTCTAAACTCTATTGTGTATAATAGTGTTAACAAAAAACTTAGGACGTAATCATGAGAATAATTCTTTTAGGAGCTCCTGGTGCTGGAAAAGGTACTCAAGCTCAATTTCTAACAAAAAAATATGACATCCCTCAAATATCTACAGGTGATATGTTAAGAGCAGCTATTAAAGCTGGTACGGATATGGGTAAGATGGCTAAAGCTGCTATGGATGCTGGTCAACTTGTAACTGATGAAATCATCATTGGTCTTGTAAAAGATAGAATTGTTGAAGATGATTGTAAAAATGGTTATCTTTTAGATGGTTTTCCTCGTACGCTTCCTCAAGCTGATGCTGTTACAAGTGCCGGTATTGAGATTGATGCTGTTATTGAGATTGATGTTGCTGATGAAGTAATCGTTAAGCGTATGTCTGGTCGTCGTGCTCACCTTGCAAGCGGTAGAACTTACCACTTAGAGTATAACCCACCAAAGGAGCACGGTAAAGATAACGAGACTGGTGAAGAGTTAGTTCAACGTGAAGATGATAAAGAGAATGTTGTTTTAGACAGACTTAAAGTATATCATGAGCTTACTCAACCACTTATTGGTTACTATAAAGAACAAGCGGCTACGGTTGCAAGTTTAACTTATGTTACTGTTGATGGAACTGCTCATATTTCTGATGTAGAAGTAGCTATTACTTCTAAGTTAGGGTAGGGTTTTAACTCAAATAGCTAGGTTTTAAAACCTGGCTACTCTTTACTTATTCGCCTTTCTTTAAAATAAGAGTCGTCGACTTCTTAAAATCAAAATACTTATTTGCTACTTCTTGAACCTTTGAAGCAGTTACTTTTTTAACATCTTCTTCATAAGTCATAAGTGGTGTTATATCTCCACGAACTAAGTATGAACCATAAAGATTTGCAACAGATGTTGAACTCTCTAATGAGTAGATAAAATCAGCCTTAGTGTTAATCTTAACCTTATCTAGTTCTGCTTTAGTAACCTTAGTTGTTTTCATAAGCTCTATCTGTTCTAATAGCTCTTTTTCAACATCTTCCGCGTTTACACCCGGATTACATGAAGCTAAAAATATAAAAAGACCTGGGTCTTTGTTTTCCATGTTATAAGCATATATAGAGTTTACTAAACGCTTTTCATCTACAAGTTTTTGATACAGGCGAGAGCTTTTTCCAGAGTATAAAATTTCAGAGATTACACTTAATGTTACTTGGTCTTCGTGAAGATAGTCAGGAATATGAAAAGTTATAGCTAACATTTCAACTTCACTATCTTTATGAACCATAATTCGTTTAGCACCATCTTGTTCAGGTTCTACAAATTTAAATTCAGGAATCTCAGCTACATTCTTGATATCTTTAAACTCTTTTTTCACTTTTTTAAATACTTCTTTTGGATCTACATCACCAGTTACTATAAGAATAGCATTGCTTGGTTGGTAGTAAGTCTTATGAAAATCTCTAATATCATCAATACTCCAAGTCTGAATATCATTCATAAACCCGATAGGTGTCCAGTGGTAAGGATGGTAAGTGTAAGCATTGTTAAACATTGCAAAGTATAAAAATCCTAGAGGAGAATTTTCAGTTCTCCAACGTCTCTCTTCTGCAACTACATCGCGTTCAGGTTGAAACTCTTTGTCTTTGAGTTGAAGATTTTGCATTAGTTCAGCATAAAGCTCAACTGATTTACTAAGATTGTCTGTGCTAGACTTTATGTAGTAGTGAGTGTAATCAAAACTTGTTGAAGCATTGTTAACACCACCTATACTCTTTACTTCTTTGTCAAACTCACCCGCGTTTAGGTTCTTTGTTGATTTGAAGTTCATATGCTCTAACATGTGAGCAATTCCAGTTTTCCCCATAACTTCGTTACGAGAACCAACCTTGTAAAAGATGTCAGTGCTTATAACATTAGTAGAGTTCTCTAAAGGAATTACAACGATTTGTAGCCCGTTTTTTAAAGTTTTTGTTTCGTATTTTGGTAATGATGAGGACATGATGTGTGTCTCGCTCCCTTTAATTTTAGTAGTAGGTTGAGTATTGTTTTTATACTCTACAAATGCGGTTGAACCTAAAAGTAATGATGAACTAATAAGCATGCTTGAAAGTATTTTAATATTTATATTCATATCTATTTTCTATCCGCCCCAATTGCTTGGGTAATGTTTGAATAACCATCTTTTTTGATGAGTTCTATAAGCTTTTTATTTATGTTCATAATCATATCTGGACCATGAAAAATAAGACCACTATATATTTGAACTAAAGATGCTCCCGCTTTTATACGTCTGTATGCTTCCTCGGCAGAATCAATTCCACCAACAGAAATAAGTAAAGTTTTACCATACAACTCTTTAGCTACAGCTTCAAAAAGTTTGAAGCTTTTTTCTTTAAGAACAGCACCACTTAAACCACCAATATCTTTAGGGTTTTTAACAAGTGAGTAGTCAATAGTAGTGTTTGTTGCAATGATTCCATCAGCACCAGCGGCAACTGCCATAGTTGTAAGAGCAATAGCATCTTCATGAGTCATATCTGGAGCGATTTTTAAAAGAATAGGCATCTTTGTAAGCGCTTTAGCCTGTTTAAATAGTTCAGTAATAAACTCTTCATTCTGTAAGTCACGAAGACCAGGAGTATTTGGAGAAGAGATGTTAATTACAAAGTAATCACCTAAGCCATCAAAGGCTTTGATTAGGTGTGTATAGTCGCTAATAGCATCTTGTTCTGAAGTTAGTTTGTTTTTTCCAATGTTAACACCTATTGGAGTAGTAAAAGGGAATCTCTCTTTGAGGCGTTGAATAACTTTAAAAGCACCCTCATTATTAAAACCCATCGCGTTTTGAATAGTCTCTTCTTCAATATGACGAAACATTCTTGGTTTTGGATTTCCAGCTTGTGGTTTTGGTGTAACTGTACCTATTTCAGTATAACCAAATCCAAGAACTTGCATACCACGAATCATAGTTGCGTTTTTATCAAAACCAGCACCTAGTCCAACAGGGTTTAAAAACTCTCTTCCAAAGATACTCTGAGTTAAAACATCATCAGTAATAAAGTGAGATTTTAAAAAAAAGTTGAAAGGAATTTGACAGATATTTGGAAGTCTTAAAACAGTCTCTGCAACATGGTGAGCGGTCTCAGGTTGGAGTTTAAAAAGTATAGGTTTCATAGCATTATAGTTTATCATAGGTATTAGTTAGCCTTTTGTAAAATTTAGGGATTATATCTTTATTATACTAATACTTCTAGACCCTTTTTCAAAGTATGAGAAATGATTAGATAAGATTAAGACAAATTCACTATAATCACTTTAATAATTTAGATAGCAAAAAGGCGATTATTTTGAGTGCACAACCCTTTACCCATTTACATCTACATACCGAATACTCTCTCCTTGATGGAGCTAATAAACTTACAAATTTAGTGACACAGGTCAAAGAGCTTGGCATGACCTCTGTCGCTATGACAGATCATGGTAATATGTTCGGTGCAATTGACTTTTACAAGCAGATGATTGCTGCTGGAATTAAGCCTATCATAGGGATGGAAGGTTATATTCATAATGGTGCAGAACTAAATGATAAAAGTACAAAACAGCGTTTCCATATTTGTCTTTATGCTAAAAATAAAAAAGGGTATGAGAACCTTATGTATCTCTCATCTCAGGCTTTTATTCATGGAATGTACTATTTTCCTCGTATAAATAAAAATGAGTTAAGAAAACATAGTGAAGGGCTTATCTGCTCTTCCGCTTGCTTGCAAGGTGAAGTAAATTGGCACCTAAATCTATCAAATGAACGTAATGTTCGAAATGGTGCTCTAGGGTATGAGGGCGCATTAGCAGTAGCTAGGGAATATCAAGATATATTTGGAGAAGATTTTTATTTAGAGCTTATGCGTCATGGTATTGGAGATCAACTCTTTATTGATGAGCAAATTCTTAAAATAAGCCGTGAAACAGGTATAAAAATTGTTGCCACAAATGATACTCACTATACATATCCAAATGATGCGCAGTACCATGAAGCGTTTATGTGTATAGGTATGAATAAACTCTATGACGATCCAAATCGTATGCGTCACTCGGTTCATGAGTTTTATCTTAAATCTCCTGCACAGATGGCTAGACTTTTTGCAGATATTCCTGAAGCAATTACTCATACTCAAGAGATTGTAAATAAATGTGAACCGTATGTGCCTATTGTTAAAACACCAACACCACCTAACTTCAAGTTTACAAAAGAGTATGCACAAAAAGAGGGTTTAGATATTGATTTTCAAGATGATCCTCCATTAGCTGCTGATGCAAGTGATGATGATAAGAAAAAACACTTTTTAGCAGCTGATAAAAATGATGCAGAGTATTTCATAATCAAGTGTAAAGAGGGACTTATAAAACGTCTTAAAATTGTTCCAGAGGCACGTCACGAAGAGTATCGTGAGCGTTTAGAATTTGAAATGGACGTTATTAACTCTATGAAATTTCCTGGTTATATGATGATTGTTTGGGACTTTGTTATTGAAGCAAAACGTCTTGGTATTGCTGTTGGACCTGGTCGTGGTTCTGCGGCTGGAAGTCTTGTTGCATTTTCATTAGAGATTACCGACATTGACCCTATGAAGTATGACCTGCTCTTTGAG
>CAZPRE010000049.1:2992-12148 GCA_964588875.1 uncultured Sulfurimonas sp. | reverse complement strand
TTGGTGAAACTTTGTAGAGGACAATCCTTTATTAAAACAGCTCCAGAAAGTCTTCTGTTTTGTATTGATTATCGAAGAATCAAGCAAGTGCAGCAGCAGGAACCATTTCCTTATCCAGCGCCAGAGAGCTGGCAAGATTTGTGGATGGGAATTATAGACAAAATAATTTCCTATGTCAAGATATGAGTAAAAGAATTTATAAATTTTTTTAATTTTGCTTATATAACTCATAATAGTACTATTTTTTGTTAGAATAAATCTAATGAATTATTTTAGTTTTGAATATCCTTTTCTTATATTACTGTTAATACCTACAATTTATTGTCTCTATAAATGTAAGGAGTATATGAAGCCCATATATTTTGTCCATCTTCATTTTATGAGTATAAAAAAAAGCTTTTTTAAACTAGAGCAGATTGTGAAAATTCTGATATTTATCTCACTTTTTATTGCCATTAGTTCGCCTATCGTTATAGATAAATTTAATCCACTAAACCGTAATGGAAAAGATATAGTTTTAAGTATTGATGCAAGTGGGTCTATGAACTCCTCTGGCTTTGACTATGAGAATGAGGTGAGTTCTACAGAGCGCTTAAGTCGCTTTGAAATCACAAAACTTATAGCACGTGACTTTATACGAGAGAGAGTGAGTGATAATGTTGGTGTGGTTCTTTATGGAGACTTCGCGTTTATAGCTTCTCCTATAAGTTACGAAAAAGAGATAGTCATAGATATGTTAGAGTACTTAACACAAGGAATGGCTGGACAAAATACTGCCATAGGCGAATCAATTGCCATGAGTGTAAGAGCATTTAAACACTCTAGGGCAAAGAGTAAAATTATAATCTTACTCAGTGATGGCGAACATAACTCTGGGGCTATCTCTCCCAAAGATGCTGTGAAAATGGCAAAAGAGAGAAATATTAAGATATATACAATCGCTATGGGTAACAAGGATGAGGCTGATGCAGCTCTACTAGAAGAAATCGCAAAAGATACTAAAGGTGAGTTTTTTAGTGCTGTTAGTGCCAAGGAGTTAAGAGCAGTGTATGAAAAAATAGATGCACTTGAATCTTCAAAGATTCAATCTAAGGAGTATGTGTTAAAAGATTACTACTATCAAACACTTCTTCTTTTTGCACTTACCCTTTTAGCTTTTTTACTCTCTAGAGAGGCGAAGAAATGAGTTTTTTAAATCTTGAGTATTTTTGGTTGTTACTACTTTTACTTCCTCTTTTTATTACAAAAGACTATAGAGATTTTCGTGCTACTTTTTATGGCTATATAATTACATTTATTTTAATTGTTATAGCACTCTCTCGTCCAGTTATAGAATCCCAACCTATACAGAGCGATGAGATCTTAAGTGACGTTGTTATAGCCGTTGACTTGTCATACTCTATGCAAGCAAATGATATACAGCCTACAAGATTGGGATTTGCCAAAGAAACTTTAGTCTCACTTGTTGATGGAGATACTAAAAGTAGGTATGGAGTTCTTGGATTTACTACAAATGCCATTATCCTCTCTCCACTAACAGAAGACTCCGCTCTTTTAAAACATCTCTTTAATGCTCTTGATGATAAGCTAATTATTACAAAGGGTAGTAGTGTTATGCCTGCGCTGAAGTTAGCTAGAAAGATGTCCGCTTCTAAGAGTCCAAGTGTAGTCATTTTAAGCGATGGAGGGGATGAGAACGATTATGAGCTGGAAGCTTCGTATGCAAAAGAGAACTCTTTAGTTGTAAACATCTTTATGATCGCTACTAAGTTTGGCTCAACTCTCAAACTTGCAAGTGGAGAATTTTTAAAAGATGAGTTAGGTGATATAGTGGTTACAAGTGCAAATGAAAGAATATCTGCTATCTCAAATGCGACAGGTGGCGTTTATACAGAGAATTTGGATGAGTTAAGAGATGCGCTAGAGTCTCAAAGAAACAAAGATTATAAGTCCAAAACGACTATAGTTCAAAATGTTGAACTTTTTTATTACATAGTTGTGTTAGCGATACTTACATTTTTAGTGAGTATTACAACACTTAAACGCTATGTAATCGCTTTTTTACTTCTCTTTGGGATCACTCTAAATGCTAACTCTATGACCGCGTTTAAAGAAGCAAACAGACTTTATAAAAAGGGTGAGTACGAAAAGGCATTAGTGAAGTATGAGAGTGTAAGGTCTTCTAAGTGGAAAATTAAATCTATTTTGTATTACAATATGGCAAATACCTTGGTTCGATTAAAAGAGTTTAAAAAAGCGAGAGAGGCTTATGAAAAGTCGCTTACCCTAGAGTATTCACAAGAAGCGGATGAAAACCTGCAATATATAAAAGATGTGCAAGAGCAGATGCAGATGAATACGGGTCAAGAAAAAACAGATAAGAAATCATCGATTGCCAAAAAAGAGGAGTCATCTTCTAAAAAGAAAGAGTCAGGCGGAAGCTCAAATATGAAAGTAACGGCAAACGCGGGAAGTGGTGAGTCTAAAAATGATAAAAAAAGTGCATCTCAAAATATGTTAAATATGAATGAGGGTAAAGCAAAACTGAGTTCAAAGCAGTATGAGCTAATAAACAAGAGGAATCCAAATGAAAAAAAACCATATTAGAACCTTACTTTTATTGTTTCTTTTACCTTTGAGCTTATTTGCATCAACTTATGAATGGACGGCATACTCTAACAAGCAGAGTGCCTACACAAATGAAGCTATATACTTAAAGTATGTATGTGAATTTAGTGATAGAGCAGAGCTTTTTTCTATCGATTTTAATCCTGTAACACAAAATGAAGAGTACACAATAAAGCTTCTAAGTGAGACTACTAAAATCCAGAACTATAAAAAGATAATTACCTATGAGTTCATAGCATTTGTACATAAGGCTGGGATGAGAGAGTTTGAGTTTGACATGATTATGCAAGAGACAAATCAAGATTCGATTGAAAATACAGTAATAGGTCGTGATAATGGGAAGTATGAAGAGTATATTGAGCAATTATTAAAACAGAAAAAACTTTTAGTAAACATAAGTGATGCACACACTCCTATAGTTGGTGAGCTAAAGATGAATGTTAAACAAGATAATGGAGCAGTTAGATCTTTAACACCTTATGCTTTAGAAATAGAGCTTAGTGGAGTTAGTAACTTTAACTCTATCAAAGCGGCTGAGTTTAGCATAGATGGAGTGAAAATATTTGCTCAAAAACCTGTTGAAAATATAGAGTTAACGAAAGAGGGTTATGTAGGTGTATGGAGTCAAAAATTTGCTTTTGTGGGAGAGAAGGATTTTTTTATTCCCTCATTTTCTTTAGAGTATTTTGACCTTTTAGACAAAACAATAAAAAAGCTTGAGTTTAAAGGTGTTGAAGTTAGTGTAAAAGAGGGATACAAAAGAGAAGAACTTTTAGATGAGACAGAAGATGAGTTTAATTTTGATTACTCTTATGCTTATTACTTTTTAGCCTTTGTCTTGGGTTTTTTAGTCTCAAAAATTAAGTTTAAAAAGCAGAAGAAAAAAGAGTCCAAAGATGAACTCTTAAAAGAAAAGATAAACTCTGCTAAAACAATGGATGAAATTTTATTTATTTTAGCTCTAGAAAATTCTTCAAAGTATTCAGAGTTAATTTTTAAAATAGAGACAAAAACTCTTACATCTCTTAAAGAAGTAAAAAAATTAATATGCAATTCAATACTTTTTAACTAAAATGATTTCAATTATTTTAGGAAGTTGTATATGAAAAAAATTCTCTCACTTTTAGCTATATTTGGTATATCTGTTTTTATGAGTGGCTGTGCTCAAAAAGTAGTGATTCATGCTCTTGAACCAGCTGAGGTTGATCGTGCTGCACAGACAAAGAAAGTCTCTGTTGCACCATTTAAGAATGACAGAATTGGTCTGAGTACAAAGATAGAAGCAAATCTTGCTAAACATAGACTAGATAATGAAAAATATTTTACGATTGTGAGTAGAAGTGATTTTGATAGAATTATCAAAGAACAAAAAATTCAAAATAGCGGACTAATAGATGAAGCAACTGCAGTTGAGGTTGGAAACCTTATAGGTGCAGAGGCAATTATATCTGGAAATGTAGGCAAGGTTACATCTACTGATACCCGTTTTTATGAAGAAAGAACGAAGTGTGGAGATAAAAAGTGTAAAACTCTTACAAAATACAAAGTAGGGTGCACAAAAAGAGCAATAGGTCTCTCTGCTGAGGTAAGAATGGTTGACGTAGTTCGTGGTGATATTATTTATGCCGATACCATGTCAAAATCACTAGTTTATAAACACTGTAGAGATGACTCTCGTGCCTTACCATCACGTGAAATGGCTGCACAAAGTATGGCAAAATCTATGGCAAATAGCTTTACTTTTAAACTTACACCACACTACCGAAGATTTGAAGTAACACTACTTGAAAATCCAGATTTGAATTATAGTGATAGACAAGAGGAACTCTTAGAAATCTCTTTGGAGTATATTAAGCAAGGACGTTATGATAAGGCGGAGAGATTTCTTTTTGACCTTATTGACTCAACGCAGCAGCAGAGTTATGTAGCATTTTACAATCTAGGTGTGATTAAAGAGGCGCAAGGTAATTACAAGGATGCTAAAGAGTACTACGGAGCCGCTGATGAGCTTATGATAACACCAGTAGAGGAAATAAATAGTGCTTATCTTCGGATTAACACTCTTATAGCTAAACGCGACCGTGCATACTCTCAAATGTCCGAAGATGGAGTAGTTAAATAATGAAATTTTTATTTTTACTGCTAAGCATAATGATTCTTTTTAGTGGCTGTGGAAGTTCTAAAAAGATGGTTGTGGCTGAAAAAAAAGCATTACCAGCTTGGTATACAAATCCACCTGTATCTAATGCTAACGAGCTTTATGCTGTTGGTGAGGGTCAAACTCGTGAGGGTGCGATTTCAAATGCACTGAGTATGATGGCTTCAACTCTTAGTATCTCTATATCCTCAGACTTTAAATCAAAGTCAGTTGTGAATGAAGGTCGCATAAACTCATCTCAAGCGACATATATAAATAAGATACAGAGTAGTGTGAAGAAGATTCGTATCAGTAATTATGAACTTCAAAACTCTCAGAGTATTGGCTATAAAAAATATATAGTTCTTGTGAAGTCAAATAAGCAAAAACTATTTTTAAGCATGAAGCAGGAACTTGACCAAAAGTTTTATCTCATAGATGAGAGAAAAAAAGCGCTTACAAACCTAAACGCGATTAAAAGAGCTTCTAAGTACAGAACATTTATGGATGAGTTAGATGGTGTACAAAACAACTTAATAGTAATGAATGTTTTAAATAGTAGTTTTAATGGACAAGAGTATTTAGCGAAATCACAAGCAGTTGAAAAAGAGTTTGGGCATATTGTTTCTAACCTAACATTTAGTATATCAAGTAATGATGTTGCACGTAATTTAGAGTCAACGATATCTAAAGGTTTAAGTACAAAAAAAATGAGAATAACAAATTCTGGTGGAGAAAATCATTTCAACATTAATCTATATTCTCATATAAATAAAGCTCGCTCTTATGGTTTTAGTTTAGCTCGCTCTTCCATAGATGTAACTATAAAAGATTATAAGGGTACTGTTATTGGCTCAAATAAACTAAATATTGTAGGTCAGTCTACAGTAGGCTTTTCTCAGGCAAGAGAAAATGTTGCTTATAAGCTTAATGAAATGATAAAAAAAGAGGGAATTTCTAAGGTAATAGGCTTGAAGATTTAACTTAAATATTAAAATCTGTGTAGTTTACAGTTTCAAAAAGGCATAAAGAATGAAGAAATATATAAACAGTTCAATTGTATTAAATATAGCAATGGTAACCATTCTTTTGAGTGGTTGTGCGAAAGATCAATTGCTACTCAAAACATATTCTCCCCCAAAAAAGCAAGAACAAGTTAAAAAAATGATTGCTAATAGTGAGTCATCAACAGGCTTTATAAATATACAAATTGTTGAAGACACAGCTTATATTTGTGAAGATGTAGGTCTCAATGACAATGCTAAGGAAGTGGCAAGAGGCTTGATTTCTAATGTAAAAAGATTTATTAACCAAACAAATTTTATATCTCTTAATCAAATTAAAGATGATGCTGCTGTTTCACTTGATATGAAAATAAAGAGCTTAACATATAAAGAAGATGATTCATCTATTTATGCTTTTATAACAGTGAATTTTGTCATTAGAAAAGATGGAACTGAGTTTTATTCTCAACCCTATACTTTTGATACAAAAAGACAATCAAGGTCTGGACGTCAAGGTTTACCATCAAGAGAAGAAATTTTAAGTGAAGGTTCTGAGTATTTAGCAAAAAAACTCATTAAAGATATTTCACCAATAAAAACAAGAAAACTAGTAGAATTAAAAGAACTTCCTGCTGCTTTGGCTTTTACAAATAAGTATGCACATGGTGGTAACTTTAGCGGTGCTATAAAAGCAATGGAAAAATATGAAGGTGAAAAAAGTGTAGCTTATTATTATAATCTTGGTGTTTATTATGAAGGACTTGCATCAGAAAAAGATAACATGAAGTTGTTTGTTAAAGCTGAAGAAAATTATGATAAAGCTATGGCAATGGGTGGAAGTGAAGACGAAACAATTATTAATGGTAAAATGAAATTTGATAATTTTTATAAAATAATCAAAGAAGTTGCAGAACAAAACAATGCTAATCAAAAACAAAACAGTAGTAGTGAATACACAATTGATTAATAACTTAACGATTAAAATATATATGGAAGTAAAATGAGAAACTTTTTAAAACATGCAGGTCTTAAAATAAGTTTAATCGCTGTAATAATAGCGACTCCATCAATTATGTTAGCATCCAGTGGTTCTGGGTTTGCTGAGGGTTCCTCTGAGTCTATAAGTGCAGGATTAGAAAATCCAACATTTGAAGGACAACTTGCAAGAATAAACATTGGAATAAACTTAGTGAGATTAAATACGGATATTATGAGAAGAATGCCTATTTCTGAAGATGCTGAGTGGGTCGATAAAATTATTCAGAACATGACTTCAAAGATGTATAGACAAACTTTAAAGACGAAGGCTGTAAGAGAAGATGCTTATTATTCAACTGTTACATTAACAAATATTATCTTACAAAGACCAGCAATTGCAGTGTCACCACTTAGCGCGAGACTTTATTTTGAAGCAAGCGTGATTTATAAAAATGATTCAAATGGTTATAAAGGAGAAGGTTTTCATGTCCCTGATATGAATGAATTTCCTGATATTAGTAGTATAAAAAGTTTTGTAACATTTAAGGATGATGAAAAAGTTGCAGTAATTAATGTTGAAGCAAGGAATGGTACATTATACAAAAACATGATTGATGCTACTATTTCACTTGTACCTGAAGATCTTCAAGAGGAGATAAAATCAGCATATAAAGAGTTTCAAGATGCAAAAAAAGAACTTGGCCTTAGAACATCAATAAGAGGATCGTTAGAAGCTTGGTTAGATGATGATAAAAATAGTGGTTCTCCTGAGACAGAAAATAAAGAGTCCCAACTAACTATATCCGAAGCTGTTGAAGAAGAAAAAGAAAAAATTGTTGATGAAAAAGAAGAAGCATACTTTTTGTTACTTCAAAGTGGTGCTTTAGCTATTGAAGGAAACTTTGATGAAAATAAGGTTCCATTAGCTAAAAAACTTGAAGCTCTTTTAGATACTGTTGATAATAATGCGATTAGTGCCCAAAGTATGTTTGGATCAGCAACAATAGGTTTAATTCAAGGATATGGAGCTGTAGAGGATGAGATGAAGGCAATAGCTGCTGCTCAAGCTCTAACATATTTAGTAGGTGATCAAAAACAATTTTTAGTACAAAGATATGAAAGAATGCTTATGGGTGGTATTATGGCTGTGCCAAATATAGCTGTGGGCGTGGGAGTTTCTGGATTTCAAATATGCGAAATCGGAAAATACCAAGATATTGTAGAAAAAGTTTTAGAAGGTGCTGAGGCAGCAGAAGAAGAACAAGCACAAGGAACTCAATCAAATGACTAATTTAATAAAAACATTACTTATTAGTTCGATACTATTTTTAGTAGTAGGTTGCGGAGGAGGTACTCCTCAGCCTGTAAAAGCTAAATCAAGTATTCCATCTTGGTATTTAAATTCACAACAAGCTAATAGTAATTATTACTATGGTGTTGGTGAAGGTGACACAAAAGAAAATGCAAATGCAAAAGCCTTAAGTGCTATAGCTGGATTAATATCTACTAGCGTTGCATCGAGTATGGACATCTCTGAATCTGATAGTACTAAAGATGGTTACTTTCAAGAGAGTAAATCAAATATTAAAACAAGTACGCAAACGATGAAGTTTACTGGTATTGCAGAATTACAGAATGAATATATAGATGGTGTGTTTTATGCAAATGTACAAGTAGATAGAGTAATACTTTTTAATGCTCAAAAAAAACTGCTAGATAATGATTATAAGAAAGCACTCACATCATGGAATCAAACGCGGTCAAAAGGTGCTTTTTCAATCGTGAAGCACTCTCCAAAAGTGATTAAGCTTGTTGATAGTATGCTCTCACGACCTACTTTAGAGATACTTAAATCTATCAATCCTGCATTTGATCTATCTGCATATAGAGAAAAGATCTTAAATATTAAAAATGATGTCATTGATGCCAAGTCTCAAGTCTCTATGATAGTTAAGACTCAGGGTAAGCTCTCATCATATTATAAAGATGTATTAAAAAAATATATTTCTAGCGATGGGATTATTTTAATCAACAATAAAAGCGAAGTCTCAAATGAAAAAAATGTTTTAACTGTTGTAATGTCAGTAGAAGCAAAAAAGAAGAATGTGAAAACTTCGGACCCAAGATTAAGAGGGGCAACTTTTGCAGCTGTAACAGTCTCTTTAACTACAAAAAATTATAAAAATAGAGTTGTTGCTCAAAATAGAGTCGAAGTATTAAATATCTCAAAAGATGGTTTTGATGAAGCAAAAATAAAAACGAAAAAATTTGAAAAACAGATTAAAAAAGAGGGTATTTTAAATATTCTTTTAAAAACAAAATAAAGATTAAAAAAATTGAGGGGCTAGTATAAGAAAACTCTTTTTTATTTTATTTCTTTTTCATTTTCTACTTCTTGATGCAGGGGAG
>CAZPRE010000049.1:0-2982 GCA_964588875.1 uncultured Sulfurimonas sp. | reverse complement strand
AACAAGCACTAGATAAATCTTTGCATAAAGATTTATACTGGTTGAAACTTTTACATTTTAATGATGGAAAGTCTCTGATTACAAATAAGGAGTTTTTTTTAGCTCCTGATGGTAATACTAATGCAAAGAGTGAGCTTAGAGAAACAATTACACAAATACTCCAAAATCCACAAACTGCTTGTCAATATCCAGCAAGATATAAGTGGTTACATTCAAAAATTCATTTGTCTCAAGCAGATCAAATATGTCCCAAAGTTGATGCTTTTATAAAAGAAGAATTTACGAGTATAGATATTATTTTTACATCTGAGAGGTATGATTCTCCAGCATCAGTTTTTGGACATACTTTTTTGAAACTAAATTCATCTTCAGTTCCTTATGCTATTAATTATGCAGCGAAAGTTCCTGATGAAACAAACTCCTTAGGGTATATTTATAAGGGATTGAGTGGTGCATTTCTTGCTAGGTACTCTCTCATACCCTATGCATTAAAAGATTATGAATACCGGTCTGGAGAGTTCAGAGATTTAATCAAGTTTAAATTAAACCTCCAAAAAGATGAAATTAATAATATTCTTTTGCACCTTTATGAGATAAAGGATGCTACAGAAAATTATTATTTCTTATCTCATAATTGTAGTTCAGAACTGATTAGGCTCATTGATATAGCAAGATATGGCTCACATTTAACACAGAAACTAGATAATGTTGTGATTCCAATTGATACAGTCTATATACTCCAAGAAAATAATTTTATATCAAATATAAGTATTCAAAAATCTAAATTAAAAGTTTTCTACCAATTAATTATAAAACTTAATCAAGAAGAAAAAGATATGTTATTTAAGATCATTAGTCATGACTATAGTGTCAATAAACTCAAGAAAGTTACACACATTACTCCTTTAGGAAAATCAAATATAATTCTTGCTGGAATTAGCTACTTTGAAATTAAATCAACGAAAGAAAAATTAAGTACTGCAGATACATACCCTTTTATGAAACTTGTGCAACTAAGTGTAGAGCAGAACCTAAGTACAGATTTTAAAAAAGAGACCCACCTAGATGAGAACCCAGTATCGAATAAATTTCATAAAGTTTACACTGGGGTTTCATCTAATTTCAATGCTAAACATAATGCTATTTTAGGTTATAGGTATCTTTATAGAAATAGATTTGATTTAGTGGATGCTATGAAAAAAAATGGAAGTGTCCAACTGCTAGATATAGAGTGTAAGGTTGAAGATAAAAAGATTCGTATAGAAAAATTTACACTGCTCAACTTGGAGGCAATGCCAATTTCAAATCAGTTCTTTAAAGAAACTATCAATAAAATTACTCTAGGGGCCAAAAGAGTGTTTGAAGAAGATAAACTCTACTCATATTTAAATTATGGATTAGGATATAGGTATAGATATAACAAATATTTTGATTATCAGGTATATGCAAAAATAGGTGCTTATTATAATGATGAAGATATTTATTTGGGTTCATTAGAAACAAGTTTGGAATATAATTATAAAAACATATTTATTAGTGAACTACGCATAGAAGCCAATCAATATACGAACACTAAATCAGAGACTCTTGTTCATTGGAATAATTATATAAAAATTTTAAAGAGTACAAGCATTGATTTATCTTATATACATAAAACATATAATGATGAAATTAAATTGTTATATAATTTCTATTTCTAGAAGACTACCAATCATTTACCACCATTAGATATAATTTTTCTTATTAAACATAAGGCTATAAAGTATGATTTCTAAGATCCAAGCAGTAAAACAAGAAGTATCAAAAGTAGTAGTAGGCCAAGATAAAATGATAGACGGTCTTCTTATCGCTCTTTTATGTGAGGGACATGTCCTTATCGAAGGTGTTCCAGGTCTTGCAAAGACTACAACTGTAAATGCTCTTTCAAAGTCTCTAGGACTTAACTTCAAACGTGCTCAGTTTACACCAGATTTACTCCCATCAGATATTCTTGGTGCAGAAATTTATGATCCACAAAACAATAGCTTTAAAATCAAAAAAGGTCCAATCTTTACAAACCTTTTACTAGCAGATGAGATTAACCGTGCTCCTGCAAAAGTACAATCAGCACTACTTGAAGTTATGCAAGAAAAGCAAGTTACACTTGGTGATACAACATTTAAACTAGATCCTCCATTCTTTGTTATGGCTACTCAAAATCCAGTTGAACAAGAGGGAGTTTACCAACTTCCAGAGGCACAACTTGACCGTTTTATGCTAAAAATAATCGTTGATTACAATACAAAAACAGAAGAGTTAGAGATAGCAAGGCGAATATCTAGTGGTAGTTTTGGTGAGATAAACGCGGTACTAAACGCGGATGATTTAACTGAAATAAAAGCGGTGATAAAAGCTATTCATGTAGATTCTGAAGTAGAAGAGTATATGATAGAACTCGTAAACGCGACTAGAAATCCAAGTGAGTATGGACTTAAAGATATACAAGAATATATTCAGTTTGGAGCATCTCCTCGTGTAAGTATTGATATGTTCAAGGCTGTTAAAGCAATGGCATTTATGAGAGGAAAAGATTTTGTGACTCCTGTAGATGTAGCCTACATAGCAAAAGAGTTAATGCGTCATCGTATAGTGCTAACTTATGAAGCAGAGGCTGAAGGTATCACAACAGATGAAATTATTCAAAAAGTTTTAGAAGCCGTAGCGATTCCGTAGGTTAAGATGAGTAAACTACAAAAAATTCTCGTTCGCGCAAGACGTCAGGTCTTTAGCGAAATGGTCGGTAACAACCCTTCTATCTTTGTTGGTGAGGGTTATGATTTTATAGAGTTGCGTGAGTATATGCCAGGTGATGATATTCGTCATATAGACTGGAATATCACAGCTAAAATGCAAACGCCATATATAAAAATCTTTAGAGAAGAGAGAGAATTAAATGTTGTTGTAGCTTCTGTTTTAAATGGAAGTGTTCACTTTGGTTCTAAG
>CAZPRE010000048.1:0-12330 GCA_964588875.1 uncultured Sulfurimonas sp. | reverse complement strand
GTTCGTCAAATCGAATCAAGTGCTATTAAAAAGCTCAAACACCCTAAAGTTGGTCGTAAACTTAAAAACTATATAGAAGAGTAAGCTTTTTTCTATGACATTTGAACAGCAGTGGCTTGAATATGACTATAATCCTTTTATAGTTTTCAACTCAAATGGAAAAATTACTTCCCTAAACTCAGAAGCACAGTTTCTTCTGGGTGTTACAACAGATAGAGAACTCTACGAGCTAGCAAGTACTTATGCAAACATGACATTTGGATTTAAGACAAGCTTTATAGACCTAGAATTTGGAAGATACAAGTTTTTTGGACTAACTGTTGGTTATGAAAATGAAGACGAGATTGCTATTAAACTTTATCAAGCTCCATCTTTTAAAATTGACAAGCCAAAGCCTGGTGGAGAGTTAACAAACATTTATACTCTTGTTGACCTCTGCATAGCTACAAACTCCATAAATTCTCAAATAAACTATGAGAAAGAGTTTGACCCAACAATTCCAGATATTATTATCAATTCTAACAGCTTCATTAAACTCTTAAATAAAATTTATGACTGTTTTGATGACAATAGTGATGTAAGAACAAAAATATTTTATAGAATTGGCGAGCATATAAAATTTGAAGAAAAAAAGTATAGTCTTTTCTCAATTGAAGTAAAAGCTGATAATCAAAATAGTAGTAAAGTAAAAGAGTTGAAACCCTTCGCTGAGAGCAGTGAGTTTTATGTTGATGTTAGACGAAGCATCACTATAAATATTCCTATGATTACCTCTTAAGGGGTTTTAACAAACCCTTTAGAGATTACAGAACCTGTAATTATTCCAACTAAGAGTGATGGAAGATATATCGCTATATTTAACAGTTCATTATTTTTTAAAGCAATAAAGCCTAGAACTAAAAATATATACGGCACTAAACGAAATAGTGAAACACTTCCCCTTGCACCATGCTTCATACTCTTAATACTTAAAGTTTTTATTTTTGCTTTTTCTTCTTTAACTATTGTTTTAAGGTCAAGTTCTTCGGCAGGAGTATCATTTATAGGCTCATCATAAAGTCCATGAGGATCTTCTATTGTCTCTAAAAGATCACGCTTGTACCCCAGGGCACCCTCTCTGGCTTCGCCATTCACCTTGTCTTCATAAGTGTCAGTTGTAACTTGATTTTTTACCATAGAATTATATGCATAAGAAGCACCAACTATGATAAGTAAAGATGTGCCAAATGCCACTTGAAGATTAATATAAAACTCAAAGGAGATAAGATAGGTAGTTATAACTAAAAATTCAGTTATAAAAAAAATACTAATACTCTTTTTCACCATAATCCAAATCATCTTCATCATCTTCTAATTGCTTTTTAATAGCATAACGCGGCTCTTTAGCCAACTCTTCATAAGCCTTATACTGTTTTGAGTAAGCCTTGTATACATTTAAGATTGCAGCAGCTATACCAATAGCCACACCAATCCAAAATGTCCAAGCTAAATCAGTAAGATTGCGAAGTAACCAGCCAATACCAACACCCATAGCAACAGCTACAACCATTGATATACCAAGAGATAAGCTATCAGCAGCTTCTATAATTGGTTTTATTCGAGGAGTACGTTCTTCTTGCTCTAAATTTTCTTGAGAATTGCTACTTGCTTTATCCTCTCTTTTGTTAGCTTCACTAGCCATTTTTAATTGCCTTTAAAACTTTTGATGCCGCGTTTATAGTCTCTTCTATCATTTCATCAGTAGTTGCAGTTGAGATGAAACCTGTTTCATAAAGTGAACAAGCGAAGTAAAAACCTTCCTCTAGCATTCCAGAATGAAACTTAGCAAAAAGTTCAGCATCAGAGTTGCAAGCATCAGCAAAGTTCTTAACTGGTTTTTCATTAAAGAAAAAACCAAACATTGAACCTCTAACATCTATCTGCATAGTAATACCATATTCTTTAGCAGCACTCTGCATACCGTTCACAAGCCTCACAGCGCGAGCCTCTAAAACTGCCATTACTCTTGCATTTTGTTTTAGTTTGCTTAATGCGGCAAATCCTGCCGCCATTGCAACTGGATTTCCACTGAGTGTTCCAGCCTGATATACAGGCCCATCCGGAGACAACATTGCCATAATTTCATCTCTTGCACCAAAAGCACCAACAGGCATACCACCACCAATAACTTTACCAAGAGTAACAATGTCTGGTTTTACACCAGTGATAGACTCAGCACCATTTATTGAAGCACGGAAACCACTCATAACTTCATCAAAAATAAGAAGTGTTCCATTTACATCACAAATCTTTCTTAATTCAAGCAAAAACTCTTTATCAGCTGGAACAAGACCCATATTTCCTGCGATAGGTTCTATAATAACACAAGCAATATCTGATGAATCAGCAAAACATTTTTTAATAGAATCAATATTGTTATACTCAGCTAAAAGTGTATGTTTTGTAAAATCAGCTGGAACACCTGGGCTTGATGGATTTCCAAAAGTAGCTGCACCTGAACCAGCTTCAACTAAAAGAGCATCAGAGTGACCGTGGTAACAGCCAGTAAATTTAACAATATCATCACGACCTGTAAAACCACGTGCAAGACGAATAGCTGACATAACAGCCTCTGTTCCACTACTTACAAAGCGCACTTTGTCTATAGAGTCAAAAAATCCAACTACAAGCTTAGCTAACTCTGTCTCTGCCTCAGTTGGTGCACCAAAACTAAGACCATGCTTCACCGCATTTATAACTGCTGCTTCAATAGACTCATCTCTGTGACCAAAGATTAGTGGTCCCCAAGATTGAACAAAATCAACATATTTATTACCATCTACATCTGTTAAATAACCACCCTCACCTTGGGTAATAAAGATTGGAGTCCCTCCAACGCTTTTAAATGCTCTAACTGGAGAGTTAACTCCACCAGGAATTAAACTTTGTGCTTCTTGGAATGCTTTTTTAGATGCTTCAGTGCTCATATATTGACCTTATTAATTTTTTTGTATTATAGCTAACTACTATTAATATTCATTTGATATAATCATTCAAACTTAATTAAATGGAAAAACTTGAATAGATCCTCTTTTGCTCTTTTTGTAGCGTTACTTATCCACTTACTACTTATTTTACTGTTTTGGATACTTGGAACAATTGCTCCTGAACCAAAAAAGCCTATTGAACAAGAGAAAAAAATAAAAATATCTCTTAAAGAGATGCCTGCTAAGAATAAGCCCGCTGGTGATATAAAGCAAAAAGTTAAGCCATCACCAATTGCTCCACCTATGCCAAAAGGCAAACAACTCAAAAAGATCGTTAAAGCTCCTCCAGTAAAATACGAACCTACAAAACCAATTAAGAAGCCTAAACTCAACCCTAGTTCTGAGCCAAAAAAGCCAACTTCAAAGCCTAAACCAAAGCCTAAGATTGAACCACTTCCTCCTACAAAACCATATATTCCTCTTTTTCAAGCTAAAAAAGAGCCTACAGAAGAGAAAAAGCCCGATAAAAAAACTAAAAAAGAGAAGTCACTTTTAGATATTCTCTCAGAAGACAAATCATCTTTAGAAGAGAAAAAAGAGGATCAAACTACCTCTGCAGGAAGTAGTATAAATCAAGATATTAAAGAGCTTTATGGTGATGAGTTTGGAAAACTGACTCCTGGTCAACAAAAATATATACTTGACAATCAAGAAGTTATGAGAAGAATAACACAGCAAGTTCTTACTCGTGTCGCTCGAGTAAATCTTAAAAGAAATCTCAATGTAAATAGAAGTAATACAATAGAGTTTTACCTTCATCCAAACGGTGATATGAGTGACTTTAGATTTTTAGAAAAGAGTGGTTATTACACACTTGATGACACAACAAAAGAGACTATAGAATATGCATACAGTAGGTATCCAAGACCTAAAGAGAAGATTCTCATTAGATACAATGTATACTATAACTTAGCACAACATTAATTCTTTTTTTTGTCCATCTGATCGATAATTTTCACAACAACGAGGTCTGAAGTTACATTGAGTGAAGTTCTTGCCATATCTAGAATCCTATCCACTGCTACAATAACTGCAATATACTCAACACTAAGACCTAGTTGATTCAATATTACAACCATCATAACAAGTGATGCACTAGGCAGTGCAGCTACACCAACACTAAGTGCTACAACAGTGACACCTAGTGTTACCTGTTCCATAAAACTCAAATCAACACCTGAAAGGTTAGCTATATATAAAACGGCGATAGTCAGATATGCTGCTGTTCCATCCATAGACACCGTAGCACCAAGAGGCAGAACAAAAGAGGCATTCTTTTTATCAACTCCACCAACCTCTTCAACTATACGTATAGATACAGGAAGGGTTGCTGCGCTTGAAGCTGTTGAAAAGGCCATAATTGGAGCTTCACGAATCGTTTTCAAATATTTATAGGGATTGATGCGACCAAACATAGAGAGAATAAAAGGCAGAGTAATAACCGCATGAAAAATCAAAACACCTAAAACAACCAAGACATACTTCCATAAACTTAAAATAACATCAATACCTTGCTCTGCAATCACATAAGAGATAAGACTAAAAACACCAATAGGAGTTAGTTTTATAATCCACTCTGCCATTGTGAGCATAGCCTCTGTGACAGATGTGAAAAAATCTAACATCAACAGTTGCTTTTCTTCTTTAAGGTGCAGGGATGCTATGGCAAAAAGAATAGAAAATACAATTATTTGCATCATAGAACCACTAGAGAGTGAATTAAAAATATTTGTAGGAATAAAGCTAAGTATCATAGTCGAGAAAGAAAAGTCAGCAATTTGCTCAGCCTTTACATATTTCAGACCTGCTGATGAAACAACTTCACCAATATTGACAATATTCATAACAATTATTGCCGTTATTACAGCCAATGCAGTTGTCAACACATAAAGACTAATTGTTCTTAACCCTATTGTTTTTAGTGCATGTAAATCTCCTAAACCCATAATTGCCACATAGATACTTGCAAAAACTAAAGGTACAACTAACATCTTTAAAAAGCTTATGAACAGCTGCCCTATGACTTGCTGTTGTAGCGCTAGTTCTGGCAAAAAACTACCAAATGCAATCCCTAAAATAAGTCCTAAAATAACGAGTGTATTAGTAGTTGAATATTTTTTAAGTTTTTGTATCATTAATATTTTCCTTTGATTAATACATTTTACATTTATATATTTAAACAAACTTTATTTATTGATTATATAAGATGCATATTGGTTTAGTTGGAATATTTATCGCACTACATTTAAAATAGAAAGGCTAAGCTTCTTTTGATAAAATATGTACAACAATAAAACAAGGTTTAACCATGCATATTTCAACAAAAATTTTTGCTTTAATTATCGTTTCTACTCTCACTCTATTTACAGGATGTGGTGATGAAAAAGATGTACAAGTAAAAAAAGTAGTTCCACCGCTTGCTGTAAATACAATTACCGTTAAAAAAGAAGCTGTCCCTATCTGGAAACAATTTACCGGTATGACTAAGGCTAGTAGTGATCAAGATGTCAAAGTAAGGGTTACCGGTATACTTGAAGAGATATACTTTAACGATGGTCAGTTTGTAAAAAAAGGACAAAAACTCTTTAAAATTCAACAAACAGAGTACATAGCAGCACTTAATGGAGCTAAAGCAAAAAAGAGACAAGATGAGGCTTCTTTAGCACTTGCAAAAGCTGATGTAAATAGATATGCACCACTTGTTAAAGAAGGGTTAGCTCCTCGTGCAACTCTTGAGCAATACCAAGCACAGAGAGCGGGTCTTGAAGCTGCAATTTCTGGAGATATAGCAGAAATAAATCGAGCGAAACTCGAACTTAGCTATACAATTATCACTGCACCCATTAGTGGAAATGCAAGTGCTAGACGAGTTGATATTGGTAACCTTGTTGGACAAGGAGAAGCAACTCTACTTACAACTATAGTACGTGTCGATCCAATCTATGCTTACTTTTCTCCATCACAAAAAGATGTAAGAATGTTTCAAAAATATAGAAACAAAGATGAACCAGATGCTTTTATAACAGTACCAGGTAGTGTCGAAGAGATAAGACTTAATGGTTTTGTAGATTTTTCAAATAATACTGTTGACCCACTTACTTCAACAATCACCATGCGTGCGACAATAAATAATAAAGAGAGCAAGGTTTTACCTGGAACTTTTGTATATGTAAATCTATTCATCAATGACAAGTATAAGTTTTTAATGATTCCTCCTGAGGTTATTTTCAATGACCAACTTGGAAGTTTTGTGTATGTTGCAGATGTAAATGCAACTGTTACGAGAGTTGATATTACAACTGATTACTCAAGTAAATATTATGTAAGTATTCATGATGGTCTAAAGGATGGTGATAAACTTATTGTATCAGCTCTTGTAAAACTAAAGCCAGGTCGTAAGGTTAAGACAATAGATGTGACAAAGACTCAAGGAATTAGAGCAATACTCAAAAAGAACAAGCTTATTCCTGAGGCGAACTAAAAATGTTTTCAGTTACTTTCATAAAAAGACCAATACTGGCAATAGTTATGTCTCTTATCATCATAACTGGTGGACTTGTTTCTATGTTAGTCCTTCCCATCTCAGAGTATCCTGATGTAGCACCTCCTACAGTAAATGTCAGTGCAACATACACAGGAGCAAATGCTTATGTTGTTGAAGATACTGTAACTCGTGTTTTAGAAGATAAACTTAATGGAATTAAAGGTGTTATCTATATGGCATCTTCATCCACTTCAAGTGGTGCTTCTAGTATAGATATTTATTTTGAACCTGGTTATGACATTGATATTGGTGCAGTTGATGTACAGAACAAAGTCTCAACTGCCACAGCATCTCTTCCTTCAGAAGTTACAGCCCAAGGTGTTATCGTAGATAAAAAATCTCCCTCTATCGTCTGCTTAATTGCTATTAGTGGTGATGATAGATATGATGGTAGTTTTCTCTCTAACTTTGTAAATATTAATGTTCTTGATGAAATAAAACGTATCCCGGGTGTTGGTAAAGCTCAAAACTTGGGAGAGAAAAAGTATGCTATTCGTATCTGGTTAAATCCTGACAAACTAAAAGCACTTAAAATGACTCCTATGGAGGTAATGCAGGCTGTTAAAGAACAAAATAAACAAGCCTCAATAGGGAAAATAGGTGGAACACCTTCTTTTAATGACCAAAAACAAGAGTTTACTCTCACAACAGAGGGAAGACTAAGTGAAGTTAGTGAGTTTGAGAAGATAGTACTTAAGTATAAAAAGGATGGTTCTTTAGTTTATTTAAGTGATGTTTCTAAGGTTGAATTAGGAAGTGAAGTTTACGACTGGAACTCAATCAGTGCAGGAAAGCCGACAGGTCTTATTGGTGTTTACCAACTTGGTGAAGCAAATGCTCTTGACATTCGAAAGAAAGTTGAAGAGACTATGCAGAAACTTCAGTCGCGTTTCCCAGATGGAGTAACTTATGATGTGCCGTATGACACAACTAAATATGTAGAAGTTGCTATAGACAATGTTGTGGAAAACCTCTACATGGCTATTCTTCTAGTTATGATAATTATTTTTATCTTTTTAGGCTCTTGGAGACCAACTATTATCGCTGCAGCCACCATACCTGTTTCGCTTATCGGTGCATTTATGGCTATGCAGATAGCTGGTGGATTCAGTATTAACTTTTTAACACTCTTTGGGCTAATTCTCGCCATTGGTATTGTTGTTGATGATGCTATTTTGGTTGTTGAAAATGTCGAAGTTATTATGTATAAAGAACCTGAACTCACCATGCCTCAGGTTGTTAAAAAGTCTATGATAGAGCTTATCGGACCGATTATTTCAACTACTCTTGTTTTAGTAGCTGTATTTATTCCCGTCTCTATGCTCCCTGGTATTACAGGCTCTTTGTATCAACAGTTTGCCTTGACTATCGCGTTTGCAGTTCTTGTATCATCACTTAATGCACTTACTCTTTCTCCCGCAATTAGTGCTATTATTATTAAAAGACGCAAGAAAGAAGATGTGAAGTTTATTGCATTTAGAGCCTTTGATAGTTTTTTTGATGCTCTTACAGCCAAATATAAAATAGCGATTACCAAACTTATTAAAGTGAGATACTTTATGATTCTAGTTATGGGTGGAATTTTCTATCTTATGTATTATCTTTTTTCTATTACTCCTACCGGTTTTGTTCCCTCTGAAGACAAGGGTATACTTATGGTATCTGTAAACCTAAAACCAGGTACTGCTCTCGAGCAAACGATGCAAACAAGAAAGAGAGTTGAAGAAATTATTTATGATATTGATGGTGTTGAAAACATTGTAAGTATTGAGGGTTACAACATTGTTACCTCTGCGATGGATGGTTCAGCTCTTGCAATGTTCGTATCATTAACTGACTGGAGCAAGAGAACAACAAAAGAAAATAGTGTCTTTGGAATTATTCAACAAATAAAACAAAAAACTTCTGTTATTAACGAAGCGAATATTGCAGCATTTAATATGCCTGGTATTCCAGGAATTGGTAATGTTGGTGGTTTTGACTTTAGACTTCAAGATTATCTTTCAGGTGACTTAGATACATTTGAGCACTATGCACAGCAGATGATACAAGAAGCTTTTGGCGACCCTAGAATTGCCTATGCATTTACGACTTTTGCTACAGATTACCCTATATATGACATCAAAATCAACAGAGAAAAAGCTAATGCTCTTGGTGTAAATATGTCTGATTTATTTACTACTATGCAGGTCTATTTTGGTTCTGTATACATAAATGACTTTACAAAATTTGGTAAGGTGTTCCGTGTTTTTGTTCAAGCAGATAAAGAGTATAGAAGTTCCAAAGAAGATATAGATAAACTCTTTGTAAAAAACCAAGATAATAAAATGGTTCCTCTCTCTGCCCTACTTCAAGTTAAAGAGATGATAGGACCACAAAACCTTACTCATTACAATATGTATAGAAGTATTCAAATAAATGGTGCAGCAGCTCCTGGATATAGCTCTGGTGATGCAATGACTGCTATGGAAGAGATTTCTAAAAAAGTTCTTCCTGCTTCTTATGGTTATGAGTGGTCTGGTATGAGTTACCAAGAGACACTCGCTGGAAATGCTCAAATGTATGTAGTCTTTTTTGTGTTACTTGTAGTATTTTTAGTACTAGCTGCTCAATATGAATCTTGGATACTGCCACTAATGATTTTACTCTCAGTGCCAATGGTTGTGACTGGAGCAGTTGCTGGACTTCTATGGAGTGGTTTAGCACTCAATACTTTTGCACAAGTTGGACTGGTCTTGCTTGTCGCCCTTGCCGCTAAAAATGCCATCCTTATAGTTGAGTTTGCCAAAGAACAGCGCGAAAGTGGCATAAGTATTATTGATTCAGCCATAAACGCGGGTAGTCTGCGTTTTCGTGCAATCATGATGACTATTCTTTCATTTTTATTTGGTATATTTCCTCTTGCTTTTGCAACTGGTGCGGGTTCAATCACTCAACAGTCAATAGGTATAGTTCTTATGTTTGGTATGATTGCCGCAACTTTTATATCTACTCTTTTTGTACCTATTCTTTATGTACTACTTGAGAGTATGAGAGAAAAATTTGTAAGTGTTGAAGATGAAATTGCTAAAAGGAATGAAATATAATGACAAGAATTCAAAGTGGAAAGTGCCACATGTTAGCACTTCTAAAAATTCAGTATAGTGAGGCACTAAATGCCGAATCTTAAAAATTCACTATCTAAAATTAGTCTATCACTATGTATAGCTCTTAGCCTAAATGCGGTTGAGACTTACACCGTCGATGAGTTAATTCTTCAAGCGATTAAGAACTCACCAGACTTACAAATATCTGCAGGACAGCTTGAGGCTTCAAAAAGCCGTACAGACATAGCTACTAGTTCATATCTTCCTATACTAGACTTGTATTTAAGTGCAGGTGAAAATAGAATGAGTAATCTTGATAATCAAGATGAAATGATTAGTGACACTCTAATTTTAGGCTCACTTTCACTCACACAAATAATTTACGATTTTGGTAAAACCGGTAACAATGTAGATAGTTTTAAATATAACTCTCAATCTTATGCGATGAGTAATGCTCAAGAGATTTCAAATAAAAAACGCGATGTTAAATTTGCCTACTATGATGTGCTAGGAGCAAAAGCACTTATAGATGTTCAAAAAGAAAATGTCAAGCTCAACGAAATTCAACTCTACCGTTCTCAAAAATACTTTAAAGCTGGAATCAAAACAAAAATTGATATTTCAGATGCAAAGGTCGAACTCATTAAGTCAAAACTAGAACTTAAAAATGCTCAGTATGAACTAAAAATAGCCTATTCTAACTTAGATAAAGTGGTCGGTTTTAAAGAGATTTCAAAGGAGTATAAAGTTTTTTCAAATAAACTTAATCTAGAAAATCTTTATGCCTCACTTCATAAATACCCACTTAACTTATATGATTCAATCGAGTATGCTTACCAAAATAGATCCCAACTTAAAAAATATATGGCAGATCTAAAAACAGCCCAAGCACAAAATTCACTTGCTTCGTCTGAGTACTATCCTTCTCTTTACATTGGAGCTGATTACACGAAACAGAGTGTTCCCGAAGATCAGTGGCAAGCATCCCTTAATATTGACTGGAACCTTTATCAAGGTGGTTCCACTTTAGCAGCTGTTGAAGAACAAAGAATCAATGTAGATATATCTTCCTCAGAACTTCAAAATATAAAACTCTCTATAAAGCAAGTTGCAACAGAGGCTTATATAAATGTTTATAAAACAAAAGATGCTGTTGAGCTTTCACAATCACTTGTAGAAGTCTCTAACGAGAAGTTTGACCAAGCGGGTAAACGCTACGAACATGGTCTCTCGGACTATATAGAACTGCAACAATCACGTCAAGGCTACATCGATGCTAAAGCCACACTTATTGTTAACTACTATGCACACTATCAGGCTATAGCATACCTGGACAATGCAATAGGAAAATAGTGCTACACTATCTTATAATTTTCTTCTATTCCCTGAGTCTTATGGGGGAATCGGAGATATTGTCCGCCTTTGCAAATGGGTATGTAAAAGGAGAAGCAAAACTTTTCTACTATAATGCAGACAGAGAGACCAGCATTAACTTTTATGCTACTTCACTAGGTGGATATTTAAAATATACAACAGATAGTAAAAACCCACTTTTTGCTTCAGTGAGGTTTGATACTTCAAATCAAGTTGGAAATGCACTCAATCCTCGACTAACCTCACTCTTTAACAATGATAAAAATACCACCTCTCTCAATACCATTAGTGAATCATTTTTAGCCTACCAAACAAAAAACAGAGTTATACGAGTAGGTAATGTAATGCTTAAAACTCCAATGATGAACGATGACACTACAAGAATTGTTCCATGGAGCTATCAAGGTTTTACTTATACTGGAACGGAAATCAATGATGTTAATATTCAACTTAACTATATTCGTTCTATTCGCTCATACACTTCTGATGAATATACAAAACAAAGTGCCAGCGGAAGTATTGGAAATAGCGGTATTACTATGCTTGCTCTGGACTACAGAGGTCTAAAAGATTTAATACTACAAGGATATTATTACTATGCTCCTGAGCTATATTCAACATTTATAGTAAAAATAGATTATCAATATCATGCCGACAAAGAGACCCTTTTATGCCTAGGGGCTCAATACTTCAATAGTGGTGAAGGTGGTGAGTTTGCACGCACAGAGAGTAGAAATGGTGGGGATGATATTAATCTTCTAGCATTTAGAGTACTTCTAGATAGAGAGAATTATTCTCTATCGTTAAACTACTCAAATAACTTTGGAGTGAGTGGAATAGTTAAAGGGTATGGAGGACTTGCAAAGGTTTATACAACATCAATGGTAGCTAATGGTAGAGGCAACTACAAGCCAGAGACATGGATGCTTAAAAGCACTTACAAGCTACCTCTAAACTCTCACGATAGTGAAGTTGCATTCAGACTAACTGATACAAAAGTTAATGACTCTAGAGGTGATGCTTTTAATGCATACTATTTTCACTTTAAACATCATTTCAGTGAAGAAGCATCTATTTACCTAAGATATGAACATATGGACTATTCTAGTGATAAAGGTGATGCAACTTATTTTAGAGCTATCGCTAGCTATCGTTTTGTCTCGATTTAATAGTCGCTAACTTTAACTATCCACTTAGACTCCACAAGCAGTTCATTACCAGAAAATATTTTACCTACAAAAGTGCTATTTACTATATATGACCCTACACCCTTGGGTGTTCCACTCATAATAATATCATT
>CAZPRE010000047.1:0-12397 GCA_964588875.1 uncultured Sulfurimonas sp. | reverse complement strand
AGCTTTCAATTTTAAACGAATTTTTTCCATAATCTTCCTTCTAAAGAACTCGTTAGGCGTTACCTAACTATTAACCACTTATTTATTGGGTGGGGAATTATAGCCAAACGAACACTCACATTCAAGGTTTCAGGGGGTAAAAAGTAGAATACTCTCTAATTTATTTCCTTTTAATAAGGAAATGGTAAAATTACAAGTATCGAATATAAGGAAATTTTATGGATATATTACTGGAAGAATTTTATAAAACAGATTTAATAGTTGAAAAATTTCATTACAGAAAACTATTTATTGAAGATAAAAGTTATCAAATAAATGGAATTTCTCAAAGCGGAAAGACTAAACTTGTAAAAAACTATCTGTTGTCTTTGAAAAAAAGCTCTTACCTTTATATAGATTGTAATGATATAAGAGTTGATTTTGAAGAATTAAATGCCAAACTTACACTTTTTTGTAATAAAAATAGAATTGATACCTTAGTTTTCGATAATTATGTTGAGTCAATTAACTTTGTAAATGTATCGCAACTCATTATTACATGTGAACTACATTTGCATATTGATATACTAGAGACACTACAACTTTTTCCCCTAGACTATGAAGAGTTCTTAGCATATGAGCATAAATATGATTCAAGTGCCCTAAATCATTTTTTTCAACTTGGTGGATTACCCTCTATGCATAAGGTAAAAGCTGATGAGAGAAATATATATATTCAAAAAACATTACAATACACACTTAGTGAGATGGAATTTGACATACTTTGTTATTGTTCAAAGATGATGTCCCAAAAGCTTTCTCCTTTTTCTATATATGAAAGACTAAAACAGAGTATGAAAATATCTAAAGACAAACTATATAAAAGCTACGATGCTTTAATTACAAAGAACTACATACATCAACTTCAAAAATTTAACCATGCAAAAGCTATAAAAAAACTATACTTGTGTGATATCTCTTTTAAAACTGCTCTTACTACTGATAAACATTTTGGTAGATTGTTTGAGAATATGATATATTTAGAGTTATTAAAAGCAAATCAAGAGTGTTACTACTATGAGGGAATAGATTTCTATCTTCCTAATTCTGATGAAGTAATACTGGGAATGGCGTTTACTGATGAGAGAAGCTTGTTTAAAAAAATAGAAAGTATAGAAGCTTTTATTGTCACACACTCCATTCAAAAAGTTACTGCCATTACAATGAATAGAGAGGGGAGTATTTCTCACCCTTTTTCAGAAGTAGAGATGATTCCCTTTGATATTTGGGCTTTAGGAGATTAAATGAGTAGATTATGTGGAATAGATGAAGCAGGTCGTGGACCAATAGCTGGTGACTTAGTAATAGCTGGATGTATCTTAACTGCTAAAGTAGAAGGTCTGAATGATTCTAAAAAACTAACAGCAAAAAAACGCGAGGCTCTTTATGAGTTAATAGTACAAAATGCTGAGTACCATGTAGCAAAGTTTACTCCTAAGCAGATAGATGATAATGGAATATCTAAATGTTTAGCAGCAGGTCTCAGAGAGATTATGGCTCACACAAAAACAGACTCTTATCTCTTTGATGGGAACACTACTTTTGGAGTTGAAGGTTTAGAAACAATGGTAAAAGCTGATGCAAAGGTAGCAGAAGTTAGTGCTGCTTCTATCTTAGCTAAAGTGACTCATGATAGAGACATTATAGAAGAAGCTAAAAAATACCCAGAGTATGAATTTGAAAAACACAAGGGTTATGGAACGAAACGCCATATCGAACTTATAAAAGAGTTTGGATATTGTGACATTCACCGAAGAAGCTATAAGTTAAAGGCCTTAGAACCTACACTTTTTTAAAGAATCTGTTATAATTTTTTAAACATATTATATTAAAAGATTTAAAATGGAACACAACTTATGGGCATACTCTGCCATCATACTTTTTTTAGTAGTAATTTCTAAAATACTCTCAGCTAAGACATCTACTATTGATGTACTATGGCTTATTCTTTTTGGCTCAATTGGTGTAAACATCGGCATACTTCCTGAACATAGTGTAAGCCTAGAAGCTATTGGTGAGTGGGGTATAGTTTTTGTTATGTTCGCTCTTGGTTTTGATGAAAATCTCAGCAACTTTGTAAAGGGCCTAAAAAGAAGTATGGGTATCGCCATCATTGGTGCTATCTTTCCATTTTTCACAGGTTTTTACACAGCAGGACTCTTTGGCTTTGATTTTAACTCTCAAATGATTTGGGGTTTAACAATGACCGCTACTGCTGTTAGTTTGACGATGGTGAGTCTGAGACAAGAGAAATTACATAAAAGCACAGCGGCAACAGGGATTATGACGGCTGCAATTATAGATGATATACTCTCTCTAATTGGTCTCTCTATTTTAATTCCTATTGTTCTTAGCGATAATGTCGGGGTAGATGGTGTGAGTGCTATGGCTATAGCTATAGTTCTACTCAAAGTTGTCGTGTTTTTTATTATCATTATATTTATTGGTATGGTTCTCTTTCCTGACTCTTTGGAAAAGGAGAAAGACCAGCAGCATACATTTTATTTTAACATAGCAGTAAAAATTAGAAAAATTACAGGTATACGAAAACTACTTATGAGTCAAAATGGAGATTTCACCCCACTTATAATGGTTTTTCTAGCTGTTTCATTTGGAGAAGTTGCTAACCTTTTTGGTTTTCACCCAGCTATCGGTGCTTATTTTGCAGGTCTATTTTTAAAGAGCGAGTACTTTAATATACGAATTGACAACAAACTAAAATCACATAAAAAAGAAGCAGAGATTGTAATTAACCATCTTGCATTTACCATTTTTGGACCTATCTTTTTTGTAATGCTTGGAACAAAATTGATTTTTAATTTAGAGATTTTACTTCAGGTAGTTGTACCTGTTTTAACACTTTTCTCTTTAGTATTTATTTTTCAAATTACATCAGCTATGCTTGCTGCCAGATTTACTGGAAACTACAAATGGCATGAAAGTATTATGATTGGGCTTGGTATGCTTGGACGTGCGGAGCTTGCATTTATTGTAATAAATATTGCATATGCTCAAAACCATATTATTGATCTTGAGCAGTTTTATATACTTATATGTACAGTCTTCTTACTCAATATGTCTGTACCGGTTATGATTAAACTGTGGAAACCTTACTATGTAGGAGAGAAGAGTTTAAAACTCTTCGGTATTACTATTTCTAAGTAGTGGCTTAACCCGCCGCATTTAATGCTAATCCTGCCATTTTATTCATATACTCTTCAAGACTAGCTTTGGCTGTAATCGTATTTGTTAGTTCTTTTATAAAGTAAGCTTTTGTTTTCTCATCTGCCATATCAAAAGTCGAAAGTACCCACTCAATATTTAAAGATACTTTTTCATTTTCACTTTGCACTTCCATTGTACGGTACAGATTTAGATCACTCGATGCTATAAGCTCTAAGACTTCTATATAAAAAGGACTTAACTCATAAGTGATAAGTAATTCAAGCTCATCAAGAGGGATGCTTACTTCCTTATCTTCAAAATCCATTCTACCGACTATAAGTGCATTACCAAGTATAAGTTGACCACCTACAAGAAATGGTATTTTTTTCTCACCTAAAGCATTTGAGTCTGAATATATAACATGTTCATTAATATGCTCTGTCTCTTCTATTAAAATTGAGTTGAAAAAGCTATAAGCGGTATTTGCCTGTATCTCTATATCTATCTCCATAAGCTCTTGTGTTTGAGGATTTATTGAATATGCTTGCATTTAAAAATTCTCCAATAAAATAACATTGACGGAGGTACCTTCTTCAAGATTTCCATCTTCTTCACCCGTTACAACTAAAGCACTATTATTCAACATATTTGTTAAAATTGCAGAACTTCCAACTTTTTTACCCTCAAAATCCACAAAGTATTGACCATCTTCTACATTTATATTACAAGCAGTAAACTCTGTAAGACGACTGCGTTTAGTAAAGGCTTCACTCAGTTTTGCCTCAACCATAGGGTAAGATGTTTCTCGACCTAACATTTTTGAAATAAGAGGTAGTACATATAAAATAGATACAACAGTAGATGAGTATGCAAAACCAGGAAGAGCTAAGACAAACTTGTTCTCACGTTGTGCTACCATGATATGTTTTCCAGGTTTAATCGCTACACCTTTAAAGATAACTTCTGCACCTAAACGCGGTACTATATCTTTTACAAAATCATAATCACCAACACTTACTCCACCAGTACTTACAAGTATATCAGCGCTTGCTAGAGCATTCTCAAAAGTTGCCATAATTGAGTCTCTATCATCACTAACAGTTCCAAGCTGAATTACTTCTGCTCCGGCTTGCTCAAAAAGAGCGGCAAGTGTATAGTTGTTTGAACTTCTGATTTGTGAAGGGTTTGTAGAGTTCACACCAAGGTCTAAGATTTCACTACCTGTTGCTATAACGGCTACTCTTGGTTTTACTGCTACGTTTACCATTACAGTATTAAGACCAGCCATAACACCAATTTCTCCAAAGCTTATCTTAGTGCCTTTTTTGATTAAAATATCTCCAGCCTTGTAGCCTTCACCAATAGGACGAACGGAAGAAGAAAAGTCTACTTTTTCATCTATTGAAATTTTTCCATCATTTACAGATACATTTTCTATTTGAATAAGAGTATCTGAACCCTCCGGCATACGAGAACCTGTAAATGTTTTAATACACTCACCTGAATTAAGCACTCTTGTCTCATCACTTCCAGCAGGATTATCACCTAAAATAATGATATTTTCTAAATCCAAATCAGAGTGTAAAACAGCATAACCGTCCATGGAGGCAGTTGGAAATTGTGGGTCATTATATACAGCCACAATATCTTTAGCTAAAATTCTTCCAAGCGATGCACTTAGTGCTATGTTCTCAACTCTGTTGGCATTTACTTTGAGCAGATCCAACATATCTTGGCTTGACTCATACGATAACAATTTCATTATAATTTTACTCCCAATATTCCACTTCCCTTGATTGCTGTTGAGCGATCAAGTGCGTAAATTCTTTGACCATCTCTAAGGTCATACTTCCAAATAGGGGCACTTGCTTTAAAGTCCTCAACAAATTCATCAATAAACTCTAATGCCACTCTGCGTTTAGGTGAAAAAACTGCTGCAATGTATGAGGATTCGTGAAGCATAACATCACCACGAGAGTGTGCCATTTTAATAACAGCCCCTTTTGCTTTTGCTTTTTCTTGCCAAGCATCGAACCAAGAGTTTAAAATAGGCTCATAAATATCAAAACTTAAACCATCAATTTCATCTTCACTTCTAACAGTTCCAACAAAAGGAATATAAGCACCGTAGTTACTTGTAGCCTCTTGTTCATACCACTCTTTTAATATATCGCTTACCGGGAGTGATCCATCATAGAGATAAAGCATTCCTTAACCACCACATACAGGAGGTAAAAGTGAAATTTTGTCTCCATCTTTTAGTGGAGCTTCAAGTGAAGAGACTAGTGTGTCATTTACTGCAACTGCACAGTTTTCTAACCACTCACTCATCTCTTTATCTTCTTGTAAAATTGCTGCAAGTTCATTTAAGTTAGTTATATCTAACTCTAAACTTGGCTTTTGAATAGGACCTAAAAATTCTACTCTAATCAATACAGACTCCTCAAAATTATTGAAGTGATTATATCTAAGATAAGTTAAGCAGTGTATAATTCAGGCATGGTTTTTGGAAAAATAGAATATCTTAACTTGCTCCCTTTTCATGTCTTTATGAAACGATTTACAAGAAGCAACCAGCAGAGTATGAGTATGCACTATAAACGCGGTGTTCCTGCAGAAATAAACAAACAGTTTTTATCTCGCAAGGTTGATGCCGCATTTATTTCTAGTATTAGTGCAAAAAAACATAAACATGTTGGTCTTGGGATTATTGCCAAAAAAGAGGTTCAAAGTGTGTTGGTTGTTCCAGCAAGTGAGCATAAACGCGATGTCGAATCAGCTACATCAAATGTACTCGCTACTGTACTTGGTGTTAAAGGTAAAGTTCTCATCGGGGACAAAGCACTTAGACATTACTTACAAAACAAACCACATACAGACTTAGCAAAAGTGTGGAACCAGAAGTACAACTTACCTTTTGTGTTTGCTCTTTTGTGTTATCACAAAGATAAAAAACTTTACAAAAGAATTGAAAAGCACTTTTTAAAAGCTAAGGTAAAAATTCCGCGTTATATTTTGCAACAAGCATCACAAAGAACTTCGGTAAAAGAGAATGATATTTTAAATTATTTAGAGTATATTTCGTATGAAGTAAACGCCAAGTCGAAACTTGGCCTTAAGAAGTTTTATAAACTAGCAAAAAGCTAGTCTATGCATTACCATCTAAATGTTGTGCTAAACGCTCTAGTTTAGTTCTATATGCATCAAGATCAAAATCTTTAGCACGAGCAACACCATCTTCAATAGCGGCTTTAGCAACAGCTGAAGCAACCCATACAAGAACACGTCTATCAAATGGTGATGGAATAACATACTCAGTTCCAAACTCCATTACATCTCTGTTGTGAGCTTTTTTAACAATAGCCGGTACTTCTTCTTTTGCAAGTGAAGCAAGTGCTTTAGCAGCTGCCATTTTCATATTTTCAGTAATTTTAGTTGCACGAACATCTAGTGCACCTCTAAATATTTGAGGGAAGCCAAGAACATTATTTACTTGGTTAGCATTGTCACTTCTACCAGTACCTATAATAATATCTGGACGTGCTTCTTTAGCTAGTTGTGGTTTAATCTCAGGATTTGGATTTGCACAAGCAAAGATAATTGGATTAGAATCAGACATACTTTTAACCATATCTGCTGAAATTAAATCAGGTTTAGAAAGACCTAAAACCATATCTGCGTTTTTCATAGCATCTTCAAGATTTCTATCTTCTGTATCAAAAGCAAAAACTTTTTTATATTTATTTAAGTCATCACGACCACTATGAATAACACCTTTAGAATCAAGCATTGTAATGTTCTTAACTCCTAGAAGTTTGTACATGTTTCCACAAGCAATTCCAGCAGCACCAGCACCGATAATAACTACTTTAAGTTCTTCAGTTTTTTTACCACTCATCTCTATAACATTCATAAGTCCAGCAGTTGTAATAACAGCAGTTCCATGTTGGTCATCATGAAAAACAGGAATACTACAGATCTCTTTTAAACGACGTTCAATTTCAAAACATCTAGGAGCAGAAATATCTTCTAAGTTGATTCCACCAAAGCTATCAGCCATAGATGAAACAATTTTAATAATCTCTTCTGTATCTTTAGTATTTAACTCAATATCAACAGCATCAACATTTGCAAAAGATTTAAAAAGTACACCCTTACCTTCCATAACAGGCTTACTTGCTAAGTGACCGATATCACCAAGCCCAAGTACTGCTGTACCATCACTAATAACAGCAACTAAGTTACCCTTATTAGTATAGTCATAAGCTTTTTCAACATCTTTTTCTATTTCAAGACATGGAAATGCCACACCTGGACTATATGCAAGTGCTAACTCTTGCTGTGTACTACAAGACTTTGTTAAAAGTGTTCCAGTTTTTCCATTTGTGTCAAACTCGCTTTTTGATACATGATACTCGAGTGCTTCTTCTTTTGCAGCCATTTTAAGTTCCTATTTATCTTTTTTCGAATTATATCTTGTATGAACTTAAGAATTCAATAATCTGAATTTATGTGATATAATTCCGCTGGTCTGATTCAATCTTCGATTGGCCAACACCTCTAAAAAATACCTTTTGTTCAATTTTTAAAATCAACAAAAAATACTAATACAATTTAATAAATAAATGAAATTTCAAAGGAGTTTTATGTTACTAAATGAACTTGTCGGTCCACTACAATTGTCTATTGGACCGGTTATTCTCATCTCTGGTGTAGGCTTAATAATTTTAAGTCTAACTAATCGTTTCGGACGAATAACCGACAGAACCCGCCAACTATCTGTTGAGTACCGTGCTTCCTCTGGTGCAGATCTTGTCCGTATACTAGCAGAGCTTAAAATACTTACACGAAGAGCAAAGGTGATTAGAGCCAGTAACTTTTTAGCAGTACTTAGTGTTTTGTTTGTTTCACTTATTATCATAAGTCTATTTTGGTCAGCTCTATATAATTTTAATGTTAATTATCTTCTAATCACACTATTTATGCTAAGTATATTCAGCTTGATTACAGCAGTTACATTATTTATATATGATCTTGAACTCTCTCTGAAAGCCCTTTGGATAGAACTTCCAGAAGAAATTACTAAGGCTTAAAAAAAGACATGGATAGATATATTCTCCTTGTGCATGACAATGCTACCGCATTTGAAGAAGACGAAAAGTTTAGCTCAAAACTCAAAGAGGCTACATATAAGTTCTCTTTTGAGAATGGAGCACTTTTTTCCTTAGATTTTCATAAACAAGATGATTTTTAAGTATATGCTCTTATTTCTAAGAACAATATTTGCTACACCCCATAAAAGGGATGAAAAAGAACTAGACAGCTTGATTTAACTCAGTTACAATATTTTTGTTGAGATGTACATGGCTAATAATAAAGAGTGCTATTACAGAGAGCACTAGGACAAGAGAAATAAACTGAATTTCACTGAGTAGATTTTCATTATTTGGTGATATATATGTTAGTGCAACAAGTGTTATATAGTATAAAAATATTGTAGATGACTTAAGAGTATTCTCTATATATTGCTTAAGAGTTGAAGAGTGAGAAATGATGAAAATAGTCTGTATAAAAGTTAAAATGATTACTAAATCAAGGGCAGTCTGAAATGTAGAAAGAGTAACTAGATAACTAAAAAACATAAATAATGCATAAGATATAAAGCCTCCAAAGATAAGTCTAAATTTATACTCTGATTTTTTTATAGCTTTTCTAAATACTATGAGTGCAACAGGAAAACTGAGATATGCGAATATATGTATAAGTCCCAAGATCTGGGCCAATTGTGTCCAACTTCTAAATACCAATAAAAAAACTATTGCTAAAAGAATGTTTAAAACAAGGGAACGACGCGAAATTTGAACAACTGGATCAATATGGTCAAAATACTTAGGCATTTGAGAGTGTTGAGCAAGAGCTGTAAACATTCTTGTAGTAGCTCCAACCATAGTAATGGCTGTACCAGTAGGGGAAATAATGGCATCTATGTAAAGAATAAGTATCATAAAATTGAGCCCTGCTAAGCTTGTAATCTGAACCATAGGAGCAGTGAAGTTTAAATGACTCCAACCATTTTCAAGCATCTGAGGGGAAAGAGCACCTATAAAAGCAGTTTGAAGTAGTAGATATATAAAGAGACTAAATAAAATAGAAAGACCGATGGACAAAGGAATGATTTTATGCGGTTTTTCTATTTCACTACTAAAGGAGATGATATTTTGGAAGCCATTAAAGGCTACTACTATTCCTGCGGTTAGAACTGCTGTTAAAACGGCATTGAATCCATCTTCGAAAAAACCACCATGTGCTACAAAATTTGCAGAGTCATATGCAAAGTAAATGACTAAGACAGAAGTGAGCAGAGGAACGAAAAGTTTAAATACAATAATAATATTGTTCACTTTAGTTAAAAGAGTCGCTCCCCAGTAGTTCATTAATGCATAGAAAAATATAAATGCAATTGCAATGAGTTGACCATAAAGAGTCAACTCGTTATCTGCAAAAAAGAGGTCTTTGTATTGAGGAACTATATAGACTAAGTACTCCACACTTGCACTCGCTTCAAGGGCGATTACTGCAACAAGTCCTAACCAATTTGAAATAGCAAAAGGAAAGCCATAAAATTTGTTGTGAGATATAGTGGGAATAATTGCTGTTAGACCACGTCTGGGATAGAGTGAAGCAATTTCTGAGACTATCATACCAAGTAAAAATATTATAAATGCACCTATCACCCAAGAGACTAAGGCTCCTCCACCAGTAGTTTTAGCAGCAATGTAGGGAGCAAAAAGCCAACCACTTCCAATGATGGATGATATTCCTATAAAAGTAGCGGATATGAGTCCTATTTTTTGAAATTTTAGTGTCATTTTCTTTCCTATATTTTTCTGAGTTTAAAATACTCTTAATTTTATCTTTTATATTATAAAAGAGTGGTTTATTGTGGGTGAATTGCAAGAAAACACTTTTAAGAGGAGTTAGTGTATCATATAGGCATAATTTACAATTACTTAAGACATATAAAAAAGAACAATTGGATGAACCATGATTAAAAAGATACTCTTGCTATCTTCTCTATTAACTTCTTATGCTTTAGCAGATACCACTACTCTAAATAATGATAAAACAGAGTATGAAGCACCACGTTTAGCCGGTGACTCTTTAGCTATTAAACCTTTAGACATAGATAATGAGAGTGAAGCTGACTCCATAAAAGAGATGTTTATCAAAGGAAAGATAAAAGGGTTACTTAGATATGGTGCTCAGTATAGAGACACTAGCTATACCTCTACCCAGAGTGGGGTGCCCTCTAATCCAAATACGGTGAAACAGTACTCCGCTCTTGGTGGGTACTTAGGGTATGAAACAGCTGAAATTCATGGTTTTTCTATGGGTGCTACATTTTATACTGCGCAAAAATTCGGTCCAAATCCTGATGATGGAATAGGACTAGGTGGATTGAACGAAGAGGGTACTTCAGCTCACTCTTACACTATTTTAGGCGAAGCTTATTTAAAATATGAAAATGCAGAGAATGATCTTCGAGTAGGTCGAAGAGAGATGCCAAACTATAGATTTGTTTCACTCTCTAATGTTCGTTTTACTCCTATTACTCATGAGGGTGTAACTTATGAGAACAGCTCACTTGGGGATGTCAAAATAATACTTGCAAATATTAACAAGCAAAAAAATAGAAATTCTACAGAGTTTATAGGTATGATACGCGCTTCTCGTGTATGTGAAGACGATATTGAAGGGAGTTATGATCCTAGTAATTTTGTAGATGGGCTCTATGCTGCTGAAGTAAAGTCTATGCTTATGGGTTCGGTAACACTAAGTCAAGAGAACCGCTCTCTTGAAGTTTGGAATTATTATGTTGAAGATTTTATAAATATACTCTATCTCTATGGAGATTATGATTTTAAAGTAGACAAAGATTTATCTTTAAGTGCTGCGTTTCAGTATGCAAATCAATTCAATGTAGGAAGTAGTGTAGCGGGAAACATAGACTCCTGGTTTTACGGTCTTAAACTGCAAGCAGATTTCAAAAATGGAATCACTCTCTTTGGTGCATATAACGAAGTCGCATACAATGAAAATGCCTATGACGGAGGAACAATCTTAGTAAGATGGGGGACGCCTCAGATGTTTAACTCTTATCAAGTACAAGATTCAGAGTTAGCAGGAACAAAATCACTAGGAATTGGTTTACAGATAGAGCTTGGGCATATGAACATAGTACCAAATACAGTAATACGATTTAGATATGCTAACTATGATTTGCCTGATAGTTTAAACCAAAAATACGTAGCACAAGATAGAGCAGAAACTACTTTTGATTTAAGGTATTCATTTAGAAAAAATGATGGATTTGGTATATTTACCCAGATGAATGGTTTGAGTGTTCAGTTTAGAATCGCTTATGATGATTATAAAACAGATTATGATTATGAATCATATCACGGTTATAAGTTTGATGAAGTAACAAAGGACTTCTTCGATACTCGTCTTTATATAGATTATATATTTTAATATACAACCAACAGATATGGAAAATAGCTTTATTGCTTTTGATGATGTAGAGATTGGCTATTAAATGAATTTAATACTATAATTATAAAAATACAAAATGAACTTAATACTTAAGGAATGATTATGACTCCTGTACTTTCAAAACTTTCAAAAAGATTTTTAGCAAAAAAATCATCAAACTTTAAAAGAGACTTAATTAAAAAAACGGGTGTATAATTTTCTACTTTTTCTTATAACTCACCAAATAATAATCTACTAAATTCAACTTCAAACTTTTACTCAATCCACGATGTAAACTAATCATATTCTTCATGTGTGAGAACACTCCACCTTTTTTATGCCCTTGCGGTACGAGAGCATTTGTTGTATTCGAAATAGATAAATGTTTATAGTTTTTGTATGTAAAAAGATATGGTAAGTTTGTTCTCAAGCTTCTGTAAGCAGCTCTAACTCTAGGGTGAGTATAATGAAGTTTACCTGTCCTAGTTGAGATGCTTTTTTCTTCCAAAAATGCTTGGTAAGTTTCATGCCAATCATCAAGTTTTTGAGTGAAATTTTTCTCTGTAGTTTGAGTAAGCCTTGAAACTATTTTCTTAAGCTCTTTACTAGCTTCAAGTTTAGGTTTCATTGTAAGATATCTCTGTACAATCTTTTTTTGATG
>CAZPRE010000046.1:0-12446 GCA_964588875.1 uncultured Sulfurimonas sp. | reverse complement strand
TTCACATTTTCACCAGCTTTTACATTCACATCTAGCATATCTTTCTCAGCAAGTATGATAATAGTTGAACCCATTTCAAAACATCCAAAATCTGCTCCCTTATCCAAGAATATATCTGTAAATTCATAAGCTTGTGGCATAGTTGCAAGAGCATTTGTTTGTATACTTGGTTCAAAAGTAACCTGCATAACACCAACATTAAGTGCACTAACAAGAACCATATAAAATCTTTTGCCGTTTGTAGCTTCACATAGGATTACAACTCTCTCGTTCTCTATAAAAAGATTAAGTCTCTTTTTAAGTGAAGGCATATTTACAGGATAAAACTTACCTGGAATATGAACTGCCTTAATAACCTTTATATTTGTAGGTATATGATAACGATGGTAATCTTTTGGAGATAGGTAACAGTTTATAAATACTCCATCATTAATAATACTCTTTTCATCAGAACTAAAATTATCTCCAATGAAATCAGCACACTTATATCTCATACCCTTAATTTGCAGAGCATAATCGTCTGTAATAGTTCCTGTTTCGGAAATTAAAGAGTCACATGGAGAGATAAAGTCCTCTGCATCAAGTGAATATTTCCTATCCTCTTTAAGTCTTCTTGTAAAGAGTGCATTTAGACTCCTATAAGAGCTAGGTGCATTAAAATCGTTCATGTCAAGCCCCATTAGACCTACATAAGAACTATTTACTAATTTTTGAAACCATCTTGGAAACTCTTTAGATGCAAATTTTCCAAAACCTTGTGATATTGCTGATGTTATATGTCTTTTTTCTACGCTCATTCTCTTACCTTTATTAGTTTATTTTTTTCTTAGCAATCTCTTCTAAAAGGACTGTCGCATAAGAACCCTTTGGAAGAGTAAAATTCATTTCGTACTGAGCTTCAACAGGGTTAAAACGCCCTTCTATTTCAGTTGGGTAAACCCAAGCATAACGACGTGCTCCATCTGCATTTATCTCATCATTGAACTCTTTTTCAATTTCACCTGCATTTCCACTAGAAACTTTTACTTTTGTTCCACAAAGCAGACCTGTTACACTAATATCATGCTCATTAAACCTTCTAAAATCTTCCTCAGTCTCTTCAAGATCAAAGAGTCTTCCATTTGGATAATGTTCCATTATATCACCACCAATAAGCTTAAATGGATGTTTTTGAGCCTTCATCTTTTTAACTTCATCATTTGGCATATTAAGAAGAGTTGTAATCTCTTCAACTTTAAAACTACTCACAAGAGAGTTTATTTCTAAACGTCTGCTCAACCATAGGTTAAACAGATGAGACTGGTATGCATTTATAAGGAGTTTTTTCACTCTAGGATTTCTCTCTCGAGCCTCTCCTTTTGCAAGCTTTTCACCTAATATATGGTTGTCACCATCATTTCCAAAACGCTGATACCCAAAAAAGTTTGGCATCCCATCATTTGATATATTTTTTAAAGCCTCATCAATCTTTGCAGCAGAGGTAGGATTTACTTTTTTTACTTTAATATAAAATCTATTACCTCTTAGATGGCCTATTCTAATTTTGTTATTATGAAAAGTTTTTGAAATAATTTTTATACCTTCAACATTAAAGTTATCCATAGCTTCTTCATGTTGCTTATGAATAGAAATATACTGCTTTGTCATTGCATGTTTATCTTTCATTCCAGCATAGCCTATATCTCTATTTTTAATGCCGAGATATCTTGCAATCTGACCAATCATCTCATTTGTAGAGAGAGACTTTTTTCTTACAAAAAGAATCATATGCTCACCCTCGCCTGAAAACTCATAAAGAGGTATCTCTTCAACAACAAAATCCCGAGGAGTCTGTTTAAATCTAAAATCTATACTTGCATGTGATAGTGAATAAAATCTATCCATTATGTTAATCCCTTTTTAAAAATGATGTGATTTACATCTATTTATATATTTAGTTCTTGCTGTAGTAGCAAAAATATTCAACTTTGTTCTACTCTGCTCTGCTCTACGAAGAACACTTTTTCTATTTCTCTTGTCAAACCCTATGAGCATCTCGTACTCTTCTCCACTACAAGCTATACTTTTATCTATGTTTTTAATAAACTTGAAACCTACCGCGTTTACCCTAGCAAGCTTATCTAAATCACTAAATAATCCATCAGATATATCCATTCCAGAACTTAAAACTCTTGAAGCATTAGATATAAACTTAGCATTAAGTTTTATGTCTATGAATTTTGAATACTTATGAATACGGCCTAAGTTAAAGAGTTTTTTTAACTCTTTAGCAGATCTACCTAGTATCCCAGTATGAGCAATCATATGGTTGTTTCTCAAGCCAACTCTTCTAAGTGGCCTAGCTGCTGAAGATATAACAGTAACAGTAATGTCAAGCTTTATATTGCTTATAGTGTCACCACCAACTATGATCGCGCCATACTCACTAGCAACTTCCTCAAAACCTCTTACTAAATCTCTCATTTGAGTTTTTGTAATATCTTTGGGCATGGCAACACTTAACAGAATATATTTTGGCTTAGCATTCATAGCAACTGCATCAGAGATATTTATAATCATAGCTTTTTTTGCAATCTGATAATAACTCATCCAAGACCTTCTAAAATGCACATTTTCAAAAAAAGCATCTTTAGAAAGCACCATGCTATCGACTTTTTCAACAATAGCACCATCATCACCAATATGAGAGTTGTTAAATTGTGATATAAAATAATTTTCTAAATTCATTGAACTTCTTATGATTAAGTTTTAATTAAACAGTATCTATATAAAATTGTAGGAGATTATAACATTTTTAGGAAAATAATATGAAACACTCCATAAATAAAATATTTACAAACTTAGGTATCTATCTACTCTTCATACTCCTTATTGCTACAATAGGTGCTTTGCTAGTTGTAGAACAGAACCTTTCAGTTAAAAAGATTGATAATTTAAATAATCAAAAAAAGATTATATCAACTCTTATGAAATTACAAAAAGATGACTTAGAATTAGCACTTATTCAATTTAATGGCAAGAGTACACAACTTCTTTTTGAAACAGAAAAACTTCAACATTTGTACTCATATTATTTTACTCAACAGTATCTATTTAGTAATACAGAGGAGTATAATTCAGATTTGGACAAACTAACCCTTCTAACAAAAGTATTTAACAACAAAGCAGATGAGTATTACATAGAGTACACAGAAGACAAAGAGAGTATTGAGACAGAAGTTGTAAACAAAAAAAGCCTCTTGGATGCCTACAATGTTATTAATTCACACATAGATGGAATGATGCTAAAAGACATAAAATATACAAATGAAAAGTTTTATTTTATTCAAAATATTGTAATTTTTTCTTTCTTCGTAGTCTTGTTCTTCTCCCTTTGGTTCAGAAATAGACTTAATCGTATATACAAAGATATACTTTTTTTATACTCTGTAGAGAAAAAAGGGAAACAGGGCTATGAAATATTTTCAGAAGAAGTAGATGCAATATCGCTGAGAATGAAAAGAAAAATAGTCACAACAGATAATCCAGCAATGATAGACCAAGTAACTGGAATCTACAACAACAAAGGGCTTACTAGCTCTTATTCTGATAAAAAAGGGATGAAAGACAGTAATTTTACATCCCTAACGGTTCTTGAAATAGATGATTTTTCAAAATCGAATAGAGCTTTCTCACAGGAGTTAACTCAGACAATACTAAAGAAAGTTGCCTTTACTATCTCTTTACATGAACAAGTGACAGATGTTATAGCTAGAACGGACTATAATCAATTCACAATAATTCTTTCACGTGCAAGTAAAGAGCAATCATTTAAAGATGTAGATATACTTAGACAGAGTGTATCTGAACTAAAGTTTAATGTTCCAAATAAAGGTAGTACGAACATAACCGTAAGTGGTGGATTTATTATAAAACTAAACAACACACATCTAGAAGAAGCTATAAAAAATGCTAAAGAAGTTCTTACTTTTTCTCAGAAGAACGGCAGAAATAAGATATCACAAACAAGAGATGTCGTTCAAAGTGAATTATAGGAAGTATTTCAAATACTTCCTATGTCTCAAATTGTAACAAACCCCTACTTCCGCAAGGCAAATCCATCATTTAACGTTTACTAAGGTAACATCGCGATATAATCAGCATTATTTAGTTTTAAAATAAAGGATGGGTTAATGAGTATTCCTATTTATACTTACGATGCGATTATTGTTGGTGCAGGTCTTGCAGGCTGTGCAGCAGCAAGAGAATTGCAGAATGCAGGAAAGAAAGTTGCTGTAATTACAAAATTACATCCACTAAGAAGTCATTCTGGTGCAGCACAAGGTGGTGTTAATGCCGCGTTTAGTGCTGAAGACAGTGTTGAGCTTCATGAGTTTGATACAGTTAAAGGTTCAGACTATTTAGCAGATCAAGATGCAGTAGAGTTTATGTGTCAAAAAGCTCCGGAGACTATCCGTTGGGTAGAAAGAATGGGTGCTGCATTTAGTAGAACTCCTGATGGAAAGATTGCTCAACGCCCTTTTGGCGGTCAATCTTCTCCTCGTGCTTGTTATGCAAAAGATAGAACAGGTCTAACTCTATTACAAACTATTTACGAACAAGCACATCGTGCTGGTGTTAAGTTTTGGGATGAGTGGTATGCAGCTGATTTAATCTACAAAGATGGAAAAGTTTCAGGAATTGTTGCATTTAATATCCGTGATATGCAAACTGTAATTTTCAATGCTAAATCTGTAATGTTTGCTACTGGTGGATATGCTCGTTCATATAAAATCAACTCAAATGCTCATGCAAATACCGGTGATGGTCTTTCTATTGTAGCTCGTCATGGTCTTCCTTTAGAAGATATGGAGTTTGTACAATTTCACCCATCTGGATTATCTGGAAATGGTGTTTTAATCTCTGAAGCTGCTCGTGGCGAAGGTGGAAAACTTTTCAACTCAGAGGGTGAAAGATTTATGGAGAAATATGCTCCAAATGCTATGGAACTTGCATCTCGCGATGTTGTTTCTCGTGCAATCTTAAATGAAATTAGAGAAGGTCGTGGTGTCGGTCCAAGAAAATATGCTGTTTTCATTGATGTAACACATCTTGGAAAAGACCTTATTATGGAAAGACTTCCTGAGCTTCGTGATTTAGCTATCACTTTCTTAGGTCTTGATATGATTAAAGAGCCTATCCTTATTTCTGCAACAGCACACTATTCTATGGGTGGTATTCCAGTAAATATTGCTGGTAATGTTCGTAAAAACAATGATGAGTTTGTAGAAGGTTTTTATGCAGCTGGTGAGTGTTCATGCGTATCAGTTCACGGGGCAAACCGTCTTGGTGCAAACTCTGTTCTTGAAGCGTTACTTTTTGGTCGCTTTGTTGGTAAAACAATGGTTTCTGAGATTGATGATATTGAGCTTCGTCCTGCAACAGCTGAAGATGCACAAACAGCTTTAGCTGAAATCAATTTTGTTTTAAACAACAATGGTGAAGAGACTATACCAGGTCTTCGCGAAGAGTTACAACAATGTATGACAGAAAATGCTGGTGCATTTAGAACTAAAGATACTTTAGACACTGCCATTGAAGTTGTTAAGTCTCTTCGTAAACGTTTTGAGAATATCCGTATCAAAGATAAATCAAAAGTGTTTAATACTGAACTTCAAGAAGCTATTGAATTTGGTCATATGCTTGATTACTCTGCGTTTATCGTTGAGAGTGCAGAAGCAAGGAATGAGAGTCGTGGTGCCCACTATAGAGAAGATTTTGAAACTCGCAATGATGAAGAGTTCTTAAAACACACTATGGCTTATATGGATGAGAATGGCGAGATAACGCTTGATTACATGGATGTTGTTCTCGGCAAACATGAGCTTAAAGCTAGAACATACTAAGAAAGGAAGAATAAACTTATGAGTACAAATACAATTACTACACAAAAAGTAAACTTCAAAGTATTTCGTTTTAATGCTGATGAAGATTATCTTCCATATTATGAAAACTATGAAATGGAAGTAACTTCTGAGGAAGTTGTTTTAGATATTTTAAACAGAATTAAATGGGACCATGATGGAAGTTTCTCCTATAGAAGATCTTGTCGTCACGGTATCTGTGGAGCATGTGCTATTAAAGTAAATGGTCGTTCAACTCTCGCTTGTAAAGAGAGTATGTCTACTATGCTTGAGTATTTCGGTGATGAACTTACAATTGAACCACTAAGTATTAAGCGTGCTATTAAAGATCTTATTATAGATAAGGGCGATTTTTGGGAGAAGCATGATGCTATTCACCCATACCTTATCTCTGATGTTGAAGAACATCCTGAACATGAGCATATCGTAACTCCAGCAGAAGCCGAAGAACTAAATGAAGCTGACTTATGTATACAGTGTGGTGCTTGCCACTATGCTTGTCCAGTTGTTGAAATAAATGAAGACTTCTTCGGTCCTGCTGCGTTTGCAAAAGCATACCGTTTTGAAGCAGATGTTCGTGATGATGCTCATACTGAACGACTTGTAGAACTTCATGAAGAGAAACAGGGTCTTTGGGACTGTGTTAAGTGTTTTGAATGTGCAGAAGCATGTCCAAAAGATGTTAATCCTATTGATAAAATTACTAAACTCCATAACATGCTCTTTAAAGAGGGAGTTGCAACTTCAAATGTAGCTACTCGTCATGCTGTTGGATTTAAACACTCTATTGCAAGAAACGGTGTACTTGATGAGGGTGGATTAGTCCTTTATTCTGAAGGACCTGGTATTGTTAAACACATTCCAGTTGCACTTAGAATGTTCGTAAAAGGTAAAATTGTTCCACCATGGGGCATTACAAAATCAGACAACTTAGATGAGATTAAAAAACTTGTTAAATCATCATCAACTGCAAAGTTTTAGGGAGTAGAAGAATGGAAAAATTAAGATACGCACTTTTTACAGGTTGTACTGCAAAACAGAGTACTCCTGAGCAATATATGTCAACAATGGCAGTTGCTGCGAAACTAAATATTGAACTAGTAGAGTTAACTGAAGCTTCATGTTGTGGAGCTTCTCACCTACAAGACTATGATGACTTCTTATCTCTAGTGTTAAACGCTAGAAATATTGCTTACGCTGAGAAACATGGTCTTACAATGGTAACTATCTGTAACACTTGTCAACTCAACACTGCTATGACTAAACACCGTTTAGATAATGATGCAGACTTAAAAGCAAGAGTTAATGAGAAATTAGAAGAAGTTGGTTTGGTCTACAAAGGTACTTCACTAATCACTCACTTTTTGTATGCTATTATTGATGATATTGGTCTTGATAAAATTGCAGAGATGGTTACTACACCACTTAGCCAATTTAATATCGCACCATTTTATGGTTGTCACAATATCCGCCCTTCTGAGCTTCAAAACGAGTCTCATAAAAGTCCAGAAAACCCTTATAACCCTACTTCACTGGATGATTTAATCATCGCTTGTGGTGGTAAAAATGTAGATTACGAAGAAAAAAATAAATGTTGTGGTTTTCATGCAGAGCTTCAAGCTCCTAAAACAGCAGCTATTTTAACTGGTAATGCTATTGCAGGTGCAATGGATGGAAATGCAGACTGGATGGTAACACCATGTCCACTCTGTCATCTCAAACTAGATACTCAAACACATCATGCTTCTGAGGCAATAGGACGTGAAGTAGCACTTCCTGTTCTTCATATGCAACAAATGTTAGGTTTAGCACTTGGTTGTGACCAAGAGTTACTAGGTATGAAACATCACCTTACAAAAGTAGACTTCGTTTAAATATACGATTTACACACTCTTTAGTTCCTATTGCAAAGCAATAGGAACACACTCAAATCTCTTTTATACGGAAATAATATGTCAGACTCAATTGAAATAATCTCGTGGAATGTTAATGGCATACGTGCTGTTGCAACAAAAGAAGCCCTTAAATGGATAGATGAACGCCAAACAGACATATTATGTCTTCAAGAGATAAAAGCTCTTCCCGAGCAGATACCAGACAATTTATTTGAAAAAGAGTATGAAGAGATCACAGTAAATTCAGCTCTTAAAAAAGGCTATAGTGGAACTGCTACTTTTTCTATGATACAGAGTGATTATAATTCTACATCTAACCATATTGACACTATGAATGAAGGTCGTATTGTCGAGACTCATTATGATGATATCGTTCTTTTTAACATCTATTTTCCAAATGGGCAAAAAAACCAAGAACGCCTTGATTATAAAATGAAATTTTATGATGATTTACTCACTCATTGTGAAAAGTTAAGAGAAGAGGGAAAAAGTATCATTATTTGTGGAGATGTAAATACAGCACACAAAGAAATTGACCTTAAAAATCCAAAGGCAAATTCTAAAACATCTGGATTTCTACCAATTGAATGTGAGTGGATGGATAAGCTAGTTGATCATGGTTATGTAGACACTTTTCGTTACGTAAATGGCGATGAAATAGATAAGTATAGTTGGTGGTCTTATCGTTCAGGAGCACGACTAAAGAACGTAGGCTGGAGAATTGACTACTTCTTCATTAGTGAAGATTTATGTGAGAGCCTTGAAGATGCATTTATATTAGACTATGTTACAGGCTCAGACCACTGTCCCGTAGGAATTAGACTCAGTATATAATACATTAAACTTAAAAGTGAAACTTCGCTGAGACCTAAATATGGTATATATAGATATTATATTTGTACTAGGATAATTTTATGTTAAAAAGATTTTTTTTAATTATTTTATGCTTCACTACTTTTATTTATGCAGTGGAAATTGATTCTTCAAAAATTGAAATAACAAATTTCCCATTGTATATTTTTAAGGATATACAAAATACACAAACTATAGACTCCATACAAAAAGTAAAATTCCTAAATACAACCACCTCTAAACAAAGTCTTGGATTCAGTGACGCAACTATATGGCTTAAAACTGATATAGAAGTAAAAACTGATATTAAAAATATTTATATCCAACAAGTGGATGCTGTAAATATTATGGATATAACTTTTTATCTTTTCCAAAATGATAAACTTATTCAAGAAAAAAGAGGTGGGATTAACTATAAGCAAAGTAAGTCATCGGAGCTTCTAATGATAGTGCCTGTTAAGAAAGGCACTACCTATACACTTTATGCAAAACTAAAAAGTACATCGATGTTTCTTGTTGATTTGAACATATTCGATGCAGAACAGTACTTATCATATAAAAAATATGAAGGACTTCTTTTTGGACTTTTTTTAGGCTTTGCAACTGCTTTATTAATCTATAATCTTTTTTTATATTATTCTCTTCGTTATCCTATTTATATATACTATAGTGGCTGGCTTGCTTCTGCCATTGTCTTTAAATCATCACAGTCGGGTATTCCTATAGAGTATTTTAGTATGCCCTCTGAATTATATACACTCCTCTATTATTTTATCTTCCCTATGGGAATACTCTCTACAATGTTTATGCAAAGAATATTAAATACAAAAATCTATTTGCCTTTTATGCATAAAGTTTTAAATTTTATTATATATTCATCAATAGCAACACCGTTTGTAGTTATCTTTTTTATTGGTATTGATAATTACATATTTGATATATATATGACCATCTTTTATGCCGAGTTTTTTTATATAGTATTGATTATTCAAGGAATACGAAAAAAGGTTCCTGGTATATTGTATTTTTCTATTGCAACCATTCCTTTTATGCTAGCAGTATTTCGTTCACAGCTTCTTTTCTTCGGTTGGATAGATTATTCACTCTATGCACGCTTTGGACATTTAGGTGTTTTAGTATATGAATCAATTGCATATGCTTTATTACTAAGTTATTATATTAAAAAACTAACTGAGGAAAATGCACTCCAAAAAGCTCTGCTTATACAGACAGAAAAGCAGGAATCTCTTGGAGAACTTCTTATCTACATTACCCACCAATGGAAAGCACCTTTAGCAAGACTAGGACAACTAGTAACACTAAACGAGGCAAAACTAAAAAAAGGGATCGATATATCTAAAGAGGATCTACAAAATACACTTGTTCGATCAAGACACTCTATAAACTTTATGGCAGATACAGTGAGTAACTTTTCGAATTTTTATATGCCTGAAAAAAATCACTCTAAGTTTAGAATTCTAGATAGCATAAACACAGTTTGGCAAATAGTAGAAAAAGATTTTTTATCTGTAAACATAAAGTTAACTATCAAAGGTGATGAAGATATCCTCTACTACGGTGTTGCTAACGATATTTCGCAAATCATCCTAACACTTTTGTCGAACTCCAAACAGGTTATTGTCAAAAGGGGTATAGAAAACCCAACTATAGATATAAGTGTATATGAAACAAATAGTTGTGTATTTTTTGAAGTTGAAGATAATGCAGGTGGAATCACAAAAGAGAAAAGAAAGAAAATATTTGATATCTATGTTGGGGAAGAAAAACGAGATAACAAAAAAAGTGGCTTAGGTCTTTATCTCTCTAAAAATATTGTAGATAACTACAATGGAAAAATAGAAGCAATCAATACAAAAAATGGCTTAAATATAAAAGTAACATTGCCAAAGGATAAGGGATGAAAATAGATGAGTTGAGCTTTTTACTATTAGAAGATGACAAAGAGCTAGCAGATGATTTAATAGAGACTTTAAAACTTTATTGTAAAAAAGTTTATTATGCCCCTAAAATAAAAAAAGCGCACGAACTTATAAAAGAAAAAAATATAGATATTATTATCTCTGACATCCATCTAAAAGAGGAAAATGGACTTGATTTTTTAGAAGAGTTAAAAGAAAATAATTGCAAGATACCTATGATAATACTTTCCGGTTTTGATAATAAAGAGTTTTTATTTAGAGCTATAAACTTAAGAGTAGTAGAGTACATAGTAAAACCTCTCGATATCAATAAACTCGAATCAGCCTTACACAAATGTGAAAAATATATAAAATATTCTACAGAACCTTTATGGCATCTTTTAGATGATGTTATATTTGATTCAAATAATAGGGTGGTGTATAATGAAGATGAAGAATTTTCTTTAACAGCAAGGGAATATGATTTTCTAAAAATGGCTAAGAAATATCCAAATCAGCTTATCACACCTTCGATGATAGAGCATTATGTGTTTTATGATGAAGTTTTAACAATTGCAAGTCTTAAGAATCTCATCTTTAGGCTTAGAAAAAAAATAGGCTCAAATACCATTGTAACTATTCCAAACATGGGATATAAAGTACTTCATAAAAAATAATAACTACCCTTAACAACAAACTCCTACAAGTGAAACTTCGCTGAGACCTGGTCTTGAAAAAAAAGTACATTATAAAACTGTATTTAAAATTATCTTAATATTATATTTTGATTTACTTCTAAGTAATTATATACTATAATTATCTGGTATATATAAGAGGTGTAATATTGTATAAATGGAATGAAGATAAAAATAGTATTTTAAAAGCTACTAGAGGTTTTAGTTTTAATGATGTTCTCGAAGTGATAGCAAAAAATGGAGTTTTAGACAACTATAAACATCCAAATAAAGTAAAGTATCCAAATCAATTTATTTATGTGATTTCACTCAATGGATATATTCACTACATACCTTATGTAATAGATAACGATGATATATTTTTAAAAAATATTATTCCAAGTAGGCAGTTAAATAAAAAATATAAAGGATAAGAGATGAACTATGATAAAGATGAATTAGAGTTGTTAGAGGCTATAAAAAATGATGATTTAGAAAAAGTTGCATTTGATAATGAAGAGATTAAGAGTATGGCGTTTGACACATTAGAGTACTCAAAACAGAAAAAACAGATCAGTATAAATTTAAAAGTATCAGATTTAGATTTTGTGAAACAGAGAGCAAATGATATAGGCATATCTTACCAAAATATCATACAAGCACTTGTGCATAATTACAGTTCAGGTAAATTGAAATTACAGTTATAGAGCGTTATACCTTACTTGGTATGGAATTACTTCCTCGTCCCAAGTTCTACTTATCTCGCGCCATACACTCTACATTCCCAAATAGAATTTGGGAACGAGCGAATAAATATCAAATTAAATAATCCAAAACTAAATAAAACCCCTAACACTCACCCTACAACAAGTGAAACCTCGCTGAGACTTTTTTTTAATATTATATAGTAGTATATTATATAGACAAGGATCATTGATGTTGGGCATTAATAAAGAGAAAGATTATATGAAAAAAAATTATCTTATGATTACTTTTGGAGACAAAAGATGAATCAGACATCAAACATTGTAAAAAACATTTTTATAATTATGATATTTTTTATAGGGGCAAGTACTCTTTTAGCAGACTATGCTAATCCTACAGCTACACAACCTACCATAATGACATGGAACATAGACACAGATACCAGAATCCCACTTATAAGTTTAGGTGCTACAGGAAATTGTAAAGTATCTGAAAATG
>CAZPRE010000045.1:10562-12530 GCA_964588875.1 uncultured Sulfurimonas sp. | reverse complement strand
TCTCAAAAAGTGAGTGGACAATATTTTGTTCCGTTGAGAGTCTTTTTTGTACAAGTGTGGAGCTACTAAATAAAAACTAAGAAGTAGAAATTTCAGTTTATGAACCCTGTATATTATTAAGTAGCTGATTAACCCAATAAGAGCTGCACCAAGTAAACCAAGCCATACTTGTCTTGATTGAGTGATTAAAAAAATATATAGAGACATTAGCATTTTTTATGGAAAGATCAACTCGCTGTTGATTAAGTCCCCCTCCAATATTGTTTGAATATCAGCATTCATTATAATTGCAAACAAAAATCCAACTATAAAAAAGAACCATAGAAAAGTTATATTTTTAAGACTGCCTTTTAACCAATAAGCAATAAAGAAAAATACAAATAGTTTCCCTAACCTATCTAATTTAGGCATTGCACTTGCAAATTCTGGCACATATATGAGACTGTTATTCAGCTTGATATTTGTACTATTAAAACTACTTTAATAGTTCTATATACTCCATAGCTTCACGCTCTGGAGAAAAAACAATCTTAGCTTTTTCAATATTTTGCAGGGCTAGTTTTTTCTCCTCTTCTATATTATTCGCAATATAGAGAAGTTTCTCTTTTAAAGCTTTCAAAGAGCCATCTTCAACAAGATGTATATGAAAACCCATCTCTCCAAAGTTGCTAATAGCAGTATTATCAAAAGCAAGAACAATAATACCATGTGAAATAGACTCCATCATCACATTCCCATAGCCCTCATCCGGTGTAGGAAAAAGAAAAATATCATGCTGTTTGTACTCATCATATATTTTATCTGTAAAACCATTTATGTGTATTTGTGAAGCATACTTGATACTTGCAAGTATTGCTTCTAGTTTAGTACTATATTTACTATCTGCTGGACCAAAGTTGTCAAATATAAAGTCTATGTTATTTTGAAATAATTCTTCACAGGCTAAAATTGCATTGTCAATACCTTTTCCTGAGGTAACACGTCCGGCATGTAAAATTCTTAATTTATCTGACTTACTTTCACTGAGTTGTGATAATTTATTAGCAAGAGATGGAACAATAACCTTTAGTCCTGTCTCTTTACCAAAAGGGATAATATATTTGATATTACCAGACATATATTTAGAGATAGCTACATGTGTAGAAACATTTGAATATACTAGAGTATGAAAAAAACCTTTTTTAGGTGTGGACTTGATTGTTCCATGTCTTACAATAAGGTTTATATCTAGTCCTAAAAATGCAAAGTAGAGAGACTTCATCTCTGAAGCTCCTACGAAAATCACATTTTTAATACCGTTTTTTTTGACTATTTCTCTAACTGAAAAAATAATACTAGGACTCATAAGAGTGGTACTGAAATTTATTGTTTCATATTTTAGTGATTTATAATCGGGATTTTCTTTACACTCTTTGTTTATAAAAGTATCTTTTTTTATTATATATGTTAAATCGAGGTATGTGTTAAGAACTTTTGCTAGTTTTGTAGCAGCTAACTCCATCCCACCTATATGATGAGAGAGGCATATAAGTGCGGTTGCTTCTTTTTTAATTATTTCCAACTATTTTCTCGTGATTTATCAATATAGTCTTTGATTGTTTTTGTCGGTTTCCATCCAAGAGCTTCAGTTTTAGCACTTATAACATCAGCGGTCATTCTGTTACCAGCACGTTCAGGAAGCATCACTATCTCGCCTTCATACATCTGGGCTATCTCTTTAATACTAAATGCTTCGCCACTTCCTATACCAAACTCATCACCGTAACCATTCTCACCAACAAGTACTAAACCATTGATAATATCTTCGATGTGAGTAAAATTTCTTTTTTGAGTACCAGGACTTACTATTGTAAGTGGTTCGCCATTTTTCATTTTCTCTTTAAAAAGAGCGATCAGTGTTGCATATTTTCCAGTTTGAATCTCGCGTTCACCATATACATTATAGAAGTAAGTAATCGCATATGGTAC
>CAZPRE010000045.1:0-10552 GCA_964588875.1 uncultured Sulfurimonas sp. | reverse complement strand
AAACCATGCTCCATAATTCATTACAAGTTCAGTGTTTGTTGCCTTTGTCCAAGCATAAGGAGAGGCACTACGGCCTAGCCCTCCATCACCAAACTTAGTAGAACTACCAGCATAAAGAATTTTACAACCAGCTTTTCGAACAAACTCTAAAACGGCAAAAATACCATCTTTGTTGTACTTCCATACTTTTTCGATATCATCAAAACTCTGCTCAACACGTGAATACTCACCAAGGTGGTAAACCATATCTGGATTAAAAGTTATTAGTTTGGCTATGTCTGAAGTTAAGCCCTCTATATAAGTTACATTTGGCACATGGTTGTTTTTAGAACCTGTAAAGTAGTTATCAAGAGAGTAAACGTCATTGTTCTCATCTTGTGTTAACCTTTCACAGAGGTGAGAACCAACAAAACCAGCTCCCCCTGTTACTAAAATTCTTTTTTTCATCATATGCCTTTGTTTATTAAGTATGACATTTTACTAAAAAAATAGTTAAAAATAGTATAATTGCATATTAAAAAGTTTAGGAAAATATTTGAAAGCAGTATTAAAGCGTTTTTGGCCATATATAAAAGAGTATAAGTTTTACTATTCTCTTGTTCTTGTAGGGATTGTGTTAACTGTAAGTGCAACCTTAGCAACGGCACATATTATGAAACCACTTATGGATGATTTATTTATATCAAAAAAAGAGGAAATGCTTACTCTAATTCCTTTAGCCTTAGTTGTTATTTACTTTACCAAAGCAATAGGTCGTTATATTCAGTCGGTATTTATGAATCATATTGGTCAGCATATAATGGCTCGCCTTCGTGAAGTTTTACTTCACAAAATTATTACGTTAGATATGAGCTTTTTATATAAAAATAGAAGCGGAGAGCTTATTTCTCGAGTTATCAATGATATTGGAAAGATAGAGTATTTTGTATCAAATATGTTACCGGAACTTTTTCGTGAGAGTGTAACTGTCGTGGCACTTATTGGCTATGTAATATATTTGAATCCTACTCTGGCATTTTACTCTTTAATTTTGGTCCCTATTGTAATCTATCCAATTATGCTAATTGCAAAAAAACTTAAAAAATACGCCCATCGCTCTCAAGCTAAAAATGCAGATGTAGTAACGAGGTTAACCGAAGTTTTTAATAATGGTGAGATTATTAAGTCCAATGCAACGGAAGATTTTGAGATGTCTCGTTTTAGTATAGAGAATTGGAAATTTTTTAAGATCAACATGAAAGCTGTATATGTTGGCGAGATAGTTTCACCCCTTATGGAGATTATAGGAGCTGCAGGACTTGCTATGGTTATATTTGTAGGTGGACGGGAGGTTTACGATGGAAATATGTCTGTGGGTGAGTTTACTGCATTCTTAACAGCAGTGGGGCTCGTTTTTCAGCCAATTCGTCGTATAAGTTCAATTTATCGTAGAGTACAAGAAGCAGTAGCCGCAAGTGAAAGAGTTTTTGAGATACTTGATACTCAAAACCTTATAGAAGACGGTGAGAAAATTTTAAGTGCTGATATAAAAAGAGTAGAATTAAAAAATGTAAAACTCAAATATGATGATTATTATGCACTAAATAATATAAATATAATCATAAATAAAGGTGAAAATATTGCTCTAGTTGGAGATAGTGGTGGAGGAAAATCGACTTTTATAAATATGTTATTACGTTTTTACGACCCTGACAATGGTGTTGTGAGTGTGAATGGCACAAATATAAAAGAGTTTACTCAAGAGTCTTTAAAACATCATATTTCACTAGTTTCACAGCGTATATATATTTTTCAAGATACTCTTGCTGCAAATGTTGCTTATGGGCAGGAGATAGATGAAGAAAAGGTACGTGAAGCACTTGGTTTAGCGGATGCCTCTGAGTTTGTTAACTCCTTAGAAGAGGGTATTTATACTACTATGGAAGAGTTTGGGGTTAATCTCTCAGGTGGACAACGCCAACGTGTAGCCATAGCTCGTGCAATATATAAGCACTCTTCTTTACTTCTTTTTGATGAAGCCACATCAGCACTAGACAATGAGAGTGAAAAACGCATACAAGCGGCATTGGATGAGTACACTAAAGATAAAATTACGATTACTATTGCGCACAGATTAAGTACCATAGAACATGCAGATAAAATTCTTGTTATGCAAAAGGGTGCAATAGTCGCAAATGGTTCACATACTGAACTTTTAGAGACTTCAGTGGTATATCAAAAATTAGCTGGAACATTTGATTCTTAACTTTAATTGGTTTATTAGTATTTTTTAGAGATAATCGCGGTAATTAAATAAATATATTGGATTATCAAATGTTAGATTTCTCAAAATTTTTAAAGTATTCAAAGCCCGGACCGCGTTACACTTCATACCCAACAGCTCTAGAATTTTCAGCTGCTTATGAGTATGATACATACATTAATAAAATGGAAAATCAAGATTCTACTCGTCCTATTAGTCTCTATTTTCACTTACCATTTTGCAGAAATGCTTGTTATTTCTGTGGTTGTAATGTTGTCTTTACCTCAAAAGAAGATAAGATGCTGCGTTATATTGAGTACCTTAAACGCGAGCTTGAGATATTATCAACGCACTTAGATTGTAAACGCGAAGTGATTCAAATGCACTTTGGTGGAGGTACTCCTACGTTCTTTAGTGCACCTCAGTTAAAAGTTATCATTGATGAGATTAAATCATACTTTCCAAACTTTGTAGAGGGTGCAGAAATATCGTGTGAGATAGACCCTCGCCATATTGATGAAGCGCAGATGAAAGTTATGAATGAAGCTGGTTTTAATCGTGTAAGTTTTGGTATTCAAGATTTTAACGAAAAAGTACAAATCGCAGTTCACCGCGTTCAGCCTTATAATGTTACAAAATATGCGATGGACTTAGCAAGAAAGTACAATATGCACTCTGTAAATGTTGACCTAATTTATGGACTTCCATATCAGAGTTTAGAGACTTTTAAAGAGACTCTTGAACTAGCTCTTACTCTCGATCCTGATAGATTTGCAGTATTTAATTATGCTCATGTTCCTTGGATGAAAAAGACTATGCGTAAGATTGATGAAACAACTCTTCCTACTCCAGATGTTAAACTAGAAATCATGCAGTACACAATCGATTTTTTAACTTCTCATGGTTATAAAATGGTTGGAATGGATCACTTCGCAAAACCTGAAGATGAGCTATTTAAAGCGATTAAAAAAGGGGAGCTTCATAGAAACTTCCAAGGTTATACAACAAAAGGTGGAGCTGACTTAATCGGAGTAGGGCTTACCTCTATTGGTGAGGGTGTAGATAGCTACAACCAAAACTTTAAAGTTATGTCTGATTATGAAGCAGCTATAGATGCAGGAAAACTACCATTTGAACGCGGTGTTGTTTTAAATGAAGATGACATGATTCGTCAGTTTGTAATTATGGAGTTGATGAGTAACTTCAAACTTGATATAAGAAGATTTGAGAAACTCTATAACATAGAATTTAAAACATATTTTGCTGATGCGATAGAAGCACTTAAACCATTTGTAGATGAAGAGTTATTGACTATGGATGAGAATCATATAGAGTGTAGTGAGACAGGTACACTGTTAATTAGAAATATTGCTATGCCTTTTGATGCTTATATGAAAAACCATGTTGCAAGTAAAAAAGCATTCTCAAAAACGGTATAAAAAATGAGTAAGAAACCTGAAGATATTTTTAGTTTTGATAAGATTCAAGATGATTGTGTCAAGTGTGGTAAATGTATTCCTGTCTGTACTATACATAATGTAAACGCGGATGAGGTTACTTCACCTCGTGGATTTATTGACCTTTTAGGGGCATATAAACGCGGTCAATTAGACTTAGATAAAAATGCTAAAGATATATTTGAGTCCTGTTTTTTATGTACGGCCTGTGTTGAGGTATGTCCAAAAGACCTTCCAACAGACATGATTATCGAACAAGTTCGTTCTGACATAGCTCAAAAATTTGGTATCGCTTGGTATAAAAAAGCTTTCTTTTTACTACTGCGTCATCGCTGGTTAAATGATATAGCATTTAAACTAGGTTGGACATTTCAGACTTGTGGATTTAAAATTAAGAGCGATATAGAATCAATGCACACTCGTTTTAACCTACCTATGATTAAGACAGATAGACTTATGCCAAGCCTTTCTAAAACATCATTTTTAAACTCTCACACAGAGAATATAGATAATGGTGGAAAGAGAAAAGTAGCTATTTTTATAGGCTGTTTAGCGAACTATAACTATAAAGGTGTAGGTGATGGTCTTTTAGAGATTTTAGAAGCTCTTGAAATTGATGCATTTTTAGCAAAAAGCCAAAAGTGCTGTTCCGCTCCTGCATATTTTACAGGTGATTTTGATACGGTTGATTCAAATGCAAAGTTTAACATTGAATACTTTGAGAGTTTTTCTCGTGATGTAGAGGCTATCATAGTTCCAGAAGCAACTTGTTCGGCTATGTTAAAGATAGATTACGAACACTATTTTCATGATCAGCCAGATTGGCGTGCTCGTGCTAGAGTTGTTATGGCAAAGGTTTTTATGGCGACTGAGTGGTTACAAAATCATACTCAGCTAGAGTCTCTTCTTGCTTCAAAGAAAAAAGATACAAAAATTGTTACATATCATGATCCTTGTCATGCTAAAAAAATGCAAGGTATTCATGAAGAACCAAGAAATCTTATTCGTCAAAACTATAAAATAGTTGAGATGAGTGATCCAAATGTTTGTTGTGGATTTGGTGGCATTACTATGCAGACTGAAAAATATCATTTTGCGGAGGCTGCTGGTAAACCAAAAGCAGCAATGATTAGAGATACCGGGGCACAGATAGTGAGTGCTGAGTGTTCAGCTTGTCGTATGCAGATAAATAATTCTATGGGCGTGGAGAGTAAAACTATCTTTAAAAACCCTATAGAGCTTATCGCTGAGGCATTAAGAGTATAATATGAATTACTGGAACGAGATATACTCTCATTTTAATCCTATCGCGTTTAGCATCTTTTCATTCCCTGTACATTGGTATGGGATTATGTATGTACTCGCTTTATTGAGTGCTTTATACATTGGAAAGTGGTTTATTAAACACGATAAACTTGATTTTTCAAGTTCTCAGCTTGATGCTTATTTTATCTATGTTGAGATAGGTGTGATTTTAGGTGCAAGATTAGGTTATATTCTCTTTTATGACACTCAGACTATGTACTATCTCACAAATCCATGGCAGATGTTTAATCCATTCCAAAATGGAGAGTTTATAGGTATCCGTGGAATGAGTTATCATGGTGCAGTTATAGGCTTTGTTTTGAGTACTTATATTTACTCTGTGCGGCATAAAGTAGAGTTTGGCAAGATAATGGATCTTATTGCTCTTGCTATCCCCCTTGCCTTCGTTTTTGGCCGTATAGGAAACTTTTTAAATCAAGAACTTATTGGTCGTGAAACTGATGTTGCTTGGGGAATTTTAGTGGATGGAACTCTTCGTCATCCTTCTCAACTTTACGAGGCAATTTTAGAGGGTATTGGTGTTTTTATCGTTGTTTATCTTTACAGAAATTACAAAAATTTTTCAGGTGAGCTCTCTTTAGTCTACGCTTTTAGTTATGGGATATTTAGAGCTCTAGCTGAGATTTATCGCGCCCCTGATGCTCAAATAGGATATGTCTGTTGTAACGTTATTACACAAGGACAGGTTATGAGTCTTGGAATGAGTCTTTTAGCTGCTATGCTATGGATCTATTTCTATGCTAAAAGTAGGAAATCAGTTTAGAGTATGCAAAAGTTATTACTACTCTATTTTATTCTTGTAAACACAGCCGCGTTTATACTTTTTACCTTTGATAAGTTTCGTTCTCGTGTGAATGCTTCAAGAGTTCCAGAAAAAAGACTGCATTTACTCTCTCTTCTTGGTGGTTTTATAGGTTCTACTATTAGTATGATTATGTTCCGCCACAAAACAAATAAAGACTCTTTTTTACTCAAACACTCTGTCATCATTATTATCTGGATAGTGGGAACAATAGTGTTTTACTCGTTTATTGATGAGATGAATTTTCTTAGATAGCGCTATTTTCTATTGTGACGATGCAATTTTCTATCTTTATAAACTGAGCCATGCCAAAAATGATTTACTGCCCAAAAACCTATCGATGCTCCTATAATAGAGAAGAAAAAAGTACCGACATAAAGTGGTATAAAAATATTTTCCATATTCTTGCTGAACCACTCTACACTCATCTCTACGGGGGCTACCTCCGTGCCAAGTAGATAAGCACCAGTTAGATACTCTACATAGTACATTGGAGGCATAGTAAAAGGATTACTTAACCAACACATTGCCAAAGCAATAGGTACATTAAATCTGAAAAATGGCATAAAGGCTAAAACTAATGCCATTTGCATAGGCATAGGGATAAAGGCTATTGAAATTCCTAAAAAGACAGCACGAGAAACCATCTTTCTATTTGTAGAGAGATACTCTCTAGGGATTTTATATTTTTTAATAAATACTTTTAGTTTTTCGCTTTTGCTTGTTTTTTTAAGTGTTTTTCTTATCATATAATTTACTTGTTATTTAATCTTGATTGATTATACTATAAGCAACTTACACTCTTCAAAAAAATGATTATTATTTTTTTAAAGTAGCCCTAGGTTCACCAAAATAGTAACCTTGAGACTTGTTTACACCGAGTTCTATAAGTTTTTGATGGATTTCTTTGTTTTCTACATATTCACCAATAGTTTGGATATTCATCTCTTTGGCAAATGCCACAATAACAGAGGTAATAAGTTCTGAGCGTTTATTAGTGGTAATCTCTTTGATGATACTTCCATCAATTTTTATATAATCTGCTTGAAGTCTCATTAGGTATTCAAAATTTGAGTATCCTGTACCAAAGTCATCAATGGAAATTTTACATCCAAATGATTTTACTAAAGTTATAAACTCTTCAATTTTTGAAAAATCTTCGATACCCTCGCTCTCTACAATTTCAAAAACGACTCTATTTGATATATTGTATTCAATGATCATCTCAACTATATAGTAATTAATATCTTTATTTAATATATCATCAATGGTAATATTGATAGAGAATTCATAGTTAGTATCTTTAAAGGCTTCAAAACTTTTTTTAATGACTGTTTTTGTCAATTTCTTATAGAGTTTTGCTTTTTTTGCAATTTCTAAAAAGTGGTAAGGAGTGACAACCTTACCATCTCTATCAACTAGACGAATAAGAGATTCATACTTATTGATGCTGCTATCACTATTATTTACAATAGGTTGAAAAAACATTGTAATTCTATCTTCATTTATGGCATCTTTAATCTCTTTAATCCATTTAATATTATTTTCATACTCCGCATTTAGTGATAGTTTATCAGAGTATAAAACAAGACTTGTACCCCCTCTCTTAGCAATGTTTAGAGCCATGTTTGCAGTGGAGAGTAGAGCTTCATTCTCTTCGAAAGAAGCTCCAACTGTAATGTCTAATGAAATCTCTTGCTCTTCAACTATAAAATGTTGATTGTTTATTTTACTAATTAGAGTTGAAAGGTTGTCTACTAACTCTAGGGGCCTTATTTTTTGACAAAGTATGACAAACTCATCTGAACCTAGTCTATAGAGTTCGCAATTAAGATCTTTGTTTATTGAAGCATATAAAAATCTACTAAACTCTACTAGTACCCGATTTCCAAAATCTTCACCATAGAGGTTATTTATTTGACTAAATCTATCTATATTTATAATACTCAGAGATAGTTTACTTCTCTTAGCTATATCTTTTAAAAGTACATTTCTATTTTTTAGGTTTGTAAGTTGGTCGGTATATAGAAGTTTAGTTAGTTCATCTTGTTGGAGCATTAGTTTTGTTGTATTATGTCTAATTGCAATATATTCTACAATCTCATTATCATTATTAAGTATTGGTGATATAGTAGTGTCAATCCAGTAGTTTGAGCCATCTTTTGCAATGTTTTGAATACGTCCATGCCAAGTTTTTTTAGCTGATATCGTTTCCCATAATTCTTTAAATAACGAATCTTTATTATTTGGATGTTTAATGATTTGATGGGAATTACCTATAACTTCTTCTTCTGTATAACCTGAGACCTTGTAAAAGTTTTCATTTGCAAAAGTAATTTTTCCATCTAAATCAGTTTTTGTGACTATAAGATTCTCATCAATATTATCTTTATAGCTTTGAAGATATGAGAGATTATTGTTAAGTTCGATGGTATTTGTTATTAAGGCATTGTTTTTAAGATTTAGTTCTCCATTGATATGTTTATTATTTTTATCAATATAATGTCTTGTTAAGAAATAGACACCAGCAAGGGAGCCCGCTATATTAAGTAAGAAGAAAATTTCTGTAATTAAAGTAGGTGTGTTATTCTCTACATTTGCAATTAGCCATGGATCAATAACAGTTGAAAATACTATTAGCGCAATAAATGTATAAAACCAACATAAAGAGCACTTACTCTTATCTATAGCACTAGCGGCTACAGGGGAGAAAAAAGCCCAAAGCATAACAAGGCTTCCTTTAGCAAAGCCACCAAGTGACCACATCAGTAAAAATGGTAGTATTAATATAATCAGCATTTGGATTTTTTGAATTACTAATATATTTTTTGTAACTTTAAAGTGCCAGAGTGTCAACAAAGAGATTATAAAATAGAGTAGAGGAAAGAGGGCTGCTAAATAATTACCTAAAGAGATGTAAATTAAACCCCAAATAAGTCCAGCAGGAGCTACAGTAAATGGAAGCATTGTTATAGATATCTTTTTCATAATAAGAGCTTCATCATCCCCTTTGTCAACACCAAGCATAAGAGAGTCAGTAATATAATTTTTAATATTGCGAAACATTTCACTCTCTTATATAGTTTTTTCTAATGCGAGTATATCACAATATAATATACTCATGATAATATATGCTTTTTTGCATAATAATTACTTATATAGTTTTCCCATACAATCGTCCTCTAATAAAAATACGCTAAAATTCGATATATATAATAAAAGGTTGTTAATTTATGTCATTTGAAAAACTAGGGCTTATTAAGCCACTACTTAGTGCTATTAAAGAGATGGGGTATGAAAATCCCACTACCATCCAAACTAGAGCTATCCCTTTAGTGTTAGCAAAGAGTGACATATTCGCAACCGCTCAGACAGGAACGGGTAAAACTGCAGCATTTGCTCTACCTCTTTTACAACGTTTGAGAAAACCAGCTGAACATCAGGGTGTAAGAGCAGTAATTATCTCTCCAACTCGTGAATTAAGCATTCAAATTTATGAAGATATTTCATCATATGCAAAACATATGAAGATTAAAGTTATGATACTTGTTGGTGGTAAGGATTTAGAAAAGCAAAAACAGCAGTTAAAAGAGGGCATTGATATTATAATAGCTACTCCTGGACGTTTGATGGAACATACTGAAAGTGGACTCTCTCTTACAACAGTTGAGACTTTTATTCTTGATGAAGCGGATAGAATGTTAGATATGGGTTTTACAAAAGACATAAGAAAAATCCATCCTCTTCTACCTCGTCGTCATCAGACTCTTCTTTTTTCAGCTACTTATAGCGAAAAGGTTAGAAAGCTGTCAAAACTTATTTTGACTAAGCCTGCATTCATTGAGACAGCAAAGAAAAACACAACTGTGGATACGATTAACCAAGTAGCCTATGTTGTAGATACAGAGCGAAAATCGGCACTTTTAGCATATATAATTGGTTCAAGAAACTTTCCTCAAGTTTTAGTCTTTACAAGAACAAAGGTAAGTGCAGATGAGTTAGTTATAGAGCTAAGAAAAGATGGCTTGAAGTGTGGAATTATTCATGGTGATAAAACTAAGGCAAATCGTCTTAAGACGCTCACTCAATTTAAAGAGAAACACTTTAGAGTTTTGGTAGCGACAGATATCGCTTCTCGTGGATTAGATATTGAAAATTTACCATATGTAATCAACTACGAACTTCCATCTATTCCTGAAGATTATGTTCATCGTGTTGGAAGAACTGGTCGTGCAGGTCGTAAAGGTGAGGCAATCTCTTTACTAGACATCTATGAAAAGTATGATATTAAAGATATTGAGCGTCTTATTGGTCAGAAAATTCCTCAAGAGACTGTAGAAGGTTTTGAGCCAGACCCAACTATTAGAAGAAAAGATGTTGATGAAGTGAAGCTAAAAGCGGAACATCAACGTGCTGTAACTAAAAGACAACGTCAATACAATAAAAACACATCTACTGCTCCTGTAACAAGAAAGCAAGTTAAAGCTACTAAAAAGAAGAGAAAAACTACAAAACGCGATTAATTTTAAGGGAATAAATAAAAAGGGAAGTACGGTTTTGTTAAAAGGATGGCTATTAGCCAGAGCCTTGCACAGGGAAACCGTAAACCTGTTTATTATAGCCCATACGTTTCTCACTCGGATAAACTAATAGTGTTATCATATGATTTTTTGACTTAATTAAAAATACGGGGGTTTATAAACTCACTTTTTTTGATAATTCACC
>CAZPRE010000044.1:0-12883 GCA_964588875.1 uncultured Sulfurimonas sp. | reverse complement strand
TCCGCTAGGTAATTTATTGTGTTCCTAGTCGCCACCTTAAAACCCACTTAATTTCTTAAAAATAATCAATTGTTTTCAAACTGATGTACTTTTTTAAGCAACTAACTCTTTTTCTGCTTCGATTGTTTCAATTTTACCACATGCTTTGTTATAAAGTTCTTTGTCATATTGTGTATTATTTTTGTATAAAGAGTGATAAGTGCTAGAAAAGCAAGTAAAAACGAGATAAAATTTTACAATGCAAATGCAAATTTTCATTTACCAATCTATTTATATTTAATAGTAACGACTACTGCACCTCTTATGTCACCTTTCTTATAACCCATAGCATGATCAAGTGGATAGCGCTGGGCTAAGGCACGTTTGAACTCAACATCCTTTGATGGCTCTCCGTGACATTTTAAACATAGACCACCCATAACTAAAGGCTTGTAATATTTGTACTAATTCTTTTTACTCTTACTCCAACAGGAAGTTTTTTATTGACAGCTTGAGTAATGTTGTATGCTTCATCTGCACAAAATGCTAGAACTTTTTTCTCCTGTTTTAATCGTTTGTGCTAGTTCTTTATCTGCTTTGTTAACTTGTCCAGCTAAAAGTAGAGCAGAGCAGAGCTGAGGCTAACAAGTGTAATTGTTTGTAGTAGTTTCATTTTAAGTCCTAATATTCTTTTGATTGTATTTATGTTTAATAAACATCTTCTATCTCATTTATTTCTGAATCATCATATGGATCCATATGTATGAGTGTATGTACTTTTTTATCTTCAAATGTTTCTCGTAATTTATCTTCAATTCTATCGGCAATAAGATGTGCATCATAAAGGGAAATACTTACATTAAAAACTGTATGAACTGAGATAAAAATATGTGAACCTGACTCTCTTGTTTTAAGGTCATGGTATGCAGTGATAACTGGTTCAGCTGTAATAACTTCTTTTATAGTCTCTACATCTTTTTCGGATAAGGCAGCATCAAGAAGCATCAATACACCCTCTTTAATAATAGGAATAGCAGAATAAATCATGTAAATAGCGATTCCAATTCCTAAAATAGGGTCAACAAGTTGTTCTCCAGTATATGAAATCAGAGCTAATGCCATTAATACAGCACCGTTAGAAAAGAGGTCAGTTTTATAGTGAAGAGCATCAGCTCTAATAACCATATTCTTTGTTTTTTTAGCTACATAATTTAAAAATGTCACTAAGGCAGCGGTAATTATAAAAGAAGCTATCATAACCCAAACACTCTCAGCCATATGGCTCATCTCTCTAGGATGTGATATCTTAACAAGTGCTTCATAAAGAATGAAAAGAGCAGAAAGGGAGACTACAACACCTTCTATTACAGCTGCAAGTGGTTCTATTTTACTTCTACCGTAGTGAAAATTGTCATCAGGGTCTTTTTCTGCATTGTGAAGTGCAAAGTAGTTGAACAATGACACAGTAAGGTCTAAAAAGGAATCAATAGCAGAAGCTAAAACGGCGATAGAACCACTTAATACTCCGACAGTCATTTTCATAACAACAAGCAGTGCGGCAACTGATGTCGATACTACGGTAGCTTTTTTCTCTAATCTCATATATTAAAAATCCTCTAATTATTTAGATACAATTATAGTAAAATTTAGCTAGATAAAGAATAAAATGAACTTAGAAAATTTACGCACAGAGCGAGAAAAATGGATGACTTGGAAAAATATACTTCCAATTCGTCAAGCCTTAGAGAGTTTAGAAGAAGTAAAGAGTGAAGTTTCACTTGGAGACGTCATTAAAATTAGTGGTGATTTTGATGAAAATAATCTAAATGCAGTAGCAAAAAAAATGATGCCTTGGCGAAAAGGTCCTTTTGAAATTGGTGAGACATTTATAGATACAGAGTGGCAGAGTGATATAAAATATAATCTTCTTCGTCCTCACTTTAGTTTAAAAGATAGAAGAGTTGCCGATATAGGGTGTAACAACGGTTACTATATGTTTCGTATGCTTGAAGATGAACCAAAGGCACTTGTTGGCTTTGATCCATCGCCACTCTACAAAACACAGTTTGATTTTATAAACCATTTTGTAAAAAGCAATATTGTTTATGAACTACTTGGTGTAGAGCATGTTGAGTTTTATGAAGAGAAGTTTGATACTATCTTCTGTCTTGGTGTTTTATATCACAGAAGTGACCCTGTTGCGATGCTAAAACAGTTATGCAAAGGTTTAGATAAACAAGGTGAAGTGATTTTAGACACCTTTTACATAGAAGGTGAGGGTGAAATGTGTTTATGCCCAGAATCCTCATACTCTAAGATTCCAAATATATACTTCGTTCCAACTATAGGTGCCTTGAAAAACTGGTGTTTAAGAGCGGGATTTGTAAGTTTTGAAGTTTTAGAAACCTCAATAACTCAGCCAGATGAGCAGAGAAAAACATCTTGGATAGAGGGTCAATCTCTAGAAGACTTTTTAGATCCAGATGATAGTAGTAAAACAGTAGAAGGTTACCCAGCCCCTGCAAGAGTATATGTAAGATTAATAAAGGATAAGAAGTGAGAGCAGAGATACATGATGATATAAAAGTCTTTGAGGGCGAGTTTAAAACAGTTGTTACAGAGAGACATGTTTTAAAATTAAAACTTCTTGATGAAGATGGCGAAGCAACAGAGACAACTGAAGCTTAGAGCTTCATCTATCTCTTTGCACTGAGCAAAAATACTCCAAAATCTCTGTGGGGTTTGTTAATAGTGTTTATGTTCTCAAACACCACCTCCTTAAATCCTGCCTCTTTTACAATACAAACTAATACCTCTTTATCAAATCCGAAATGAAAAACACCTGCATTATCAGAATGAAAAGTTCCATCCTCAAGCTCTAAGTCTGCTATAGCAATAAAACCATCTTCTTTTAGATTTTTGTATATAGTTTGGAAAAAAGATTTTAAATCTTCTACATGATGTAGAGTCATAGAACTTACAATACCATGAAACTCTCTATCTATTGGCTCTTTTGTAATATCTTGATTATAAGTCTCTAGACTAAGTTCTGGAGTGTTCTTCTCTTGGAGTTTTTCAAGCATATTTGTAGATGTATCTACACCGTAGACTTTTTTAACTTTTGTAGCTATCTCGAAACCAAGTAGACCTGTTCCAACTCCAAAGTCCATGATCTCCATATCTTTTGTAAGCTCTACTATCTCTTGGATCGAATTTGCTATGGTTTTAGCTCCATTGACACGGGTGTCACCCTTATCCCAGCCTTCAGCTCTATTGTCAAAGTGGCTCATAGTGAGTTTATCCAGTAGTCAGTGTGTTGCTGTTCTTGTTTTATAGTTGTTGTGCCTCCGTGACCAGGGTAGAGTGTTTTATCAAAATCCAAAAGTTTAAATCTTTTTAAAGATGTTTTCATATCTGCTGGGGAAGAGTATGGAAAATCAGTTCTGCCAATAGAGCGTTCAAAAATAAAATCTCCACTAAAAATCGCTTCATCAATCTCTATCATAGAACAACCAGGGCAATGTCCCGGGAAGTGACGAAATTTTACCTTCACTCCATCAAAATCAAACTCTTCTTCTGGTTGGACTTCAACATCAGCAGTAGAAGGTGGTAAGTCTGGCATCCATTCACTTGCAGTTAAGAGAGGAATATCTCCTTTTGGAGTATAAAGCTTTAGTCCAAGCTTACTTTGAAGCTCCGCATTTGACCATACATGATCAAAATGTCCGTGAGTGTTTAAAATAGCGACAGGATTAGTAACATTTTGCATAACCCATTCGGTCGCATTTACACCAGGGTCTATTATAAAGTCTTTACCATCAAGTGTAGCTATGTAGCAATTTGTTTGGTAAATCCCCATAGGCTGAACTTTAATCTGCATTTGAAGCCTTTTTTAGCGAGATTATATCATTTATATATTATCATAAGATTATGAATTTTTATAAAGAACTAGAATTAATTTTAAAAGAAAAAGAAGTATCTCAAAAGATAGAGATGTTTACTCATTTTTATGACTCTTATAAATGCGGTGAATGCTCTTTTGAGAATAGCTTCTCTCCTAAAGAGTTTCAAACACCAGCTTATGATGAAGCATGTAAAATAGTCCCACCTCAAGATGTACCTAAACGCAGTAATCTTACAGCTAGAGATGGTCAAGTAAACCTTATCCATGCCATTGCTCACATAGAGTACTCAGCTATTGATTTGGCACTTGATGCGGCATATAGATTTACAGATCTTCCTAAAAAATATTATGATGATTGGCTAGAAGTGGCAGATGATGAAATACGACACTTTTTAATGTTAAATAAGCACTTACTTGAGCTAAACGCGGCCTATGGAGATATAGAAGTGCATAATGCTCTTTTTGAAGCAAGCCAGAGAACACAAACCTTAGTTGAGCGTATGGCAGTTGTGCCGCGTTACCTCGAAGCAAATGGTTTAGATGCAACTCCTATGATACTTACAAAACTCCATAAATTACCAAAAAGTGAGATGATAGAAAAAATCATAGATACACTAGAGATAATTTTAGAAGAAGAGATAGACCATGTCAAAAAAGGTGATGTCTGGTTTAACTATGCTTGTGAAATAGAGAATATTTCAACAAATGTATATTTTGAGATAATAGACAAGTACTACCCACAAGGTTTTTTAAGACCAAAAAATCTTAATATTGAAGCTAGAAAAGAGGCGGGGTTTTCTTGTACCGAGCTTAATCATATGGCAAAAAAAGAGATCTGTTAAGCTTTAGATAATATTAATTATTCGTACCCTGCACCTGAATCATAAGAAACTGTTGTTTCAGACTCTTCCTCTTTTTTTATCGGTGAGACTTCTTCTAGAATCTTCTCTTGTCTTTTCACTCATCTCTGCGATAAATTTAGATTCATTATATCACTTTCGTGTCATTTCTACTCAAATATACTTTTTAACTTAAAGTTTGATTTGTTACAAAAATTAGATATAATTAATTTTGTTTACCCTTCAAAGGGGCACCCCGAAAGATAAGTAAAGGTTTGAAAAATATATATGAGCAAGTATTCACAAATAGCAGATTATTTAGAGAGATTTTTAGATAATGAAGTTCGTAAGACAGGTATACAGAAGGTCGTTATAGGCCTTAGTGGTGGTTTGGACTCTGCAGTAGTTGCTGTTTTAGCTCATAGAGCTTTTGGAGACGATCTGCTTTGTGTAAAGATGCCATCTCAATATTCATCTCAAAATTCACTTGAAGATGCGGATGCATTGTGTAGTGATTTTGGTCTGAAAAATGAGACTGCTTCAATTGAACCTATGCTTAGAGCTTATGAAGAGATGAATCCTAATCTGGATAACCTCAGAAAAGGAAATTTTTCTTCTCGTATGAGGATGTCAACACTTTTTGATATCTCTGCTCGCGAAAATGCCTTAGTACTTGGTACAAGTAATAAGAGTGAATTAATGCTCGGTTATGGAACTCTTTATGGAGATTTAGCATCTGCCTTAAACCCTATAGGTGATCTCTATAAGAGTGAAGTCTTCGAATTAGCAGAGTACTTAAATGTGACTCCGAGTATTATTAAAAAACCTCCATCTGCTGATTTGTGGGATGGACAGAGTGATGAGGCAGATTTGGGTTACACATATGCCCAGCTTGATGAGGCTATGAAGCTTTATGTAGAAGATAGGCTCTCTCGTGATGAAATACTCCAGAGAGGGATAGATGCAAAGATGTTAGATATGATAATAAGTAGAATTTTTAAAAATCATTTTAAAAGAAAAATGCCAGTTATTGCAAAACTGACATCAAGAACGATTAATCACGACTTTAATTACCCTCGTGATATTAGACTCTAAAAAATCAAGGATAAGAAATGAAAATACCTTTTAGTAAATTTGTAAGCGGACGTGAGTCACACTCTAATGTTAGTGATGTTTTAGATGGTGAAGAAATTAATCAGGTAGAAGAGTTAGAGAATGACTTTAGTTCTTATGTAGGTGCTGATTATGCTCTTGCAACTTCTCATGGTACATCTGCTCTTCACTTAGCAATGCTTGCACTTGAACTTAAACGCGGTGATAAAGTTGTTTGTTCTGTAAATGCACATCCAAATATCCCTGAAGTTGTCCGTCATTTTGATGCAGAACCAGTTTTCATAGATATTGATGCAGATAATTTTAATATAAACCTTGATTTATTAGAGAGCTATCTAGAAGATAACCAATCTAAAAAACTTAAAGCCGTGATAGTGACTCACATAGGTGGTAATTGTGTTGATTTAGATAGACTCTATAAGATAGCAAAAATTTATGATGTAAAGATTGTTGAAGATGCAAGTGATGCTCTAGGTGCTACCTACAATGGTCAGAAGATTGGTTCAACAGGTGCAGACATTACATGTTTTAACTTCTCTTCACACCTAAAGAAAAATATCTGTAATGGTGGAATGTTAGTGACTAATGATGATGAAATTATGGAAAGAGCAAGATTACTAAGTAATCATGCAATAGTTCGTGATGAGGATGCCTTAGAGTATATTTATGATGTAACTGATATTGGAAATGATTACTCATTAAGTGAGCTAAACGCGGCCTATATTAGAGCACAACTTCAAGAACAAGATAAAAACATATCACGTCAGCGTGAAATTGCTGCTATGTATAATAAATGTTTAAATGGAGTTGATCATGTTTCCTTACCAGAGTCTAGTAATGATGAACATCCTTACACTCTTTTCATAGTAAAAATAGATAAAAATCGTGATTCATTTGCAGTAGAGCTTAAAAATGTAGGGATTCAAACGGGACTACACTACATTCCTCTGCACCTGCTTTCTTACTATAAGTCGAAGTACTCTCTAAGAGTAAATGATTTTCCAGTAGCCCTGCGTTCATACCAACAAGTTCTATCTCTTCCAATTTATGCAAGTATGGATGATAAGGCTGTTAAGTTTGTATGTGACAAAATCAAAAAAATAGCTTCTACAAGAGTTTAAAAGTTAGAATTTGAAAAAAAGTTTAGTATTTTGGGTTGAGAGTTTTTTCTACAACCCAAACCCCTCTCAAAAATTAGCATCTATCGCTCTCCTCCCATTTTCTTGGATTTATTGTTCTTTAATGTATCTTCGTTTTACTCTTAAAAAAGAAGAGGACTTTGGCATAAAAATAGTAAGTGTGGGAAACCTTAATGTAGGTGGAAGTGGTAAAACACCACTAGTAAGTGCATTAGCTTTAAAGTATGAGAATGTAGCGGTGATACTTCGTGGTTATGGAAGATCGTCCAAGGGATTACATATTGTAAAAAATAGAGATGAGATACTCTGTGATGTTAAGATAAGTGGTGATGAGGCGATGATATACGCCCATAAACTGCCTCGCGCAATAGTCATAGTAAGTGAAGATAGAAAGATAGCTATACATAAGGCTAAAGAGATGGGTGCTAAACTTATTTTTTTAGATGACGCCTATTCCAAACACGATATTAAAAAACTAGACTTTCTAATAAATGTAAAAACTCCAAACAACTCATGTCTACCAGCTGGACCATTTAGAGAAAGACTCTGGAGTTCAAAACAAGCTGTAGTCTTAGAAGATGGAGTTGATTTTAAAAGAGTAGTTGAGTTAAAAGATAAAACTAAAAAAATGTCATTAGTAACAGCTATAGCAAGGCCATCGCGTTTAGATGAATACTTACCAGTAGTAGTAAGTAAAAACTACTTTGCCGACCATCATGCATTTAGCAAAAATGAACTAGAAGATATCTTAAATAAAGATGCTTCTGACTCACTTCTAGTAACCTACAAAGACTACGTAAAAGTAGAATCGTTTGGACTTTCACTCTCTCTCTTAGACCTTCATGTAGAAGTAAAAAAAGAAGTATTTAATACCATCAACGAGCATATTTAACCCTTTTAACCTTACATAATTTTTTATTAGATAAAATAGCAAGATTATTACAAGGAAACATATTGCAAAAGAAAATTGAAACAGTTCAAACCCTACTTGAAGCACTTCCATTTATTAAAGAATTTTCAAATGAGATAGTAGTTATTAAGTATGGTGGTTCTGCTCAGACTTCACCACAACTCAAAGAAAAATTTGCACAAGATATTTTACTTATGTACCTAGTAGGTATAAGACCTGTAATTGTTCATGGTGGTGGATATAAAATCACAGAAATGCTTGAGGCTTTAAAAATTGATACTAAGTTTATTGAGGGGCAAAGGGTAACTTCTAAAGAGATTATGCGAATTGCTGAAATGGTACTTAGCGGAGAGATAAACTCTGAGATAGTTTCACTTTTAAACTCTCATGGTGCTAAGGCAATAGGTATAAGCGGTAAAGATGCTCATTTTATAACGGCTATTGCAAAAGATTTTGCAAAGTGGGGATTAACTGGAAATATAACAAATATTAAGTCTAAGGTTGTTCTAAATCTTATAGATGAAGGTTTTATTCCTGTTATTGCACCTATTGGAGCAGGTGAAGAGATGGGTCATCCTGGTTTTAATATAAACGCGGACCTCTGTGCTTCTTATGTTGCAAAAGCAATAGGGGCAAACAAGATAATCTTTTTAACAGACACTCCGGGTGTACTTAACAAAGATAACGAGCTCTTAGACACACTTTCTCAAGATGAAGCTGAACTACTTAAGGCAAATGAGACTATTCAGGGTGGTATGGTGCCAAAAGTGGATGCTTGTCTTGAGGCTCTAAATGGTGGTGTTTCTAAGGCACATATTATCGATGGACGAATAGAGCACTCAATGCTCTTAGAACTTTTTACAACTGAGGGTGTTGGTACTCAGATAGTAGATAAAAAGTAGGCTTCATTGAATCATATTTTAAAAGTTATTTTATTAATGTTTGTTTTAAATGGTAGTTTAGAAGCCAATGATTTTAAAGATGTCAATAAGATATCTCTAAAAAAAGATGAGCAAACAAAAATTCTTGTAAAATACGGTGCACAAGAGAGACTTTTTAAGTTTAGATGGACACTCTTTACGAATGGTGGACTAGTTATACATAGGTCGTACGATAGAGCGGTTTCTCAAAACATACTCTATTTGAACCATAAAAACCAGAGCTTTAGAGTTGAGTTAAAACCTCGTGGAGCAGATTTTTATAATGTACCCTATATGCTTGTACGGTTTAAAGAGTTTGATTATGAAAAAAAAGAGGCTCTTTTAGAGATCTTATTATCTGATGATAGAAGTCAGATAGAATTAAAATATTTGAAAAACAGTTAAAGAGAGATGATGCAAAGAGTAGAGAGTGAAATAGCTAGACTAATACAAGAGATAGATTATGATGAGGTGACTCATCTTTTTGATATGTTAAGTGGGGGTAAGAGACTACGTGCTAAGTTAATTTTAAAAATAGCACCAGACTCTAAAGATGCACCACTTTTAGGTGCGATAGTAGAGCTGATTCATGCTGCAAGTCTTCTTCATGATGATGTGATTGATGATGCTATGACTCGTCGTGGTGTAGCATCTGTGAATGCAACTGAAAACTCTAAAACGGCCGTTATGCTTGGGGATATTCTTTATTCTAAGGCATTTACAGAGTTGACCGCGTTTAGTAGAGATGTGTCTCGTACTATTGCATCTTCTGTTACGGCACTCTCTAAGGGTGAAATGAAAGATGTCAAGATGGCAGAAGAGTTTAACTCTGATGAAGATTTGTATCTTGATATGCTTTACTTAAAGACTGCAACCCTTATAGAAGCAGCTGCTGTTGGTGCTGCATATTTAGCAGGTAAAGATCCTCTAAAACATGGCATTTATGGAAAAAATCTAGGTCTCTCTTTTCAAGTTATTGATGATATCTTAGATATTACCGTAGATTCAAAAACTCTTGGAAAACCTGCTATGAATGATTATGTTGAGGGAAAATGTACCTTGCCTTATATTTATCTTTATAAACTTTTAGGCCCAGAGGATAAAAAAAAGTTAGTCTCTCTACATGCAAAATCTATAAGCCATGAAGATACTCTATGGATCAAAGCTAAGATGCAAGAGTACAAGACGGTCGAAAAATCATTTGAGTTAGCTCAAAAACTTTCACATGAAGCAATGAACGCGGTAAAAGATGACAATGAACTTGTCGCTATTTTAGAAACTATGATAAAAAGAAGTCATTAATGCATTATTTAAATATAAGTTTTACACATAAAAATTCCACTATTGAGATTAGAGAGAAGCTCTCTTATCCTAATCCAAAAAGTCTTCACGGATGTTTAACAAAACTAACTAGCCATGATTCAGTAAACGAGGCTCTTTTAATCTCAACTTGTAATAGAATGGAAGTGTTTTGTAGCTGTAGTGATATCGCAACTGCAACACAATTTATCTTTGATACTTTAACGGCTAGAGCTGGAATAAGTATTGAAGAGTTAGAAGGTCGAGCTGATGTTTTTGATGATAGTTCGGCAATTCATCACCTCTTTAGTGTTGCTTCTTCATTAGACTCTATGGTTATTGGTGAGACTCAAATCGCAGGACAGTTAAAAGATGCCTTTAGATTTTCTTTTGACAATAAGTACTGTGGGCCAAAACTAGCACGTGCTATAAAAAATGCTTTTAAGTGTGCGGCAAAAGTTAGAAACGCGACTGATATATCTACAAAACCTGTTTCAATGGCTAGTGTAGCTGTTTCAAAACTAAAATCACTAGAATCTAATATTCAGGGTAAAAAAGCACTCATTATTGGTGTTGGTGAGATGTCTGAAATTACGGCTAAACATCTTATTTCAGCTGGAGCGGATGTTTATATTATGAATAGAACTATTCATAAGGCTGGTATGTTAGCAGAGGCTTGCGGAACAAAGGTTATGCCTTATGAAAAATTGCACGAGGCGATTAACGAGTTTGAGATTCTGTTTACTGCCACTTCAGCAAATGAGCCAATTATTACGGATGAGATTATTAAACCTTGTGATTTTGATAGATACTGGTTTGACTTAGCTATGCCAAGAGATATTAACTACACTAAAGGTAATAGAATAAACCTTTACGTAATAGATGATTTAAAAATAATCGTTGATGATAATATGGGCAAGAGAGAAGAGGCTGCAAAACTGGCTCATGGAGTTATAGGACGTAGTGTTGTCGAGTTCTTCGAGTGGTTAAATACACTAGATATTGAGCCATTAATTAAAGAAATTTATGAAAAAGCGGCAATTTCTGCTGAACTAGAAAGCAGTCGTGCTATTACAAATGGCTATATACCAAAAGAGTATGAAGCCCAAGCGAAAAAGTTGTGTGAACAGACCTTGAAAAGATTTTTACATGAGATTACCAAACAGATGAGAGAATCATCACAAGAACCAAATGCAAGTGCAATTGCCAATGCATTTTCAAACATATCAAAAGGGAAATAATTTGAGAAGAAGTAAAGCCTTTATACCAACAAGTAAAGAAGCACCGTCTGATGCAGTTTTAGCGAGTCATATCTTTCTTTCACGTGCGGGATTTGTATCTCAAAATGCGGCAGGACTTTATAATTACATGCCTTTAGCAAAACGTGTTATCAAAAAAATTGAGAACATTGTAAATGAAGAAATGAGTAGAGTTGGAGCACAAGAAGTAGAACTATCTTTTGTAACTCCTGCTGCTTTGTGGGAAGAGTCTGGAAGAATTGAGAAGTTTGGAAAAGAGCTACTGCGTTTTAGAGACAGAAAAGATAATCAATTCGTTTTAGGTCCAACTCATGAAGAGATGATGGTTGACTTAGTTCGTAACCGTATTACATCATACAAGCAACTTCCACAAAATCTTTATCAAATCAAGACTAAGTTTCGTGATGAGGCGAGACCGCGTTTTGGACTTATGCGTGGACGTGAGTTTATTATGAAAGATGCTTACTCTTTTCATGCATCTGAGGAAGACTTAGATAGAGAATTTGATCTTATGGAAGCAACTTATAAGAGAATTTTAACTCGTTTAGGACTCGATTTTAGAGTAGTTGAAGCTGATAGTGGTGCTATTGGTGGAAGTGCTTCTAAAGAGCTTATGGTTATTGCTGATAGTGGTGAAGATACTATTGCAGTTTGTAACTCATGTGAGTATGGTGCGAATATTGAAGCAGCTACTCGTGGACAAAAACATGAGATTCCAAGTCCGAGTGAATTGAAGTTTGATAAAGTTCTTACTCCTGATGTGAAAACTATAGATGATTTAGTAAAATTGTTCAAAATTGATAGCTACTACACAGTAAAATGTGTGGCTAAAAAGCTAATTTATGAAGAGGATAGTGAAGTTATTCTTTTCTTCCTTCGTGGCTGTGATAATCTCCAAGAAGTAAAAGCTTTAAACGCGGCAGGTGCTCTAGAGATTGAAGATGTAAGTGAAGAGGAATTAGCAGCTCTTGGACTAAAGGTCGGTTTTATCGGTCCATTAGAACAAGACAAGGCAAAGCATGTAATTGACAGTGATTTAAAAGATGCTATTCATATGGTTTGTGGAGCTAACGAGCTTGATAACCATTATGTGAATGTAGATATGTCAGTTCTTGGACTTGCTTATTTTGCTGATATCGCCCAAGTCAACGAAGGTGACTCTTGTCCTCATTGTGATGGCACACTAAGCTTTACAAAAGGTATAGAAGTAGGGCATATCTTTAAACTTGGTACTACTTACTCAGAGGCTCTTAAGGCTAATTTCTTGGATGAGAATGGAAAAGCGCAGCCATTTATCATGGGAACTTACGGCATGGGTATATCACGTTTAGTAGCTTCTGTAATAGAACAACATCATGATGAAAATGGTTGTATCTGGACGAAAGAGACAGCTCCATATATGGTAAACGTAATGATTTCAAATATAAAAGATGAAGAGCAAAACTCTTTAGGCGAATTTGTATATAGAAAACTAAATGAATCTGGTGTTGAAGTGATGCTTGATGATAGAAAAGATAGATT
>CAZPRE010000043.1:0-12884 GCA_964588875.1 uncultured Sulfurimonas sp. | reverse complement strand
TATATACCCAAAAAGAAGATCCATCTTTTTTACGATTTTGAATCTCTCCTTCCCACTTTTCACCCATTGATATAGTTCCCCACATCTCTTCGAAAAACTCTTCAGGCACACCTGGATGCCTAAATATACTAATATTCTTACCAATAAGTTCTTCTTTAGTGTAACCTGTCAATTCACAAAGTGCATCTGAACAACTCGTTATATTACCAAATGTATCTACAGATGATGTCAAAATATTCTTATTTATAATATCTACATAGGTTTCCATATCTTTGGTATATTTGTAAGTTAAAAAGTACCTGTAGAGTAAAAAAAGTATTCCTATAAATACAAATCCAAATATCTTCCATATAAGCGAGTAATCAACACTATTTTCATAAGTAACACTCATCCAGTTGTTAAGTATATTTTGTTTTGTTTTTGTATCTATTGTTGATATAGCATTATCGAGTAGCTCTAAAAGCTCAGGTTTATCATTTCTTACACCAATACCTAACTCCCAGTTTTCATTAATGGTACCAGTAATTTTCAGTATACCTATATAGTTTTTTTGGAGGTGATAGCCCATAGCACTAAGGTTGTCAATTAAACCAAAAATATTGCCAGATGCTACTTGTTTTAGTCCATCATTGATATTTTCCACCTCTACAAGATTGATAGTTGGATATTTAATTTTTAAAAATTTAGTTTCAGCACATCCTTTGACTACACCTATCTTTTTATCTAATATTTCAGAGATATCATTTATAAACAATTTGTCTATTTTCGTCGCTATAACCATAGGCAAACTAAGATAAGGTTTCGTGCAACTCATAAAACCTTTTCTCTCCGGTGTCACCATTGCTAAAGGTAAGATATCGCACTTTGTATTTTTAATATATTCTATTGATTGAGCCCATGTTTTTGTCGGTATAAGGTTAAATTTTATATCTGTATTTTCTTCAATAACTTTTAAATAGTCTGCACTTATACCTATATGCTTGCCATTTTCTAACTTTTCAAATGGCATCCAATCTGGATTTACACACACATTTACTTTTTGTCTTTCTTGAGGCTTAAATATGCTACTAATCCTTCCTATATTACATGTTTGATTAAATAAGAACCCATCTAGGTTATTTAATTGTTTGTTTGAAAGACCTAGTTCTAGAAATTTTAAGTACATTTTCTCCAGCACATTACAATCGAGACTACCTACTTCATATATACTAGGTAGAACAAGATTTTGAATTGTTTTAGCCTCATATTCTAATGCTTTTTTAGTCTTGTTTTGGGAATTGTATTTTTTTAATATAATATCTATTATCTCATCACTATGCTCTAATGCATACTTCCAACCCCTAATAGTTGCCCTATTAAATGCTTTTACTCTCTCTGGATTATTATTAACCTCATGCAAAGATGTAAAAATATTGACATCATAGAAACCTGTACCGTAGTTTTTTGGATTTAAAATATTAAAGTTGATTTTTTTTTCATTTAAAACATATGGTTCATTTGTTATAAATGCTATGATTGCATCTGCTTTTTTATTTATAAAGTCATCAATATTATAGGTATGCTTAATTGCCTGATAATTATCGCTTTGGACATTAAATGTTGTTAGCATAGATTTGATGTCTAAGTCGTTTAGCTCTTTAGTACTACCCATAATTCTTTTACCAACAAGGTCTGATGGTAAGCGGATATCCTCTTGAACAATTAGGACAAGTGCTGTATGTTTAAAAATATTTGAGAGAAAAACAACTTCTTTACCATTTAAGTAGTCTAAAAATAGTGAAGAGTTAGTAACACCAAAGGTTGATTTTCCACTGAGGATTTCATCAACTTGATCTATGTTAAAATCTATCTCTTTAATCTCTACTTCTAAACCTGCCTCTTTATAGAAACCTTTTTCCTTGGCTGCATAAAAGCCTGCATGCTCAAACTGATGTTTCCATTGAAGTCGCAGGGAAACTTTATCAAGCTCTTTTGATTGTAATGCAGTAAAAAGTAATAAAAAAATGAATAAAATATTTATTTTCAAAAAATCCCTTTGATAGATAGTAAATACTATATAAGTTTATCTAGTAAGATTTTAGCATATTTTTAATTAAGCATTAACTCATAATATAGTAAAATTTCATCTAATAAAAAATAAAAAAATTAAGAAGCCTTTATGAATGACACTCAAGACTTATCAACTTTAACAATTCGAGTAGCAATTTTTGTAGTAATTGCAGCTATATTCTACTTCACTTTAAAATCTAAAAAAGATAAAAAGTAGTTAATATAAGTATTAGTGATTTACTTTTCTGTTCAAAACTTTTTCAACCGACTCTATCTTTGTTTTGAGTCTGTTTTCACAATTTTTTCTAATGTCGAACTTTAGTGATGAGTATACTCTTTCACAATCACCCAACTGCTCGTAAGCTAGTTCTATAATACCAAGTGCCTCTTTCATGCTCTTAGCCTCAATAATAGTACCCATTGGAGTGAGTTGATAGGGCACTCCTGATTTATCTATAGCATCTATTATTTTTGCAACTTGCTTTGACACTGAAGAACCTTCTCTACACTCGTCTGAAGTTGGAAACATACTGAACTCTAATAATACACTTAACATTTTAATAATCCTTATTTTTTTCTAAAATACACTATTTTAGGTAGAAGAAAATATTTAATCATTAGTAATATATTTTGGGACTAATGCTTTAATTTTCTGATAGATTTTTTCAAAATCTGTAGAGTAAACGCGGGTCTGTGCAATAGAGGTGATAAAATTTGTATCTCTCTCCCAACGCGGTACAAGATGCATATGAATATGTTCAGCTATCCCCGCTCCACCAGCCTTACCAAGGTTCATTCCTATATTAACACCTTGTGCATTTATGCCCTCTTTTAAGAGTCTAACACCTTTTTGAGCCAGAGCTGTCATATGTAACCAAACCTTAGGGTCTAACTCTTCAAGCTTATCGGTATGAAAATGGGGAATAATCATAAAATGACCTGGAGTATATGGATATTTATTCATAACCATAAAGCAGTGTTCATCCTTATAAAGAATGCCTAAATCCTCCTCGTTATGAGTACTTATATGACAAAAGACACAACCTTCAATTTTCTTGTTGGTTATGTACTCATCTCGCCACGGGGCATATAAAATATCTTCCACTGTTAACTCCTATAAAAATGCAAATACTAAATCTGGAAATAGTATAACCAAACCTAACCCAAGCAGTTGTAAAATTATAAAGGGAATTATTCCTTTATATATCTCTGTAGTTTTTATGCTATCTCCTGCCGCTCCTTTTAAGAAAAAGAGCGATAATCCAAAGGGTGGCGTTAAAAAGGAGGCTTGAAGATTTAGGGCGATTAATACTGCAAACCAGATAGGGTCTATTCCAAACGCGGCCATTACAGGTACAAGAATTGGTACGATTATAAAAGATATTTCTATGAAATCTATAAAAAAACCAAGTATAAAGATACTAAGCATTGCAACACCTATAAAAACCCAAACATCACCAATGTCTTCACTAAAAAACTCTAGAATTAAGTCACTTCCACCAAGCTCATTAAAAACAAGACTAAACGCGGTAGCTCCTATGAGAATCATAAAAATCATTCCGCTTAACTTTACAGTTTCTAAAGTAGCGTACTTAATCATTTCAAAGTTTAATGAGTTGTTTAAAACGCTGAGTAAAATTGCTCCAATTACTCCAAACGCGGCAGATTCAGTTGGTGAAGCGATTCCTGCAAAGATACTTCCTAAAACACTTATCATTAAAAGCATAGGTGGAATGATTGAGATTATAATCTCTTTGATGCTAACATCTTTAATATCCCCAGATACTGGAGCTACCTCAGGTGAGAAATAAGCGCGAATCAAAATATAAGTAACATACAGAGCAACTAAAACAAGTCCTGGCAGGACTGCACCCATAAAAAGGTCTCCAACACTTACACTCATCACATCACCAAGAATGATTAAAATGATAGAAGGAGGTATGATTTGTCCAAGTGTTCCAGAAGCAGCAACAGTTCCAGAGGCTAGACCTTTGTCATAGCCAGCCTTTAACATCAGAGGAAGAGCAATAACACTCATCATTACTACAGAAGCAGATACTACACCAGTAGATGCTGCGAGCATAGCTCCAACGAGAACTACACTTACCCCAAGCCCTCCTCTAACTCCACGAAAAAGAGCGCTCATCGAGATAAGTAATCTCTCCGCCATTCTTGATTTTTCCAGTACAAGCCCCATAGCTAGAAAAAGAGGGACTGCAAGTAAAGTTGTATTTGACATAATTCCATATATACGAAATGGAAGAACTTCAAAGACTTCAAAACCAAGTTCAGGAATCAAGAATGCAAAGGCAATAGATACTGTTCCAAATACAAACGCGACGGGAATACCTATAAGAAGTAGTAGTAAGACAACTACAAACATGAACATTGCAATCATAAAGATTTCCATATATGAAAGTTACTCACACTATCTTTAAGTGCTTGCAGTGCTAAAAAAACAAACGCGATAGGCATAAGTGATTTTACTAAATATCTATATTCTAATCCACCTGGATTTGAAGAGGCTTCATTTTGAATAAAACTCTGTGATACAAACTCAACTCCAACATAAATAATAAGTATAGAAAAAGGGAGTATGAAAAACAGAGATGAGATTATGTTTATAAGAGCCTTTGTTTTTTCACTATAAGAAGCGTAAAAAATATCAACTCTAACATGAGTATTTTCTCTTAAAGTATAAGCAATTCCAAGTAGAATTATGACATCAAAAAGATGCCATTCTAACTCTTGAAGAGCTATAGAACCACTTGAAAAGAGATAGCGTGCAGTTGCATCATAGACAACGAGTAAAACCAAGAGAACTACGGTAAGTGCAGTTAAAAACCCAAGGTATTTTATAGTTTTATCTATTAATTGCATTTTAGAAACCTAAATAAAATTCGGTGCATCATTTGCAAAAAGAATAATATCTCCAGCTTTTGTTTGGCTTCCCAGTATTTCTGTAAGGGTTGACTTGTCTGCTAACATAATCTTACTTTTCACTTTTAGGTTTTTACTAAAAAGCTCCGCGTTTAGAGAACCAGTCACGATTACTATGTCAAAAACATCATTTATCGCATTTATAAATCTTAGGTTTAACTCTTCACTACTCTCAACTAAACCAGGAGTAACAATAACCTTTCTACCCTCATGAAGTGAACAGAGTCTTACACCCTCAAGCATACCATCAATGTTACCATTATAGCCATCATCAAGTATGAGTTTACCACCAGCTTTTATCATCTGTAGTCGATGCTCAACTGGCTCAAGAGCCTTAACCGCGTTTATGATCTCATCATCACTCATACCAAATTCCCTAGCAATACTCACAGCTACTTCAATATTCATAGTTTGAAATTCACCGAGTATATCTGTATGGAGTTTAAGGTTATTACATTCAAAATCAATACCATCAAGAGTCGCGTTTACACTCTTTACGCCATCACCAAAAAATGTAACTTTGTCATGTGGTTCCTTGGTTACAGAAGTATGTATAAAAGCTTTTTGCAAACGCGGAGACTTCATAATCTCTAACTTAGTGGCAATAATATTTTTAAGCGATTTAAAATACTCTATATGCGCTTCACCAACCTTCCCAACAACAACAGTCTGTGGCTCTATAAAAGTTGTAATATCATAGATATCACCACTCTGGCGTGCACCTGCTTCACATATATAAACTTCTGTATCGAGAGGAAGAGAGTTATTTACATCACCCATAATTCCACCCAGAGTATTTATACTTCTTGGCGTTGCGTAAACATTGTATTTTTTAGCGAGTATCTGCGCTACAAAGTTTTTAATGCTTGTTTTTCCATAACTACCAGTAATAGCTATAATTTTTAATTCTTTCATTTGGGAGAGTTTCTGTTTTGCCTCTTTTTTGTAAGTCATAAAAAGAAACTTTTCTATCAAGAAACTACCCATATAAGCCAAGGCCAAAGGCATAAATACACCGTAAGTTCCTCCACAACCATCTTTTAGAGTACAAAGAATATTTTGAAAAAGAGTGAGAGAGATTAGGAGAATCAAAAATCTTTTTACTCTCCAAGTAAGTACAAGCTTTTTATCTAGTTTTTTGTGCCACACAAACATTGCAGGAAGAACGGCAAAAAGATAAAAAATAGTAAAAAACTGACCTGTTGTATGATAAGCAATAAAAGGAATGAAAAAGTACATCAGGTGCCATAGAGGCTTGTGATGCTTTGTTATTACACGAGAGAGTTTATAGTCATACCATTGAAGGTTAGTGATAAGATACCAACCCAAAGTCGTCACAAAAAGAACGTTTATTACAAATGCGGTTAAGAGTTCATATAGTTGCATATTAATGCTCTAAAGTCTGTAGAAAAGTTTTTTCTATTTTTAAAGATATATCTTCTGCATGATTCATAAAGAAATAGTGATCTCCCTCATACACTTCTAATGTAGAGTTTTTAATAAGCTTGTTTATAGTTTCACCAGAGGAGAGTGGTGTTGCTGTATCGGCCTCACCCCAACACAAAAGTGCCTCTCCATCAAACTGAGAAAACTCATACTCAAAATCTTCATTCACTACATTTTTAAAAGTTTGATACATTGGTTCACTTAGACTCTTTGCATCATCAGATACAAACAGTGAACGCAGTTTTGAGATTCCAAATACTTTGAGCACTTTAAAAATAGCTATTTTAAGACTCACTTTCAAAGACTTCGTAACATATATACCTGCACTACTAACAAGAACCAAGACCTTAGGCTCTAAAAGAGTGGCAACTTTTCCACCAAATGAATGCCCTAATATAATATCTTTAGAGGCATTCATATGAATCATAAGTAACTCAACTATTCTCGCATAATCAGTAGTTTGTAGAGAAACATTACAAGTGGATTTTCCAAAACCTGGCAGATCTATATAGATATGACGAAAAGCACTCATATGAAAAGCAAAAGATTTTTTCATTAGCTCTTTGTTACTACCCCAACCATGTAATACTATTAAGTCAACACTCGCCTCAGGATTTAGTATCTCATAACTTATATCTAATGTATGCTGGTTGTACTGAATCGACTTAATAGCCATTATTTACCTTTTGCTGATGAAATTGAATGTATATAATCGTAAGATACCTTTATTTTCTTCTTCTTTGGAAGAGAGTGACAAAGACCGCGTACAAGAGCACTAAAGTCTGAGAAAAGATAGTTTGCCATAGAACCTGGGATAGGATTAATCTCATTTAAAAGAACTACTCCATCCACTACAAAAAAGTCACAACGGATAATTGCACCCTCAAAAAGATTTGTATAAACTCTTGTAAACGCGGCCTTGAGTTTAGCCTCTAACTCTTCGCTTATGTCAGCTTTTAGTATCTGTTCACTACGTGAAAAGTCCATATACTTTTTTTCAAAATCTAAAAATTCCTCTTTCTGAGGCTCTTCAACAATTGAAAAATGTATCTCCCCATTTACCATACAACCAGCTAAGTTATACTCTTTCACACCCTCTATAAAAGGTTCAATTAAAAGAACATTATCATATTCAAATCCTACATCTAAAGCATAGTCTAGTTGTGACTCTTCTTTAACAATACTTACACCTATGGAACTACCAAGAGTAGCAGGCTTAACAATAAGAGGATAATCTATACTTACCTTGTGTATATCTTTTAATGTAACTACATTGTAGGCTACACTTTTAATATTTCTAGCTTCGCAAAGATATTTAGTGTAGCGTTTGTCATAAGAAAATACACTTGCATCAACACGAGGGCCAATATAATCTATGGAGAAAAACTCGAGAAGTGCTGCGATTGTGCCATCCTCACCATCCCCGCCATGAATAAGATTTAAAACAGTATTTGAATGTTCGACTGAACTAAACATACTTTTTTGAATAAAAGCACCATTAGAGAGACTAAGTTGTGGCATCTTTTTATGCTCACCCTTGGAGAATGTAGTTGCTTTCATCTTACTTGAGTCTATCAAATAAAATGAGTGATCAGCATCACAGAATATAAAACTTAAATCAAATGCAGATAGTTTCTCTTTTACAGTTATTGCACTTACAATACTAATTTCATGTTCAAAACTAGCTCCACCAAATAAAATAGTTAATTTCAATATATATTTCCTTATTTCTTATAATAATTTCAAAGCTTCTTTTACAAGTGTAGCTGTATCAGTTGAACTACATGCACTCAAAGCTTTTGATATTTTGTCTTTTTTGAAACCTAATGACTCTAAGGCCTCTATTGCTTCATTAAAAGCATGATTTGCAGGTGAAGTTGTAGATATCAGTTCAGCATCAAAACCTGCAAGTTCTACAAGAATTCTTCCTGCACTTTTAGGTCCAATTCCTGGAACTTTTTTCACACCATTTAAATCTTTGTTAGTTATCACCGTCGCAAACTGAGAAGGTGTATAAGTTGAACAGATTGCTATTGCAACCTTGGGACCAACACCATTTATTTTTACAAGTCTTGCAAACATCTTTTTTTCAGCCATATCAATAAAACCAAAAAGAAGTGAAGCATCTTCACGAATAACCTGAGTTGTAAAAAGTTTTACATTCTCTTTTGGCAGTGCTGAGAAAGTTTGTAGTGATATAAAAACTTCATACACTAAACCACTTACTTCAATATGAACAAAAGATGGTTCTTTATACTCTATCTTTCCATTTAATCCAACTATCATTATATTTTCATCCTACTCTATTTACCGCCTGTATTTCGTATTCGCCTTCATCAACTTCAACTAGACCAAAAATTTTCTCTGGTGAGCCCTCTTGTGGAGAGTACTTAATCTCCATATGTGAATCAACAAGATCTATATCTGTTTTTATTAAATAAGTGTTATTCTCAAAAACGATGTAACCATTCTCATTTGCTTTATACTCAATATTAAAATCCAGAGTCTCTACTTTTACACCATATGACTTAGCTATATAGACAAGTTCCTTGGCTACATTTTGAGTTCTAACAACAGTAGGTTTAACTTTTTTTATCGTTTTAGGAGCGCTTTTACTTGAGCCAAATAGTGCCATATGTATTTATCCAGAAATTAATTTAGAATTTATTGAGTTTATTTTAACTAAAATTAGGTTAAAATTTTGTAAAGACACTATCTACCTATTAAAGAAGCCCATGTTTAAAGCAATTTTCACCAATAGTTTTGGAATTTTAATTTCAAGAATATTAGGATTTTTCAGAGACCTTTTAACAGCATCAGCCCTTGGTGCGAATATATATAGCGATATATTTTTCATCGCGTTCAAACTCCCAAACCTATTTCGCCGTATCTTTGCTGAGGGTGCATTTACTCAAGTTTTTATACCCGCGTTTGCAAGAACAAGACATAAAGCTGTTTTTTCTGCAAATATCTTTCTAGTTTTTCTTTCTATTATACTTCTAATCACTCTTCTTGTAAACTTAGTACCCGAACTTTTTACAAAAGCTATAGCAGTAGGCTTCTCTCCTGAGACTATAGAGATAGCATCCCCTTATGTAGCCATAAATTTCTGGTATCTTCCTCTTGTCTTTGCCATGACATTTTTAAGTGGAATGTTGCAATATAAACATCACTTTGCAACGACCGCGTTTAGTACTGCCCTACTAAACCTTTCTCTTATAGCAGCACTCTATCTCTCACAAGATAAAAGTAATGCTGAGATAATTTACTATCTTAGTTATGGTGTAGTTATAGGTGGTGTTTTACAACTTATTGCTCATATCATTGCATTACAGCGTATTGGACTTATGAAGCTTCTCTATGGCGGTTTTAAACACCTAAGAGTAAAAAGTAAGAGCATTAAAAAAGATACAAGAAAGTTTAGAAACAACTTCTTTCCAGCAATGTGGGGAAACTCTACGGCTCAAGTATCTGCATTTTTAGATACATTTTTAGCTTCGTTTCTTGTTACAGGAAGTATCTCTTACCTCTACTATGCAAACCGTATTTTTCAACTCCCGCTTGCTCTTTTTGCCATAGCTACTTCCATAGCTCTTTTTCCAAGAGTCGCAAGATATATAAGAAACAAAGACGAGAAACAAGCAAAAGAGTTTATGAGTAAAGCATTCTGGTTTTTAGCCTTTTTACTCACAGCTAGTACAATAGGTGGAATTATTCTCTCAAGAGAGATAACATGGTTACTCTTTGAACGCGGTGCTTTTAGCGCACAAGATACAGCAAATACAACCGCAGTTCTTCAAATGTATATGATAGGACTTCTCCCCTTTGGACTTCAAAAACTCTTCGTTCTCTGGCTCTATGCAAAAGAGATGCAAGGTAAAGCCGCAAAGATAGCAACCTACTCTCTTATAACTTATGTAGTTATCGCCTTATCGTTAATTACTCCTATGGGAGTAAGCGGTTTAGCTCTTGCTAGTACTACTGGTGGTTTTGTGAGTTTTGTACTGACTATCCGTGTTTTTGGTATGCAAAACTTTTTGGATATTGTTTGGTCTAGAAACTTGTTTTATCTGTTTGTAGGAGCAGGAGTATTAATTGGTTTGCTACTCATGTTAAAAGAGTTTTTAGCTTTTTATATTTAAGCTAACCTATGCTCTTTTAATGGAATATAGATAAATAACACACCCTAAAGAGTTGGGGTCAGGTGATGAATATCTACTTTTAGAGTTCAAAAACATAACAAGTTCGAGGAGCACAATATTTTACCCAAGGGCGGGTAAAATATCGCTCACGATAGTCGTTGTATTACAAATGAACTAAATACTTTTTAAAACAAAAGATATATATTTTTGCTGAGAATTTTTAGGTGTTGTATGTAGAAATTCTATATATTCTTCTACTGCTAATCCATCTGGCAGTTCATGCTTAAACTTCATGATATCGTATGCAACAGTATAAAGTCCAGCACATTTCATTTCCCCATCAAGAGCAAATGTACTAATTATTGCATAGCTATCATCTTTCAAAGAGTTCTGTAAAATCTCAAAATACTTTTGTCTCTCTTTTAAAGTGAGTAAAAAATGAAAAACTGCTCTATCATGCCAAATATTAAATTTTTTATCTGCTTGAAAGTTTAAAATATCTTTACAAACATAATTTATCTGCTCATTTTGTACTCTATTTTTGACTATATCTAGAGAAGTTTTCGCAGTATCTAAAAGTGTTATATTTTTATAGCCATTTTCTAAAAGATTATCTACCAAAAAAGATGCTCCGCAACCTGCATCAATTATATTAGCACTATTATCTGAGTATTTTGATATTAAGCCTAGCGAGTGAGTCGGTAAATTTTGATGCCAAAGTACTTGTGTGTACTCAGCACTTTGAAATACTCCATTCCAATGATTCTCTCTTATCTTATCTGTTGGAATTTTCACAGCACTAAAAGTAGCACCCTTTGTTGTCTCTGCCGTTGTATAGTGTGTATGTCCCAAACAAGTCACATCTTTAAAACCAGCCTTTTGAATAAGGTCTATGAGTTCACTCTCTCGCATAGTTCCAGCAACACAATTTGCCCAGTCATCTTCACCATTACTTACATTACAACAAGAACTCTGCTCAACAGAACAACACTCCCCGTTGGGCTCTGAAATATCTATCATATCTGCAAAATATATTTTTCCATCTGGTTTTAAAACACGGTAAATCTCAGCAAATACTGACTCTTTACAAGAAGTAAGGTTTATAGCACCATTTGAAATGACAACATTAATAGACTCATCTTCGAGGTCAATATCATCAAAACTATTTTCTAAAATCTCGACATTATTAAAGCCTGCAAGTTTTGCATGAGTTGAAGCTACTTCCACCATCTTTGGCGTTATATCAACACCATAAACTTTTCCACTCTCTCCAACAAGTAGACGAGAGACTAAGACATCCACACCTGCTCCACAACCAAGATCTAAAACAGTATCACCCTCTTTTATATCTGCATGAGTAAAAGGGTTTCCAACTGCAGCACAAAACTCCCAAACCTCTGAAGGAGTAGCATTTATCCACTCCTTTTTATAGCCATGAGATATTGCATTTTGTAAACCTTTATCCCAACCAAAGTCTTTAGTTGGATTCTCTGCTAGTTGAGTATAAAGATTGATTATTTGTGAATTATCAGCCATTACTCTGCATCCACAACTTTCTTGACTGTACCCAAACCATTATCATACGGATACTCAGCTCTTACCCAGCCTTTAAGACCAGCACTCAGGTTATAAACACTTGTGTAGCCAAGTCGTTTAAGTGACTCTGCGGCTAAAAGACTTCTAGCACCCATTCGAGTATATACTACTATAGTTGTTCCTTTATCTCCAATGGCGTTTAGTATCTCAAACTCCAAGCCTGTGCGAGGTATTGCTAACATTTCATCAGCATATATTTCACCCTCAGCTCTTTGAATAGCAGGACGAACATCTAAAAGTACAAACTCTTCTTCATTGTCAATCATTCTTTTAAGAACTACTGGAGCCATCTCAGGAACACTCTGTCGAACTTCATCTAGAAGTTCATCTAGTACTTTATATCCTGTCCCTGTACATGCAATTTGTCCATGTATAGTAGGATTTTCTTTTTCATCACTCATATATTTTAAAACGGGTAAATCATCCATATTAATCGTCTGTGGTGTTGTATTCTCTTTTGGAATTGGACACGAACCTGTATCACAAGCTTTCGCTGCTATATCTTTATCTGTGTCCTTATGTAGTACAAGGATTGGTAAATCTTTTTGTGCATTTTTCACTTTTTCATAAGGTTTTGATGTATCACAAACTCCACTAGCACAAGACTCAGCACTTGATGCACCTGCAAAAACCTTGCTAGCCCACTGAGGAAATGTGACTTAATTAAAAAAATGGGTGCATAAAACATGCTTTAAACTATGGTATATTGGG
>CAZPRE010000042.1:7520-12944 GCA_964588875.1 uncultured Sulfurimonas sp. | reverse complement strand
CTGATTTCTTAATTTGGACATCAAAAGTAAATGCCAATGAATGGCCACCAACAATCGAAGGATAGGAGAAAGATATGAAATATAGTTCACAAGCGGTCGCAAAACCGTATTTTATTTTTGCATTAATTCTTCTAGCTGGAGAAATACTTTTTGGTTTGCTTATGGCAATACAGTACCTATATGGTGATTTTTTATTCCCATTAATACCTTTTAATGTTTTAAGAATGGTTCATACAAATCTATTAATTGTTCTACTTTTATTTGGTTTTATGGGCGCTACTTACTACTTGATCCCAGAAGAGACTGAGTCTGAGCTTTGGAGTCCAAAGTTAGCTATAGTTACGTTTTGGGTATTTCTTGTAGCTGGTGTTGCAACTATTTTAGGTTATCTTTTTGTTCCTTATGCAACATTAACTGAGATTACTTTTAATAACATCTTGCCTACTATGGGACGAGAGTTTTTAGAACAGCCACTGCCTACTAAGGTTGGTCTTGTTTTAGTAGTTCTTTCTTATGTGTTAAATACCGCGATGACAGTACTTAAAGGTCGTAGAACAGTAATTACAACGGTTCTTCTTAGTGGTCTGTTTGGTTTAGCATTTTTCTTCTTGTTTGCATTTTATGTACCTGAGAACCTAATCATGGATAAATTCTTCTGGTGGTTTACAGTTCACTTATGGGTTGAAGCTACTTGGGAACTTATTATGGGTGCTATCTTAGCATTTGTACTTATTAAAACTACTGGTGTAGATAGAGAACATATCGATAAATGGTTATACTTAATCATCGCTATGACTATGGTTTCTGGTATTTTAGGAACTGGTCACCACTTCTTCTATATGGGTGCTCCTGAGTATTGGTTATGGATTGGGTCTATCTCATCTGCAGTTGAGCCTTTACCATTCTTACTGATGATTCTCTTTGCATTTACTATGGCAAGAGATAGAAAAATTAAACATGATAATGAAATGGCACTCACTTGGGCTAAAGGAACGGCAGTAATGGCATTTATTGGAGCTGGTGTTTGGGGATTCTTTCACACACTTGCACCTGTTAACATGTATACACACGGTACACAGTTAACTGCAGCTCATGGTCACCTCTCTTTTTATGGTGCCTATGTGATGATAATATTCACTGTAGTCTCTTATGCTATGCCTATTTTAAGAGGTCGTCCTCATGGAAATTGTCAAAAAGCACAAAATGTAGAACTTGTCTCTTTTTGGATGATGAACATCGGTATGATGGGTCTTACTTTAGCTCTCTCTGCTGCTGGAATTGTTCAAATTATTGACTCTAGAGTTGGAACTGAACTGATCGGTTTTATGGAGTCAGCAGAATCAATCTCTGGTATTTTCATGGTTCGTGGTCTATTTGGACTACTAGTATTTCTTGGACTTATGACATACTTTACAAGTTTCTTTATTAAAGAAGAAGCGAAAGCATAGTTATATGATTCATTATTGGCTTGAGTTTGAAGAGAGTATCGGTAAAGCATGGGATAAGTACTTAAATAAAAAAGTATATAAATCCCATGAAGAACAGCGAATCTACTTTTCAGACATTAGTAAATCCTTACATATTTTTCACCATCTTTTAGGTGGTGAAAAAGGTAAAGATCTGCAAGTTACAGACAAAAGACACTTAGAGACTTCAAGAACACTACTCGAAAAACTCTCTTTTTTAGGTACAGAATTCTTTTTAACATGGCAAGATGAAAAATCTATATACTTACCTGTGTCATTCGCTTATTTTCCAGAAAAAAAAGATAATGAAATGCTCTACTATTGGCTTATAGCCATGGCTACTAGAGTAAATGTAACAGATAGAAATTTAATATCTCAAAATGTAAATGCTGTTGAGTATCTTACAAATAGATATAGTGGTTTTGAACTCTTTTATAATAATGCAACAAATTATCTTAGTAAAGAATTTGAAGAATTGTTATTTATTAACTCTTTAGAAGATAAAGAGAGTGAAGATTTAATAAATAGCCATCCAAATCCAATGTGGATTTATCCATCAATGAACTCAGGTAACATCCTTAAAAGTGATAGTGAAGAGCAAGATCTCGGGCGAGAAGAAGACAAAGACAAGGTTGATAAGCTTGAGATGAAAAAACAGGCTAATCAGGTTGACGACAAACATGAAACTGATGGCTTTTTAGCTTTTTTACCAGAGTCTTTGATGTCTATTTTTGAACAGGTAAACGTAGATAGAATGGAAGACGATAGTTTTGATGAAAATGCACTCTATCATGCTGAAGATTTAGATGAGATTACCTTAGGTAAAAAACAGGCGAACCTCTCTTCTCGTATTAAAATGGACTTAGACTTACAGCCCGACATGACAGAGATTTATCCTCTAGGTAAAGGTCACTTAATAGATGAATGGGATTATAGAAAAGATGAGTACCTTATAAACTATGTGAGGATTAAGCCACAGGTAACTCTCAATGTAGAACCGATAGAACTCCCACAAAGACTTAAAAAAACAGTTAGAAAAATTCAGAGTGAGCTTGATTTATTAGAACTTGATAGAATCAAAAATGATAGACTACCCTATGGTGATGAGATAAACATAGATACATGGATAGAGTATACTTCTCATCAAAACAAGTCTATGCATCATCAAAAATTCTACACTACTTTTGAGAAAAAAACACGAGATATGGCTACTCTTATTTTAGCGGACGTATCTCTGTCAACTGAGGGTGGAATTACCCAAGATATAAGAATTATAGACGTCATAAAAGATGGGCTAATGGTATTTAGTGAAGCCTTAGAAAAGCTCGAAGATAAGTTTGCTATTTACTCTTTTTCTTCTTTGCAAAATAAAAAAGTCTATTTTAATATTATCAAAAACTTTAAAGATGAGTACTCCGATATGATTCGTGGAAGAATTGATAGTATGCACCCTCAGTACTATACTCGTCTGGGAGCGGCTATTCGTGAATCTGCAAAGATTTTAGATAAACAGCAGAGTGCCAATAAACTGCTTCTGATTATTAGCGATGGTAAACCAAATGATGAAGATAGATACGATGGTAGATACGGCATAGAAGATACAAAAAAAGCCATTGAAGAGGTAAAGAAAAAGGGAATTACTCCTTTTTGTCTGACTGTTGATGTTGATGCCAAAGAGTATCTTTCTTATCTCTTTGGCAGAAATGGTTATGCAATTTTAAGAAATGGTCAAAAACTACCAAAAGTATTACCAGAAATCTATATAAATCTAACAAAATAATTTTTAAATATAAAAGGAAAAAATATGTCAAGTACCTACTACTTACCACAATCAAATGAGGTTGAACTTTTTACTGCGGCTGCAGAGATGAACTTACCTATTTTAATAAAAGGTCCTACTGGATGTGGAAAGACTCGGTTTATTGAAGCTATGGGTGAAGAGTTGGGACGAGATGTTTATACAGTTGTATGTCACGATGATTTAAGTGCTGCTGATTTAGTAGGTCGTCATCTAATAGATGAAAATGGTACATATTGGCAAGATGGACCGCTAACAAAAGCGGTACGAAATGGTGGTATATGCTACCTTGATGAGATTATTGAAGCAAGAAAAGACACTACTGTAGTTCTTCACTCACTTGCAGATTATCGTAGAGTTTTGCCTATTGATAGAACGGGCGAAGTTATAGAAGCTCATCCTGACTTCATGTTAGTTGTTTCATATAATCCAGGCTATCAAAATGTCTTAAAAGGCATGAAACCCAGTACTAAACAGCGATTTATTTCACTAAGTTTTACTTATCCAAACGCGGCTATAGAGAAAGAAGTTCTTATTAAAGAGAGTGAAGTCAATGATAAAATAGCTCAAAAACTTGTAGACATCGCAGGTGAAATTCGTCAACTAAGCGATACAGACATTCAAGAAGCTGTATCTACAAGACTACTTATCTATGCAGGAAAGCTTATCACTAAAGGCTTTGACCCTTATCAAGCTTGTATGCACTCTATTGTAGAGTCTCTTAGTGATGAAGAGGATGTTTTAGAGGTACTTGAAAAACTAATATCCCTACATTTTGTAAAGAGTTAAAATGCCTCAAAGCATAGCCGTTAAAGAGAAGTATCCTCCGGGAGATTTTGCAGTTTGGATAATTATTTATATTGAACTATTAACCTTTGGACTCTTTTTTCTAGGTTACATAATCTCAAGAAGAGCAGACATTGAACTCTTTAATGGTTCTCAAGAGATTCTAAGTCAGACCTCTGGATTTATAAACACTTTTATCTTAATAACGAGTAGTTACTTTGTTGTTAAAGCTGTAACACTCGTACAAAACATGAGTCAAGAAAATTATAAAGAGTTAAATGCGAAAGCTTCCAAATGGCTACTTCTTGCACTTGCTTGTGGAGTCGCTTTTTTAGTCATTAAAATAACAGAGTTTTCTCATATATTTGGCTTAGGTATTAAACTAAGCACAAACAAGTTTTTTATTTTTTAAATAATTTTAAAAGGCTTTCAATTTATTCAAGTACTAATTGTCTACGTAGTTTTATTTAACATATATCAAAAAGCAAAAAACTATGGCTACACCCCAGATGATTATCAAGGTTTTGAGTCTGGGGCTTCCTATTGGCATATGGTAGATTTGTTATGGATTGTACTTTTTCCATTAATTTATATAATAAGATAAGAGGACAAAATGAAAAGAATTTTAGAAATTATATGGATTATTTTAATCATACTCACTCTATTTGCTTACCTATTAGGCTATTTAAAGTATATCAATTCGTCTCTTGTTGCTATTTTACTTCTAAGTACATTTATAAAAGGTCAGCTAGTTATTGATTATTTTATGGGTTTAAAAAGTGTTCAATCAAAATATAGACTAATTCCTGCACTTTGGCTAGGGATTACTCTATCCCTTATCGCCTTAGCCTATTATTTGCCTGTTACATAGTTCTCTATATCTAAAATATTATACATTAAATATATGTTATAATAAGAGCTTAATTATTACACAAAAAGTGATAATTAAATTAACAAAGAGGAAAATTAATGCAAAAAATAGTTAGAATACTCTCATTTGCACTACTGTTGAATGTTTCTGGACTAAGCGCTTCGCTTACTCTTGATGAAGCAATCGATAAATTAAAAACTAACAACTTAGAGATAAAAACAGCCCAGTTTGATGTAAACGCGGCAAAAGAAGATGAAACAACTGCTTCAGGAAGCCACTGGGGTTCATTAAACTTTATTCAAGATGTGGCTCGCTCAAATGATGCCGGAAATGTCTTTGGATTTAAACTTACTTCTCGTGAGGCAAATTTTAATGACTTTGGTTTTGATGAATTTTTGGGTCAAATGGATGGATTACCAGGGAATACAGCTGAACTTTTAGCTACACAGCCAGATATAACCACAGCGAATAGCTCTGGCTTATGCTTACTCCAATTGCTAAGG
>CAZPRE010000042.1:0-7510 GCA_964588875.1 uncultured Sulfurimonas sp. | reverse complement strand
TGGATTTAAACTTACTTCTCGTGAGGCTACATTTGGAGATTTTGGTTTTGGTGATTTTGGTGGTACTTTCCCAATAGATGTTCCACCTGATAACTTAAACTATCCAGATGACAGAAACTTCTTCCAGAGTAAGCTTAAGTATGAAGTACCTCTCTTTACAGGTTTTCAAATCACTAGCTACTCAGACATCATGAATGCAATGACAAAGATGAAAACTCTTGAAAAAAAGCAAGTTATCAATGAAAAAGTTTATGAACTAAGAAAAAGCTACTACGATATGGCTCTACTAGAGAGTTCAATTAAAAACTTAACGACAATTTTAGAGAATATCTATACTTTAGAAAACATGACAAAAAGTATGATTGAAGTTGGTTATGCAAAGAAAGTTGACCTTTTAGAAGTCAAAGCAAAAAAAGGAAATGTAGAGAGACTTCTCGTTGGAATGCACTCAAACGAAAAACTTCTTTATCACTATATTAGCTTTTTGCTCAATGAAAAAGTGACTAAAATAACAGCTCCTGAGTCAGAGGTTGTAATGCCTGATGTTACAACTCAAGATATTTTAGCGAACAACCTTGACATCAAAAGAGCACAAATGGGTCTAAAGGTAAGAGAAGGAATGGTTGGTGTTTCACAATCTGCTTACTATCCTATGGTTGGAGCTTTTGGAGAAGTAGCAACTGCTGATAATACTTTTTTAGGTGATGCAGAAGACCACCAAGCGTATACAGTAGGTGCAAGACTTACTTGGAATATTTTTAACGGTGGTATAGATAACGCCAATGTAGAAAAGTCTCAACTAGAACATCTTAAAACAAAAACAGAGGTTCAATTAGCAAAAGCTGGTATAGAGCTACAAGCTCTAAAGTTAAGAACAGAGATAGAAGCATTTGATGAGGAGCTAGATTCTTTAGAAAAAGAGCTCGCTTTAGCAAATGAAATTTACATTAACTACGAAGGGAGATACAAAGAAAAACTCTCTTCAATGAGTGATGTAATTATTAAACAATCAGAACAGATTCAAAAAATTCTACAACTACAGATGGTAAAAAATAAAAGAAATGAAAGAATATTCACACTAGAAAAATTAGCAAATGGAGAGCAAAAATAATGATAAAAAAACTTTTAATATTAGTAGCACTTGGGGCTGCACTTATAGCAGAAATGCTTACTCTATCAGGTAGTGTAATATCTGATAATCAAAAAATGATAACAAGCCGTTATATGGGCTTTGTTACTTTTGTTGGTGTCTCTGAGGGTGAAAAAGTAAAAAAGAACCAAATTCTTTATACTATTGATTCACGTGAAATCGACTCTGCTGCGCGCCAAGCTGAACTCTCTTTACAGATGTATCAGAATCAATATACAAATGTTGAAGTAAACCTTGAGCGCCACCGTAGACTTCTGGCTCAAGATATGGTTTCAAAATATGAAGTAGAAAACTTAGAGTTAGCGGCTAAAAACCTTAGAGGTATGGTCTCTATCGCAAAAGCCAGACTTAGCGAAGTAAAGAACCAGTATAAATACTTAAATATAAAAGCGCCCAACAGTGGTGTTATTGTTGCTAAAAACATAAAAGTTGGTGAAATGGCGATGCCTGGTATGCCCGCTATTATTCTTTCAGATTTAAGTGACCTAAAAGTCTCAGCAGAAATTGCTGAGAGTAATTTAGCTCAAATTCATCATGGTAAAAAAGTTACTCTGAAGATTCCGTCTATAGGAATTAATACTGTTGGAACCGTAACTGCAATTATTCCAAACTCAAATCCAATGACACATACTTTTAAGATTAAAATATCTTTTAAAACAAATCACAAATCAGTTTATCCTGGTATGTATGCAACTGTTGATATTAAATAAGGCACATAAATATGAATCATCAAAAACCTTATGAACCAACGGATATCGCTGGTAAATTAGCAAAAGCATTTTTAAGAAATCCTCTTACAACCGTTCTAGGTGTTTTTCTTCTTGCTATTGGTTATTTAGCTCTTATAATTATGCCTAGAGAGGAAAATCCTCAAATGGTAGTCTCTGGCTCTACAGTTATTGTAGCCTTACCTGGTGCAAGTGCCGCTGAGATTCAAAAAGTAATTGTTGAACCACTTGAACGTAAAATGAAAGAGGTAAAGGGAGTTGAGAATATCTACGGTCGTGCACAGGACAATGTAGGTATAGTAAACGCGGCCTTTTTTATCGGTCAAGAAAAAGAGGACTCAAATCTTAAAGTCTATGACAAAATCATGCAAAATATTGACATATTGCCTGTTGGCGCTATGAACCCAATAATCAAACCTCTTGATATCGATATTGACATTCCTATTGTCTCAGTTGCATTCTTCTCTAATACTCAGAAGATGAATCAAACACAACTTTATGATAAGGTTAAAAAGATACAACACCATATTAATGGCCTACCAAATGTGGCTATTACACAAATAAAAGGACACCATAAACATCAATTTAATATTGAAGTTGATTTACATAAACTTGCAGGATACAATCTCTCTATGGGACAGATTATGCAAGCAGTTGAATCACTTGCTTATAGTGTTCCAGCAGTAAAAAACAGAACTAAAGACAACCAAATAGTTATGGTTGGTGTTAAAAATGCTATTGATAGTTCAAAAGATGTTGGTGATATTATTGTAGCTCAATACATGGATTCTCCAATCCACCTCAAACAAATAGCAACCATTACGGACTCTTACGATATCCAAAACTTCAAATCGGCATCTATAAGTATTCAAGGTGAAGATGGAAAGTTTTCTCCTCTTCAAGCGCAGATTACCCTCACAGTTTCAAAACTTCAAGGTACGAATGCCGTTGTTATTTCAGATGCTGTAAAAAAGGAGCTAGGTGCATATAAAGAGTTTTTAGCAAAGAATGGTATTAGTTATGTAATTACCCGAAATGATGGAGAAAGGGCAAACGAGGCTGTAAATGAACTTGTTTATCACCTTGTCCTCTCAATTGTAATAATTGCTATTTTACTCGCACTTGTTCTTGGATGGAGAGAGTCTCTAATCGTTACATTTACAGTTCCTGCAATTTTAGCGATTACTCTTTTTGTGGCCTACCTTACTGGTCAAACTATTAACCGTATTACTCTCTTTGCCTTCTTACTCTCACTAGGACTTCTTGTTGATGCGGCCATTATTGTTATTGAGAATATTCACCGTCATTATCACTCTATTGAGTCACAACATGAGAGTAAAGATGATTTAATGATTAAGGCAACAGATGAGATTGGTCCGCCAACAAATATTGCGACCTTAGCAATTATTATGACTATGGTTCCAATGGCCTTTGTTGGTCAAATGATGGGTCAGTTTATGAAACCAATCCCTGCTAATGTTCCAGTCGCTCTAATAGCTTCACTTTTTGTTGCTTATATATTTACTCCTTACCTTGCAGTGAGAATGTTAAAAAAACCGGATTTTTCTAAAAAAGGAGCTCACTAATGTTTAAGAAGTTTGAAATTGCCGTTCTAAATGGTATCCAGAGCTCAGCTCAAAGAAAAATCATCCTTATTGGAACTTTAGTGGCATTTATACTATCTGTAATGATGATAGCACCTACAAATATGGTTCTTGCTAAGATGCTTCCTGGTAAAAATAACGATACCTTTACGATTTACATAGACTTACCAAACGGTAGCTCAATTGAGCAGACTAAGGAAGTTAGTGACTGTGTTGTTGGCTTTGTACAACGTGAGAGTGAAGTAATTGATACTGAGGTTTTCTTAGGTATGGGTTCTCCACTTGATTTTGCAGGACTTATAAAAGGTTCACACTTTAAAAATGCTGAAAATGTTGCTGAAGTTGTTTTAAACCTTACTCAAAAACATCATAGAGCTGAACCATCATATTTTATGGTGCAGCGAATGCGTCCAATAATCAACCAGACTTGTGCAAGCATATATAATGGTACAAAAATATCTTTTGTAGAACCACCTGCAGGACCTCCAGTTATGGCAGCTATCGTAGCTGAGATATATGGTTATGACGATGATGGCATTAGAAAAATTGCCAATAGAGTTTCAGGTGTATTTGAAAAGACTGATGGCCTAGTTGACATTGATGTGATGCAAGATGATATTTATGATACTTATGAGATAAATGTAAATACAGAAAAAGTATCGCGTTCAGGTGTATCTGTAAAACAGTTAAATCAGATTCTTTACCTTGCATTTGAAGGTATGAATATTGCCGTTAAAAACTCTGATATATATAATGACCAGATTCCTATCTATCTATCGCTAAGTATGGACTCAAAAAAATTCACTTCAAAAGATATAAACGCGGTCAAATCCAAATTAGTAGCTCTTAAACTTATGAATAAAAAGGGAATGATGATACCACTTACTGAACTAGTAACTGTCCTTCCTAAAAAATCTAATCCTATGATACTTAGTAAAAATTTATTTCAGATGACGAATGTTATGGCTGAGACTGATATGGTCTCTCAAGTCTATCCACTGATGGATGCACGAAATGTTATCATAGATACATTTAGTGATGAGTATGAGATAAAAAAGATAGGGCTTTTTAACCTTGAGCTTAAAGATAAAAAAACAGCTTCAATATATACACTTATATGGGATGGGGAGATGGAAGTAACTCTTGATACCTTTGTTGAACTTGGTGCCGCGTTTATAGCTGCTTTAGTACTTATCTTTTTACTTATGGTAATCTACTATAAAAGCTATACAATAAGTGGTATCATTCTTTTAGGTTCATTCCTCTCTATTATTGGTGTAATTGTAGGTCACTGGATTATGGATATATTTACAACTGATACTTTCTTTTTAACTGCAACATCTCTTATTGGATTTATTGCGTTAATCGGAATCAGTTCTCGTAATTCTCTACTTCTCATAGACTTTACAAAATCTCTTATGGATGAAAAAGGTATGCCTAAAGCTGAAGCTATTGCATATGCAACAGTAACACGTGCTAAACCAATTTTCTTAACTGCCGCGGCTATTATTCTAGCTTCGACACTTCTTGCTGGAGATGCTGTATTTGGTGGTCTTGGTGTGGCTCTTATCTTTGGAACAATTGCAGCAGTTATATCTTCACTCATTATTGTTCCAGTACTTATGTTTATGGCTGATTTAGAAACTCACTTTGGTTTCCATGATAAAAAATCTGTTTCAATTAAAGATCCTCTTTAATTGAAACAACTGTGTCATAGAGATATGACACAGCCTGTATATAAAAAAATTGTATTTATTGTTTATTGAAAATAATTAGAAGGTTTATTCCCATACTAATGGGAATAAAATGAAGAGTTAAATGCGAGCGTAGTTAACACTTAAACAATCATCAAGAGCAGAAAGTTCATTTAAAGTTTTCTCATCAACTGCATTATCAACTAAGATAACAGCTAATGCTTGAGATTTATTATTTCTTGAGAGTGAGAAATCAGCAATATTAACACTGTTTGTAGCTAAAATTGAACCAATATTTCCGATTACTCCCGGTACATCATTATTTTTAAATAAAATCAAATCACCCTTAAGAGCAACTTCAATATCAAAACCATCAATCGCAACAATACGCTTAACACCATCATCAAAGATTGTAGCAGATATACTCGTAGTTCCCTCAGCAGTAGTTAGTTTTACTGTAATAAGATTTTTAAATACAGATGAATCAGCTAAGGCTTCAAACTCTATTTTAATGCCTTTTTCTTTTGCAACAAACTCCGCGTTTACATAATTGATAGTATCACCTGAGTTTTGACTCATAGCACCAACAGCAACGAAAGTAGAAAGAGACTCAACATACTCAGCAATTTCACCATGACCAGAAACTTTAATAGCAATAATTTGTGACTGATTCATTTGAGATTCTAAGAAACCAATTTTTTGTCCCATTTCTAAAAATGGCTTCACAAATGAAGGTATTTTAGACTCATCTATCGGTAAATTCATTGCATGAGCAAATGAGATACCTTTAGCCGCTTCAATAGCATTTTGTGCAGCTTGAGTTCCTATGTTAAACTGAGACTCATAAGTATTTGCACCTAAGTGAGGAGAAACTACGATATTATCTAAGTCTAATAAAGGATGATCGGTTGCTGGTTCTTTGTTAAAAACATCAATTCCAGCAAAACGTATTTTTCCAGATTTAAGGTTATTATAGAGTGCATCTTCATTATAAAGACCACCACGAGCACAGTTTATTACAACAACACCATCTTTCATTTGTGCAAATTCTGCCTCATCGATCATGCCAATAGTCTCTTTGTTTTTAGGAGTGTGAATTGTAATAATGTCACAAGCTAAAATATCTCCAAATTTCTTAGTATAAGTCATATCTAGGTCTGTAACTTTTGATGGGTGAATATAAGGGTCAAATGCCACAATATCCATTTCAAATGCTTGAGCACGTTTAGCAACACGAGAACCAATGTTACCAAAACCTATTACACCAAGTTTTTTACCCTTCATTTCATATCCGTACCATTTTTCACGTTTCCAAATTCTTTGGTTTTTAAGGTGATCATGTGAGTATGGAAACATTCTCATACATGAAAGAATATGAGCCATAGTAAGTTCAACTGCTGCAATTGTATTTGCCGTTGGCACATTCATAACAATGATACCCTGCTTAGAACATCCTGGAATATCTACATTATCAACACCAACACCAGCACGAACAACTGCTTTTAAGTTAGTAGAATTTTCTAAAAAGAACTCATCAACATCAGTTGAACTTCTTGTTATAGCTACATCAGCAGTAGGAATAATCTTCTCTATTAACTCTTTTTTATCAACATCTGCTGCCATAACGAAGTTGATATTTTCATCTTCCTTAAGCATTTTAAGTCCAGCTTCATGAATATGATCACAAACTACAACTGTGTATTTATTATTATTTGGCATTTTTAATCCTCTTTATATGGCTTTATTATCGCCGTTATTTGATAATTTTTTAGTACATTGACTAAAGAATTTAGTTTTTCTTTATTTTGTGAATAAATAAGTAACTCTACTCTACTGGCAACTTTTTTGAGATAATACCGTAATTTGTGTTGTTTAAGTTCTTCTTTTAAACAAAATAGTTGGTAAGGGTCTAAAAGGGAAGCTGAAAGCTCATATGTAGTAGTATTAATTATTTGTTCATTTAAATCAACTTTTATGTAGACTTCATTTACTGGATAAAAATATCCCAATTTTTGAGTTTTAGAAAAGTGATTTAGCCAAGCATTTTGAGGTTCTTCTTGGGGAACTTCGCTTAACAATTCTAATGGTTTTGATTCATGAAATTCTTCGCTAGAATTAATTGAAATTAGAAAAAAGACAATAAAAATAGCCACTGCTACTGCAAGAGTAGGAGTAAACCATTTTAGTATCTTTTGCATTTGCTATGCTTAGTTGAATTTATCTTTGATTAAATCACCTAGAGAGTGTGATTCGTTATCATTGATCTCTTCAAGCATTGCTTGATTTTTAATGTAGTCTAATTTTTTAACTGATAAACGGATACGATCTCTTTTT
>CAZPRE010000041.1:0-13129 GCA_964588875.1 uncultured Sulfurimonas sp. | reverse complement strand
TGGCTCTTCAACACCACCCATAAGTTCAACTACGATGTCAATCTCTGGGTCATCGAGAATATCATCTACATTATCAGTTATTATGATATCAAGATCTCTATCCTTGTTCAAGTTTTTTACAACACCGCGTTTAACTACAATATCTGCACCAGCACGAGCTGTAATAACATCAGCATTATCTCTTAATATCTCAGCCACACTTGTACCAACCGTACCGACACCAATTATTCCAACTTTAATCATATTATTTCCTTAAATAGCTATTGCTGTATTTTCAAATTTTTTACTTATTAATGGTTGCCCATATATTTTTTGTGTTGCTAACTTTTTCTTTATTTGAGCATTGTCAAATTGTTTATATAGTAAAATATATTTGGTAATATTTATACTTTCATGTACAAGAAGCTTAGAAGTATTTTCTAGCTTTACAAAAACACTTTTTAGTGTTGAGTTAGTAACTCTTCCACATTTTATTTCTACTAATGCTAATTTACTCTTATTATAAACTATTGCACAATCATTTAAACTTGGTGGATGTGTTGTAAATAACTTATATTCTAAAGTTCTATTTTTTATTCCACTATCAGGTTTATAAATTTTATTTACACTGTTTTTAGACATCTTACATGGATGTGTTTTTTCTCTACATTCAGAAGACTCATGAAAAAGTAAATCTAGTTTATTAATCATTTTCTAAAATTTTCTCACTAAGCTCACTACTCTTATCAAGTAGTTCATCTAAAACTTCATCAAAATTATCATTTGCTATTCCAAACTTATCTACAGCAAGTGCTTTAACTGTTGTTTCATCTTCTTTATTTTTAAATAGATAAGCCGCAACATCATCTTTAGATATTGCAAACTCATTATCTTTTTCTAATGAGTCAAGTTTGATACAATTATTAATCTCATTTAAAATATAATCACTATGAGTCGTAACTAAAACTTTAGCACCAGCATTTGACAGCATTACAATAAACTTTGCCATCTGTATCTGAGCCTTCGGATGAAGATGTGCTTCAGGTTCTTCTATAACAAAAAAAGTTTTTGTTATATCTATTGTATTTTTCAAAAAAACTATAAATGGGAGAATCTCTAAAGTAGCAGATGAAGCTAGGTGTAAATCTATTTTTTTATTTTCAACTTTTAAATAATAATTTGAATAATTAAATTTATTTACATCTTCAACTATTCTACCCTTTATAATATTAGTTTGTAAAAAATCTATTAATCCTTTTGTAGCTACTGACCATTTACTATCACTTTGATTCTTTTTAGTTTTAATATTATAAAACTCTTCAATAAAATCTATTGTCGGCTCAGTCAATCTAGAAGGGTTTTTTCTACCTCTCACACTGTTACTAAACATTCCAGCATATATCGCTTCAAGAACCAATGTATAACCACTTCTTGAAGCAGGGAAATAATATAAATCTCTTTGATCTAAATCTTTATATTCAATAGAAATATTTTCTAAAATATCTCTTCCAGCATTAAAACTTTGATTTATAGTTTCTAATATTGATTGGTTGCCAACTATATTTGCAGCTTCATAAACAACATGTGCCATATAACTTTTATGAGTAGAATTTTGCCCAACAAAAAGAGTTAAATTTTTTACTTCTATCTCTGCTTGCTTTATCCTTGCTAAATTTTCTACTCTTAGTTTCATTACTTTGCCTCATCTTCTAACTGTTTTAAAAACTGCTTGATATTTTTTGCTGCTTGACGGATACGGTTATCATTTTCGATAAGTGCAATGCGAACATAGTTCTCACCATAAGCACCAAAACCAACCCCGGGAGCAACACAAACACCAGCTTCAACAAGAAGACGCTTTGAGAATTCTAAAGAGCCTAAGTGCTCTGCAACTGGTGGAAGTTTAGCCCAAATAAACATACTTGCTTGATTTCTACGTATTGGCCAACCAGCTCTCTCAAATGCTTCTATACAAACATCTTGACGGTGATCATACTTGTCTGTAATATCTCTTACACATTGCTGATCACCATTAAGTGCTACAGTAGCTGCGACTTGAATAGGTGTGAACATTCCATAATCTAACCATGATTTTATCTTTTGTAATGCACCAATAAGTTTGTCGTTTCCAACAAAGAAACCTACACGCCATCCCGCCATATTGTAAGACTTAGAAAGTGTAAACGACTCAACTGCTACATCTTTTGCACCCTCAACACTCATGATAGATGGTGTTACATAACCATCAAAAGTTATGTCACCATAAGCAATATCAGAGATAATATAGAAACGTTCTTGTTTTGCCATTGCTACAAGACGAACATAAAAATCTTGTGTTACTGTTGCAGTAGTAGGGTTATGAGGAAAGTTTACTAAAACATACTTTGGACGAGGAGAAGTCTCTTTAAAAACATGTGCTAGATCTTCAAAAAACTTATCTTCGTTGATTCTATAATCTTCATCAAACTCTATACCAAATTTCACAACATTTCCACCAGCAAGGATGAAAGAAAACTCATGTATAGGATAAGTAGGATCTGGGACAACAGCCACATCACCTGGATTTGTGATAGCATAAGTTAAGTGAGCATAACCCTCTTTTGAACCCATTGTCGCAACACACTCAGTCATTGGGTCAAGGTCACAATCATAACGGCGTTTATACCAATCAGCGATAGCCATTAGAAGTTTTGGAATACCTTTTGAAGTAGAGTAACCGTGAGTCTTAGTTTTTTGTGCAGACTCTACAAGTTTTTCGCGAATATGCTCAGGAGTATCTCCATCTGGATTACCCATAGAAAAATCAATTACATCGGCACCGGAGCGACGTTCTGCCATTTTAAGTTCATTAACCTCAGCAAAAACATACTTCGGAAGTCTTTTCATTCTATCAAATTGTATCTCATCAAACATTTTATATCCTGTAAATTATTAATGCCATTTTAGCCAAATAAATTTAGAGTAAGATAAGAGGGAAAAGTGAAGAGCTAAGAAAGGAAGTTTAATCCTATCTTATACCCGTGGGATAGAGTGTTAAATTGTCTTTAATATTTTTAAGAGTGTATATATCTGATATCTTTATATATTTAGCGCATTTTGGAATCTTTAAATTTATTCGCTGATGTTTTTCATCTTTTTTTATAACCTTTAATAGGTGCAGTGACTTATCATAATATGCGATATATGGATACCAATTATTTCTAACTGAGCTTGTAATACGTAGATTTTTTATCTTAGAAGTGTTAAGCCAATGTGCATACAAAGAACGCTTAAGATTTATGGTTTTAGCATTTTTAAGAATAGGTACATTTAAATATCCAGCTTGCATATCAACCACATATGTCCAATCATTCGAAGAGTTTCTATAAATATCTATAATTTTACAACCCTGCTTAGCTAACTCTTTTTGTAAAACAACCGGGTCGGTCGCATACTCAGAAGTTAAGCTGATACTCCATATAAACTCTGAAGAGTTTAGATTTGAAGCAGTTGTTACATAGCGGTAATAACCTATATTTCTCAGAGTGTCACTCATAAGTTTTACAAAAAACAGTGATGAACCAGCCGTTTTAAAGTGTAAATTTATTTCCTGAGGTTTTTCAAAAAAGAGCTTCAAAAGACCATTTGCTTTAAGTGTTGAAACTACCTTAACAGCATTAACTCTTTCATTTTCATAATAATCAGATGCAGGAGAAAAAATAATTTTTATAAATTCACTATTTGTATCATAAACTTCTATATCTACAAAAGATTTTATCTTGCTCGTTAAAGGATTCTCCTCCTCTATAACTAATATATCATCTGCTATAAGAGATGAAAAAAGAAGTAAAAAGGAGAGTAACCCCTTTACCATTTACGGCCTCTGTTTAATTTTTTAAATTCTTTAAGTGTTATTTTTTTAATCTCTCCATCTTTATAATGAAGACGTAAATTCCCATTTGCACTAAAAGTTTTGAGTTCTCCATTAACACTAAATTTTACCTGCGAGTGACCTAAGAGGAGTAACCACTCCTTATTTCTTTTAAGACTTATTTCCCCTTTAATAGTCTCATTATATTTTTTATTATTTTTAACATCAATATAACCAATCCATACTTTTTTAGCTTTGATGATGAAAGGTTTTAGCTCTTTAGGTTCTTCAACTATTTTAGCTACAGAGCTATTTAAATCAGCTAAAGTGGCATTGACATCAGAAAGATTACTATCAACAGCTTGAGTAGCTTTAATATCCTCTTTAACTTTTGCAATAATTTTATTTTCTACACTAGGAGATACTACATTATTCTCTCCAGAGTTACTGCTTAAACCAAGATAAGCGACTGCAACAACTATGATTAAAGACAAGATGATATAAATGAAGGTTGGTTTGTTCTTCTGTTTTACTGAAATAAATACACCTTTTTTTGCAAATTCAGGGTTACTGTTTTCCTCAAAAAAAGCGAGACCATCTCTTTTTAAATTACTAAGGTCTAAGTTATATTCTCTTTCAAAAATAGATACAAATCCTAAAAATTGAACCTTGTTTAAGTCTTCAAAACTCTCGTGAATAACAGCTTGAATATGTACTCTTGCAATATGTGTATCTTCATGAATTTTTTGAGCACCTATCTCTTGTAGTATTTGGCAACTTTCTTTCATTATCTCATCCTATCCATCAAAATTGCACCAGCTACACTTACATTGAGTGAATTAAACTGATGTTTCATTTTTATACTTACTGCACAATCAAGTTTAGATACAAGACGAGGAGTTAGTCCCTCTCCCTCACTACCCAGTACTAAAACTTTTTTATTTTCAATGTGAGTCTCTCTAATATCCATACCACTCATATCAGCACCATAAGTAGTAAAGCCTGACATTTTTAGATCATTTAAGACATCGTGGACATTGTTTTCAATCGCAAATGGCATATCATAAAGTGCACCAGTACTTGTTCGAAGAATAGTCTCTAATGGAAGTTGTTTAACACCACAAGCAATAATAGCATCTACACCAAGAGCATAAGCACTACGAACAAGTGCTCCAATATTTCCAACATCAGTTAAACCTGAGAGAACTAAAACGAATTTTTTCTCAAAAAAGAAGTTATAAGGCTGAAGTTTATAATCCTCAACCTCTGCTAGAAAACCTTGATGAGAAGCATTTTTACACATTTTTTGTGCAGCCTCATTTGGAATACGTTTAATTGTAAATCCCATCTTCATAAGACGAGAATACTCTTTTTTCTCAAGCTCTTTAGCAAGATAAAGCGTTTTGATTTTATTTGGGTAATTGTCTATTAGATAATAGATCGGTTGTTTTGCATATATTAACATGGGGTATTTTAGCTAAAAAAGATTAAAGTTCCAACAATCTTTGGTAACAAGCCTTAGTATTTTCGCCAGTTATTTTACTTATGAGTTTCGCCTGTGTCTTCTTAGGCAAATCAAGTGCTAGTATATCCTTCTGAGAAACTGCACTAGAATTTTGAAGTGGAGCAGCTTTCAAAACTACAACCCACTCTCCACGATAATTTCCAGAGAGTTTTTCATAAATCTCTTTTGGCGTTCCATGAAAATAGTTTTGATACTTTTTAGTAAGTTCTTTTGCTAAAAATATCTCACGAGTAGGTTCCTCTTTTTGTAGTTCAAGAAGAAGTTTGTCTAGTCTGTGAGGGGATTCATAAAGAATAGTTGTAAAACCATTGTGAAGAGCTTCTTGGAGTTGTTTTTCACGTGAGTTTCCTTTATGATCTAAAAAACCAAAGAAAAGCATTTGAGTCTCAACAAAACCACTCGCTACAAACGCGGTAAGAAGTGCATTTGCACCAGGTAATATATCGTACTCAACACCATTGTCAATGCAATAACGAACTAATACCTGCCCAGGATCACTAATCCCGGGCATACCTGCATCACTTACATAAACAATATTTTGCTCAAAAAAAGATGTTTCTAATTTTTCAACAAAAGCCTGTTCGTTATGAGAATGTAGGGAGATAAATTCTTGATTTTCTTTAAACGCGGTGCTATAACGATCTTTGAGTATGTGAATAAGTCTCTTTGTAACGCGAGTATCTTCGCAAAGGAGTATATCGGCGTCACTTAGAAGCTCAATGGCTCTAAGTGACATGTCACCTATGTTACCAATCGGAGTTGGAACTAAAGACAACATATTAAATCTTTAAAAAAAAGACTATTTTTTAGCGTAACGAGCGTTAAACTTCTCGATTCTACCAGCTGTATCTACCATTCTCTCAGAACCTGTGAAAAATGGGTGACATTCATTACAGATATCAATTTTAAGTGTATCTTGTAGTGCTTTGTTTTCAAAAGTGTTTCCACAAGCACATGTAACGCTACAAGTTACGAATTCTGGGTGTAAGTTTTTTTTCATTTTATTTGCCTTTTGTCTCGCGTCTAAGTACGCAAAACTATATATTTTTTAAATCCGTATGGGGGCAGATTTTTATCAACTGAAATTATAACTAAATTTCTATTTTTTATCAAACTCGTAAAATCCATTGTATTTAATCATAGAAGTCAACTCTTTACCATACTCTGCACCTTTTTCTGAGTACTTATCAAGTTTTTTTACTAACTTATATGGATCATTACTTTTCATTTTTTGAGCACGAAACTCACCAAATACTCTTCCTGTAGCTAAAACATGGTAGTAGTCTCGTATAGAAGCCTCAATACTACTGTATTTTTTCACATAAATAGTCTTCTTGCCGCGTTTTTCATCTGCTGCAACTCTTGGCTCATTTTTATTAAAAGACCAAACACCAAAAAGATTTGTAGCAACTCTAGTAAATCTTGAAGTTGCCCAAGCAGACTCCATTGCAGCTTGTGCTATAGCCACGCTTTTTGCATGTGGTTTCATGCGAGTAAGTAAGTCCTGTTCATCTTTAGCACTATATGAGTTCATAAGCTTTTGGATTTTTGCATTTGATTTTCCAGCATCTATCACTTTTTTTGCTTCATTATATTGTGCATCTAAATCTGCATACACTTTTTCTACAGCAGGAACGATAAGGTCGCGAAAACGCTGTTTTTTCTCTTGAACTGTCATCTTATTTGGAACTACTGTAGCCGTATAAGAGCTGTTTTCATTAACTTTTGTACTCTGTACACCGTAAAGAGTACTACTCAGGAGTAATACTAATGTCGTTTTTATTATCATTTTTGTATTCAAAACTTGCCTTTTATTTTTTGTTTATTATAGCAGAATTTTAGATGCCACAGCCATAACTGCAGACTCAGAACGTAGAACCATTGGAGAGTCCAATCTAAAAACCTCTTGTGATTTTAATAGCTCTTTTTCTGCTTGTGAAAAACCACCTTCACATCCTATGAGAACTCGCTCAAATTCACTGTCTCCACTTAGTATCTTATCTGTAAAATCAAAAACTTTTGTATCTGGAAAATCAGCTATAAACGCGGCTATATTTTTGTAAGTATCAAACTCAACATAAGTGCTTCTTCCACACTGTTGCATCGAAGCCTCTAAAATTCGCTCAAAACGCTTAAAATCCAGTTTGATTTTTTGAGAACGCTCACAGTTTATAAAAGAGATTCTACTAACACCAATTTCACTTAGACTTGGAAGCACTTTTTCTATTGACTTTATATCTATGAGACACCAAGCTATATGAAGAGCTTTTTTTGCTTTTACCTCATTTAATTCTAATGCAATAAATTCTAAGTCTAAACTTCTATTATCTATTAAGGCTATTTTATATTTATATAAAGTCTCTATGGAGTTTTTATATCGTATATTTATCTCATCATCCACATCATGTCGACGTACTTTTATGAGATATTTAAAGAGTTCACCCTTAAGTGTTAAGTTTTTAGTAGGTTTTTCATCAAGTAATATATAGATCAAATGAGCCACATCCAGATAGATATAACTAATACCATAAGAAACTCTATCTGTAAAATTGTTCTAGCGATTGGCTTATAAGCCTCAAATGCTCGCTCTTTTGTTACATCCATGTATGTTAAACTTTTCAAGCGTTTTACCTCTAAAACTATAAAAATAATACTAATTAAAATCATCACAATATTTTCTAAAGTGAAGTCTAACTGCTTTGCCGCCATCATAATAACACCGGTAAATATACCATACCCAAGCATTGTAGCACTCAGAGGTGTTAAAAATATACTCATCAACCTTTTGTATTTTACTAAGTCTTGTGAACTTATCAAGATAAAAAGATTTAAAAATATTACTGCTAAAATAGCTACTGCACCGATACTATGTAGGGATAAACCCAAATTATACATTTCATTCATAACGAAATTATAGTAGAATATGTTAACTAAATAAAGAGTGAGTTAATATGTCAGTTACAGTTGAAAAAGCATTAGAGTTAATTTACAACAATATATCAGTTAAGTCTATAAAGATTTTACCCATAGAAGAGGTGCTTGGCTTCATTCTTGGCGAAGACATTGTGGCTTCACATAATCTCCCTCCTTATGACAACTCAGCGATGGATGGTTATGCAGTCAAACTTGAAGATGCTGGTAAATGTGTAAAGGTTGAACATACAATTTTTGCCGGTGATAATTCAAGTGAAGAATTATCTCATGGTATTGCTATAAAAATTATGACAGGTGCAAAAATTCCACTTGGTACACAATGTATAGTCCCTATTGAAGATACCGTAGAGTGTGCTAGTGGTGTTGTATTACCAGAAACTTTAACACTTTCAAAGCATATTAGACTCTGTGGTGAGGACATTAAAAAAGAGGAACTCCTCCTCACATCAGGTAGACAACTCAATGCTCACCAAATAACTCTTTTAGCCTCTCAAGGTATCTCTCATGTGAGAGTATACAAGAAACCCAGAGTAGCACTTTTTGCCTCAGGAAACGAGCTTAAAATGCATTTTGAGCAGGTAAAAGATTATCAACTCTACAATACAAACACACCTACTCTACTCTCCCGCGCTCTTGAACTTGGTTGTGAAGTTGAGTTTATAGGTACACCAAAAGATACAATGGAAGATATTAATGCACATATAAAAAGTGCTCTTGAAAATAGTGATCTTATCATCACCTCTGGTGGCGTTAGTGTTGGGGATGCTGATTTTACAAAAGAGGCATTTGGGGTATTTGGTTATGATATCTTTTTTGACAAGATTGAGATTAAACCGGGAAAACCTACTACTTTTGGTCGTGTTGGAAAGACTTTAATTCTTAATTTACCGGGTAACCCTCTCGCTGCAGCACTCAACTTTGAACTCTTTGCTCAAAGTATCATCCTAGCTATGAGTGGAAATAAATCAAAATATTTAAATACTATAACGGCAAAGATGAAAGATGATTATAAAATCAAACGCGGTCGAAGAACTTTAGTTCCTGGTTATTTCGACGGAGTGCATTTTGAACCTTGTCCTAACTTTACACCAGGAATGGTTTCACCTCTAGCAAACTCTAATTCTTACATAATGATAGATGAAGATTGTGCTTCACTCAAAGAGGGAAACAGTGTAAAGATAATTCCAACACAATTTTGCTTTACTACACCCCAGAGAAAATCTTTAGTTACTAAACCTCTTTAGGGTTTAGAAACTTTTCACCACGTTTAATCTTTTCAAAAAGTTCATAATCACCAAAGTCATTTTTAACTTCTTCTGAAAAAGTTATATCTTCTAGTTTAATCAAACCCATATTTTCAGAGTATGCATCTTCGTTAAAGCATTGAGCATATCCAGTTTGAGTCTCATGAACTATGACACTATTTAACTTAACTTCTTTTTCACCATTTTGAGTTGAAGTAAGTGATAAAAGTCTGTCAATCATAACAAATATAACTCGAGAGAATTGCTCAGCAGATGGAGAAACGGGAAGCTGTACCCAACGCAGAGAGTGTTTTTTCATATCATAAAGATACTCTTTAGAATCTCCACTCCACAGGGCAACAGCATGATCAAAACTCTCTATAAGAGCTTTCATATTCTGCTTCATAAGACCAAAGTCATAAATCATCTGCCCATTATCTAAAAAGTTTGATTCAAAGAGTAGTTCGACTCGGTAAGAGTGTCCATGTAGTGAACTTTTACACTTGAGTGTAGAGCATCCACGGACAATATGAGCATTTTCAAATTTAAAAAGTTTTCTAATAATCATAATCTAAACACCTTTATTTTGGTCCCAAATTCTTATATGTAGTCTATCTGAGAAATTATAACCTTTTGCCTTACAAAACTCTATAAGCGGTTCTGTATTTAACTCCACTTCATCTTTACTTCCACCAACTGGCATGCAGTAAACCTTAGTTTTAGGTGAGTGAGAAAGTATCTCAGATATCTCTTCTTCTAAACCTAAATTTATAGACTCTGCATCTATTGAAAATTTAAAAAATGCTTCCGCCGCGTTTGTGGCTATAGAGTTTATAACATTTGGATTTATTCTTTTTCTCTCACTCTCTGCTGAGTTTGAGAGTTTAACTGAGAGTGCAAATAGACACTTTTTATAGATTGGATATCTTTGAAAATCAATCGCTAAAGAGCCATTTGTTTCAAAGGTTATAGTATGACCGCGTTTAGATAACTCTTCTAAAAAAGATATAAAAATAGGATCATTAGCATATATGAGTGGCTCTCCACCAGTTAAGACTATATCTACCGCGTTTGGAAGAGAGTATTGGTCTAAGACTGAGAGTAGCTCTGATGATTTTTCAATTGGTATCCAGTTATGGGAAAAGTTTTCTTTGTTGACTGCATAAACAGTATCGCAACCTAGTACCTTAACACCGTTTGATGCTGTCTCAGAGCAACCAAAACCTTCACACCTCATATTGCATCCGCCAAAGCGAAAAAAGAGTGATGGTGTTCCTGTATATCTTCCCTCACCTTGAATAGAGTAAAAGTGTTCAACTAGGTAGAGCATCAGCCACCAGTCTCATAAAAAGCACGTGAAGAGGCTTCGCCATCTTCACCACCCCAACGATTTTTCTCTGGTTTAGTTCTTATAACCTCTTTTAGCACAAGAGCAGCACCTTTGATATCACCACTTTTGATAGACTCAGCAATACTCATAGCCTCATCAAAGTAAAGACAGGGAATAAGCTTACCCTCTGCTGTTAATCTAATGCGATTACACTTTTTACAAAAATCATCTTCATAAGGCTCTATAATTCCAAATCGATAACCATCTTTCATAGTGTAGTAGTGCGATGGTGAAGAGCCGTCAAAACCATCATCACTAAACTCATAATGCTCTCTTAACGCAGCTAAAAGTTCTGGAGATTTTACTCCTGCTATATCAGCCTTTGCATGAGAATTTTCCATATATTCTATAAAGCGAATAGTCATATTTCTTTTCTTTGAGTACTCTAAAACATCTATAATCTCATCAAAGTTCATATTTTTCATTGGAACCATATTTACTTTAACTTTGAGACCAACTTTGAGTGCTTCATTAACGCCAGCAAGAACATTTTTTAAAACATCTTTACCTGCTATCTCTTTAGCTATTTCTGGCTTTAAAGTATCAATACTTACATTTATGCGTTTGAGCCCAGCATCTTTTAATCTCTGTGCTGTACCTTTGAGTAAAAAGGCATTTGTTGTCATTGCAAGGTCGATTGATGGGTTATAGTCATAAATCATCTTTATAAACTTATCTAAATCTTCACGTAGTAGTGGCTCACCACCGGTGATTCGGATTTTATTTACACCCTCATCTACGGCAATTTTGATAAATTCAAAAAGCTCTTCAAACGAGAGAAGATTCTCTTTTGGTACCCATGAAAATGGTTTTTCTGGCATACAGTATTGACATCTAAAGTTGCATCTCTCTGTTACTGAGATGCGAAGATAATCAACTACTCTGTCATAGCTATCTATTAACATCTTTTTACCTCGCTAGGATTTCAGATTTTAATTTGTTAAACTCTTCATCACTAAGGAGACCCTTCTCTTTTAACTCAGCTGCGCTAAGAAGTTCATCAGTTTTTGATTTTGTAGGCACTGCTACACTCGGAGCAACTGTTGCTTCCTTATCAGTAAACACATTTACAATATACTCTGGACTACTAACTGCTGTGCCAGCTTTACCTGTTTGGGTTATTTCCCCAAGAGCAACTCTTCTATCAACTCGAATAAAATCAAACTGATTACCTGCAATATTGTCTACTATTTTTAAATAATATATTTTACCACTTTGAAGATTTAAATTAATTATTTTCTCTTCAATCTGTTTTCTTGTTATAGATATTTTTACTTGTTCTGGTTTTACATTAAAAGCCATATACTCATTCACATATATAGTCTCCATAATTCTTCTGTCATTAAAAAATATATTGTATTCAGATTCATGCGAACTCTCATCAGTTGAAACATTCTGAGGAAAATAGACATAAACAAGTGCTGAGTCTGGAAGTGGTTTCTCTAAACTAAAAGGGACTTTACTACCACAGGCAGTGAATAGTAGGGTTATTGTAGCAAGGATTAAAATTAAAGTTTTTTTCATGTTTTCTCTCTATGATTGAATTTAAAGTATTATATCATAAAGATTTAAAAAGAGATTTAGTGAAGGATATTCCCAAGAAAACTTGGGAATATTTGGAGATTTAGCAGATAAGAAATAATCTACTAGAAGTTGTAACGTGCCCAGAAACGGATAATGTCTGTTTCAACATCAGCAGTAAGCTTAGGAGCAACGTTTGTATTAACATAAGCAAGTAAGTAGTTTACACCACCAGCCTTAAGTTTGTAAAGAAGCTCTAAATCTGTGAAATCTGCTTCAGAACCTAAAAGATTTGATTTACCACCTGAAGTTTGTGTTCCTTGAGCAATAATTGTACCCATGTCACCCATACCGTAAGCAGCTTTTAACATATAAGTATCACCATCTAAAGAGATAGCATTTTGGTTAGCAACCATTTGAGTATAAAGTGGAGATTTTACACCTGTACCGAAGTTTTTAATTGCAACATTAGCTTTTTCTGGATTATCACTACCATCAACTGATGAATATGCAGCACCAACAGTTAATGCTTTAATTGGAGTAACACATACTTTGATACCCATAGCAGTTGTATCAGCTAAAGCAGAACTCTCAGTTGTAATAGTACCACCTTGAAGTCCAATTTTAAGACCAACAGGTAAATCTTGACCAGCAATTGCAGCGTCTAACCAGATAGCTTGAGCACC
>CAZPRE010000040.1:0-13230 GCA_964588875.1 uncultured Sulfurimonas sp. | reverse complement strand
AATGTAGTTCTTGTTTAGTGGTTATTCTGCTATAGTTGCAGGTACTGTAGCCGGTATTACTGAGCCAGTTGCAACTTTCTCAGCTTGTTTTGGTGATGCTTTCTTACCTTTACATCCAACCGTTTATGCTAAGCTTCTTGGTGAAAAGATAGATGAGCATGGTGTTAATGTTTATCTTGTAAATACAGGATGGACTGGTGGATCTTATGGTGTTGGAAAACGTATGAGTATTAAAAATACACGTGCATGTATCAATGCTATTTTAGACGGTAGTATCAATAAAAGTGAGTTTAGACAAACAAAAACTTTTAGATTAAATGTACCTAATACACTTGGAGATATTAAACCAGATGTACTATTTCCAAGAGAAGCTTGGGGAGATAAAGAACTTTTTGACAAAACGAGAGATGAACTAGCTCAAATGTTTATTAATAATTATAAAAAATATCAAGATGGCGATCATGAAGATTTTGCACCATTTGGTCCAATCGTCGCAAGTTAATCGCTCTTTACCCCTTATCTTATCTATTTGCGAGTTTTATCGCAAATAGATACTCCTTAAATTTAATTTTAATCTTTTATATGTTCTAATATTGTTATAAACCACATAAAGGTATTCATATGTCTTTAAGTTATATAAAAATGTTTAGTGAAATCTCCATTGATGATGTGGATTTGGTTGGCGGCAAAAATGCTTCTCTAGGTGAAATGTATCAAAACTTAACTGCCGAGTCAGTAAAAGTCCCCAATGGCTTTGCTATTACAGTTGATGCATACATGGATATACTAACTCACAACAGTAGTTGGAAAGCACTTCATGCTCTTCTTGATAATATTAATCCAGATGATGTTCAAGAGTTGCAAGAGAGAGGTTCACAATGTAGAAAAATCCTTCTTAAGTGTGAAATTTCTGATGAAATCAAAAATCAAATCTATGAAGGATTTAAAAGATTAAAAGAAGAGTATGGCGACTCTGTATCTTTAGCTGTACGTTCATCTGCAACTGCAGAGGACTCTCCCGAAGCTTCCTTCGCTGGACAAAATGACACTTACTTAAATATAAGTACCCAAGAAGAACTTCTAGATGCTTACAAACGCTGCTTGGCTTCAAACTTCACCGACCGTTCTATTCATTATAAATACGATAATGGATTTGAGTATCTTAAAGTGTACCTAAGTGTAGTCGTTATGAAAATGGTTAGAAGTGATGAATCTGCAAGTGGTGTTATGTTTAGTATAGATACAGAGAGTGGTTTTGAAGATGTAGTATTTATAAATGGAGCCTATGGATTGGGTGAGAATATAGTTCAGGGAGCTATTGATCCTGATACATTTTATGTACACAAGCCAACATTTAAAAAAGGTTTTCGTTCGGTTTTAAAAAGAAGTATTGGAAGCAAGCACTTAAAAATGGTATTTAGCGAAAAGATTAATAGTAATAATATTGCCACGGAGTATACGAAAAATATAGAGACTACAATCAAAGAGAGAGAAGAGTTTTGTATTAACGATGAGGATGTTATGGTTTTAGCAGATTATGCCATTAAAATTGAAGATCACTACTCTAAGGTTGCTGGATATTTGAAGCCAATGGACATAGAGTGGGCTAAAGATGCACAAGATGGAGAGATATATATAGTTCAAGCTCGTCCAGAAACAGTAGAGTCAAGAGATAAGTCTCTCTGGTATGAGACATATCTTCTTAAAGAAAAATCTACTGTTTTACTTGAGGGCAAGGCCGTTGGTAGAAAAATAGGTTCGGGAAAAATTAGAATCGTCAACGATACCTCTGAAATGGAGAATTTTCAAGCTGGAGAAATTTTAGTTGCAAATATAACTAGCCCTGATTGGGAGCCAATCATGAAGATAGCTTCGGCTATTATCACCAACCGAGGTGGAAGAACTTGTCATGCAGCAATTATCTCTAGGGAGTTAGGTATACCAGCTATTGTTGGAAGTTCCGATGCAACAAAGATACTAAATAATAGTGAAGAAATAACTGTTAGTTGTGCAGAGGGTGAAGTTGGTAAAGTATATAAGGGAGCTTTGAACTACGAGATACAAAAGACTGATTTAAGAAGCTTAGCGAAACCAAAAACTCAGGTGATGATGAATCTAGCAAATCCAGATTTAGCATTTTCATTTTCAGGGCTTCCTGTGGATGGAATTGGTTTGGCAAGAATGGAGTTTGTAATTATGCAGTACATAAAAGTTCATCCAATGGCACTACTTCATTTAGACAAACTAGATCAAAATACACAAGATAAGGTTATGAATATAGTGGGCAATAACCTGGTTCCGCAAGAATTTTTTATTCAAAAACTATCTGAAGGAATTGCAACAATTGCCGCGAGTGTATACCCTAAACCATGTATAGTTCGAATGAGTGACTTTAAAACAAATGAGTATGCTGATCTTTTAGGTGGAGAATTATTTGAAGGAGTTGATGCAAATCCGATGATTGGATTTCGTGGAGCTTCTCGGTATACACATCCAAATTATCAAGATGGATTTCTTTTGGAGTGCAGGGCGATGAAAAGAGTTCGAGATGAGATGGGATTTGATAATGTAAGATTGATGATACCATTTTGCAGAAGAGTAGAAGAGGGCAAAAAAGTACTTGCACTAATGGCAAAAAATGGCTTACTTAGGGGAGACAATGAACTCCAGATTTATATGATGTGTGAGATACCAAGTAATGTAATGTTAATAGATGAGTTTAGCGAGATCTTCGATGGTTTTAGTATAGGGAGTAATGATTTAACACAACTAACTCTTGGAGTCGATAGAGATTCCGAGTTAGTCGCGTTTGACTATGATGAGAGAGATAAGAGTGTCTTAAAAATGATAAAAATGGCAGTTGAGGGAGCAAAAAGAAACTCTAAGCATATTGGAATCTGTGGACAAGCACCATCAGATTATCCTGAAATGGCGGAATTTCTGATTAGTTTGGGAATCGACTCTATTAGTCTAACTCCAGACACAGTCTTAAAAACTATTCAAAACTTGAATAGGATAGAGAAGAAAAGCTAGACTTTCTTTTTCTTCTTTGTCGCCTTTTCTAGATATAACCACAGTAAACTTCCAAGCACGACTATTATAAGAGGAGCAATCCATGGTTTTTCACCGATAGTTTCAGCAAGCTGTACTAAAACACCTCCGGAGTAGTAACTCCCTAGTCCAAATGTTAAGGCCCACACAGCAGAACTAAAGACATTTAAAATAGCGAATTTTTTAAAGTCGTACTTTGTGAGACCAATTGCTATAGGAATAAGTGTTTTAATACCATAAACAAACTTTTGAAAGAGAATAATCCATGAACCATATTTTTTCATTAGAATATGCGAAAGAGCGAGTTTTCGTCTATGTTTGCGAAGTCCTTCCATCATCATAGTCTTTTGATATCTTGCCATGTAAAATAGTAGTACATCTCCTACCGCGTTTGCAATAAACGCGATAAGTATGACTAATGAAATATCCATTTTTCCCATAAATGCCAAAACACTAGCCCCGATTAGTGCAACGAATCCACCACCTAAAGAGTAGAGAAAAAGTCCTATATATCCATAAGTAGCTAAATTAGTAAAAGTATCTTCCATATCTGTCCTAAAGTTGTTTAATTTTCATAATCTCATCACGAAGACGAGCAGCTTCTTCAAAATTTAATTCTTTTGCAGCTGCTTTCATTTTTAACATAAGTTCTTTTGTGATGGCTTTACGTTCTGATGCTGGCATTTTATCCATTTTTTTATGCTTTTGGTAAATGTCCCCATGTTCTTCAAGTTTTAGGTTCTCATCAAGGCTGCGTTTAGTAGTTGTTGGTGTTATTCCATGCTTCTTGTTGTGGGCTTCTTGAATCTTACGTCTTGCAGATGTTTTATCCATAGCTCTTTGCATTGAACCTGTTATCTTATTTGCATAAAGTATAACTCGACCATTTGCATTTCTAGCACCACGTCCTATTGTTTGAACTAGTGCTGTTTCACTTCGCAAAAAGCCCTCTTTGTCTGCATCTAAGATAGCGACTAAACTAACTTCTGGCAAGTCAAGACCTTCACGTAAGAGATTTATTCCTATCAGTACATCAAACTCACCTAAACGAAGTGCTCGAATGATTTGGTTACGTTCTATTGTGTCAATATCCGAGTGCATATACTGAACTTTAATACCTAAGTCTGCAAGATATTTAGTAAGAGCTTCCGCCATTTTTTTAGTGAGCACAGTTATAAGAACTCTCTCATCCTTAACCGTAACCTTTTTAATCTCATCATGAATATCTTCGACTTGATTGTCAGATGGTCTGACTTCTATAGGCGGGTCAAGTAAACCTGTAGGACGAATAATTTGTTTAGCTGTTACAGAGGACATTTCAAGTTCATACTCTGCGGGTGTAGCAGAAACAAAAAGGTAGTGGGGTGCTTTGTTTATGTACTCGGCTGCCATAAGCGGACGGTTGTCCAGGGCGGAGGGAAGACGAAAACCATAGTCTACAAGTACGTCTTTTCTCGCTCTGTCTCCTGCATACATTCCGCGATATTGAGGAAGTGAAACATGTGACTCATCTACTATGACAAGATAATCTTTATTGTTTTGAGCAAAATAATCTAGTAGAGTAAAAGGAGCTTCACCCGGTTTTTTGTTTGTAAGTAAACGCGAGTAGTTCTCTACACCCTTACACATGCCCGTAGTTTGCAGCATTTCCAAGTCAAACTCAACACGTTGTTTTAAACGCTGATACTCAAGAAGTTTGCCAGTAGATTGAAAGTAGGCGAGTCTTTCGTCTAGCTCTTCTTCTATGCGTTTAATTGCTACAGCCATTTTTTCTTGAGAAACACTAAATTGAGAACAAGCATATATAGTAAAATTTTTATGATCTTCTAGGCGTTTGTTATCAATCACTTCAAAAGTATATATAGCTTCAATTTCATCACCAAAGAACTCGATACGAATTGCTTCTTGCTCAAAATATGGCGGATAAATATCTAAACTTTCACCATTAACTCGTATGTGTCCACTATCAAAATAACTGTCATTACGAGAATAGCCCATCTCAACTAAACGCAGTAGCAGTTTCTTCTGATTTATATCATCACCAACAGCTAAAGCTTGTACCATGTTGAGATACTCTTCAGGGTCACCAAGACCATAGTTTGCCGAAACCGAAGCGACAACTATGACATCATCATACGAAAGAAGATTTGCCGTAGAGCTTAAACGCATACGCTCAAGCTCATCGTTAATAGCACTATCTTTTTCTATAAACAGATCCTGACGAGGTATGTAAGCCTCCGGCTGATAATAATCATAGTAAGAAACAAAATACTCAACATGATTGTTTGGAAAGAACTGACGAAATTCAGAATAGAGTTGAGCTGCAAGAGTCTTGTTATGAGTCATAACAATAGTAGGCATCTTCACATTCTCTATAACCCGTGCCATAGTCATGGTTTTACCGCTACCTGTAACACCTTCAAGTGTTTGATAACGATTTCCTTTTAGAATAGAATCTGTTAATTCTTTTATAGCAGTTGGCTGATCACCAGCTGGTTGATAAGGAGAGGTTACTGTAAAATCTGGTTTCTTTTTCATTGGTGGAATTATAGCTAAAGGAAGGAAATAGTAGAGAATTTAAGTGAAAACTAGAGGTCTAGCTGTGATATGGCTGCCGAGGTGGATATTATGTCTTTAAATGCAATGTTACAATCACTTAAAAATAGACCTGAACTTATTGAGAATTATTCACAAATCATAGTAGATGAAGCTCATCATATTCCAGCAGTGCCTCTTAAGAAATTCAGAGGAAAATATGTAGTTGGATTAAGTGCTACTCCAAAAAGACAAGATGGAATGCATCCTATTATGTATATGCAATGTGGGGATATAGTGCATAAAGTAAAAAGAGATAAAGAACAGATTTATACACTCAAAACTGTTCGTACTAAATTTGAGGCTTATGAGAATGAATTTACTTTATGGTGGAATGGGAACAAAAATTCAAAGAGTAGCTTTAAAAGAAGCACATGAAGCAAATATTATTTTATATACTAGTGGATATATTTTGTAAATAATTTTAATTCTTCAAGTAGTTCATCTGATGAGTACACATTTCCATTTTTAACTTGTTCTAAACCTTTTAAAATTCCAGCTTTTTCAAACTTATAAATTGAATCATCTATGATTTCAATAGACTCACCTTGTTTAGTAAGTGACTTTAAAAAAGATAATATCGCTACATTTCTACTACTTTTATCAGTGTGATTTTTAAAATGCTCATCTAAAATTTTAGATTTATGTAGTTTTGGTTTATGCTCGTCTATATTTATTTTTTGTTTGTTATGAAGGTCCATTTTGTTTAGTTCATCTTCGCTTAACTGTAGTTCGAGATGTTCTAGTATTCCCTCTTCTTTTATGAGTTGTGAATGCTTTGCAGAAATATATCACCGACCCCTTACTGGAAACTGTCATATGTAAGCTTTCTAAGGAACATTTTTATGGAGTACATCTTCAGCTTGTTTTGACTGAGTGTAAGTGAGGTTTTCTAGCTCTTTGGATTTTATTTTTAAACCCTTAATGCGAACATAGCCAAACCTTATTATTAGTAAATATTTACATATAAGACAATATACTCTGAATTAACACGGCATTTACTAAGTCCATAAAAAATGCACAGACTAGTGGTATTACTAAAAATGCTAATTTTGAGACACCGTACTTCTCAGTAACTGCCGTCATGTTTGCCATGGCAGTTGCAGCTGAACCTAAAGAAATACCACTAAAACCTGAAGATATAACAGCTGCATCATAATCACTTCCCATCACTTTAAAGACTACAAACATTACATAGAAAAGAGCAAAAATAACTTGTGCTAGTATTATGAAAAATAGAGGTCCTGCAACATTTATGACAACCCAAAGTTGCATACTCATAAGTGACATTGCTAAAAACATACCTAAGGAAATATCTGCAATAAGTGACATAGCTTCATTTCTAGCTTTCCAGCTTAACCATGGAAAACGTAGTTTAAGACGAGGTGCAAAAAATGAACTATATAAAATACCAGCAAAAAGAGCTGTCACAAATTCTGGTAAGTTTAGTCCAAAATCACTAAAAATCATATTTAAAAAAGAACCAACCATAATACTTATGTGTATAGCTATAATTGCATGTAAAAAAGCCATGTAGTCAACTTTTACATCTTTTCTATTATAAGCTAAGCCAACAGTTAATATCTCTTTTTCATTCTCTTCTGATGGTTTTAAATTGTGTTTTTTGATAAGATAGCTTGCAACTGGTCCACCCATTAAACTTGCAAGTATTAAGCCAAATGTAGCAGCAGCTATACCTAATTCCATTGCATGCTCAACTCCATTTTTATCAAAAGTAGGAGCCCATGCAATCGCAGTACCATGACCACCAATAAGTGAAACAGTTCCACTAAGTAAACCAACTAGTGGCTCAATACCCATAATTGTTGCAATTGATATACCAATAACATTCTGCAATACCATGTATGTTATGGTGATAATTAGTAAAATCACAAGAGGTTTTCCACCTTTTATAATATCAGTAAAATTTGAGGAGAGTCCAATTGTTGTAAAGAAATATATAAGTAGATAGTCTCTGTTACTTAAATCAAAATTTACAGTGATGTCTACAGTGTAATACATAAAAGCGAAAAATACTGCAAAAATAATACCACCTACAACAGGCTCTGGTATGCTCATGTTACGAAGAGTATTAAAGCGAAGATTCATGCCCTTTCCAACGAAAAGTACAATAATAGCTAGCGAGGCAGTTAAAAATTGCTCAAAATGTATAGTACCATTTATGTAATCCATGCTTAACCTTTATATGTTAAATTATCTTGTATTATATTACAATAACTGAGCTTTCGCACAAAAATTTAAAAATATGAGCTTTAAAGTACCTCGTGTAGATTAAATAATTTTTTAGGCACTATTTATTTAATCTGATGTTAATTTGAGCATTTTCTCGTTTATGATGTGTTAATGTAACTTTAGAGTTAGTGATAATGTTAACAAACACTTAGATCATCATCACTCATACCACAATGGTATGCAATAAGCTTTGCATACAAGATACATATTTTAATATAGTTATTTGGATTATATTTCGCAAAATGAGTTTGAAATGAGTTTGAAAAAGGTATAATTCGAAGTCTTAAAAAAGTTAGGTTTTTACGGGGTTAGTAATTATCTAGTTTATAGGGGATATTCCAAACAGTATCAATTAAACAAAGAGGAAAGTATGTTAAAAAAACTTTTTGGCGATTACAGCCTGAAAACCGAACTATCAGCTGGTCTGACAGTATTCTTGGCGATGTTATATATCGTCCCATTAAACGCATTGATTTTATCACAAGCAGGTATGCCGTATGATGCATTAATCACAGCGACTGCACTAATGACCATTATAGCCACTACCATTAATGCTATTTATGCTCGTACACCGATTGCTTTAAGTGTTGGTATGGGATTAAATGCTTATTTCACATTTGGATTAGTAAAAGGCATGGGTATGGAGTGGCAGAGCGCACTAGGGGTAGTGTTTGTTTCTGGAGTATTATTTGTTATTTTGAGCCTTACTCCGTTTAGACGTATCGCTATTCAGCGTATTCCTGTAGACATTAGACGTTCAATAGCAGCGGGTATAGGTATTTTCCTTGCCTTTATTGCTCTTAAACAGATTGGTATTGTTGTAGATAACCCTGTCACATTAGTTCAGTTAGGTGACCTTTCAGATCCTGGAGTTATACTTGGAATCGGTGTTACAATTTTACTAATTCTTTTACATACGATGAATATAAAAGGAAGCTTTGTTATTGCTATTACTGTAGGTGCTGTTGTTGCTTGGATGACAGGAATGAGTGAACTACCGGAGACACTATTTTCTATGCCTGCATCTATTGCACCTATTGCATTAGAACTTAACTTTTCTGCATTTACTTCTCTAGCTGTTATTCCTGTAGTAATTGCATTTTTAGTTACAGATATCTTTGATTCTGTAGGAACACTCTCCGGCATAGGTGGACGTGTGTTTAAAGATAGTGAAAGTGAAGACGGTGAAAAGAAACTAGAAAAAACACTTCAAGCTGATGCAGTATGTTCAAGTTTGGGTGCACTTTTCGGAGTATCTACAGTTACCGCGTTTGTAGAGAGTGCTGCAGGTGTAGAAGAAGGTGGACGAACTGGTTTGAGTACACTCTTTACAGCTGCTTTATTTATTCTTCCTCTCTTTATGTTGCCAATATTTAGTTCAATTCACCCAAATGCAATTTATCCAATTTTAATTGTTGTAGGAATTTTAATGTTCCAAGATGTAGCTAGAATTGATTTTAGTGACTTCGCGGTAACAAGTAGTAGCTTTATAACGATAATGATGATTCCATTGACATTCTCTATTGCGACTGGTTTAGCATTGGGAATGATAAGTTATGTATTAATAAAAATTGCAGAGAAAGATTTTGAAGTATTAAATCTTGAGTTGATTATTTTAACACTGTTTAGTTCATTAATTCTATTTATTTAATTAGAACTATAAAAATTATAAAAACAAAAAGGATATTCTCATGAAAAAAATTATTAGTTCGATATTATTAGCAAACATGGCACTGTTTGCATTTAGTTCGTCAAGTGTCTCTGTTTTAACAGGAAATTTTGATGGTAATAGTGCTATTTACGATACGGAAGATGGTGGTTTGAAATCTACAGTTACTTTTGAAACATTTAGTGTAAATAAAGTTGGTGATGTATTCGGATTTATAGATTACACAGTAGCTGAAGATAAAATGCTTTATTCTGATGACACAAAAACAACTTTTTACGGTGAGTATATGCCGAGATTAAGTTTGAGTTATGTTACAGGTAATGACCTCTCTGTGAGTATCTTTAAAGATTTTTATCTTGCGGGACAGGTAAATGCTGGAAGTGATGCTGATTTTCAAGCAGGATTAATAGGGCTTGGTACAAGTTTAAACCTACCTGGTTTTGATTTTTTTACTCTAAATGCTTATTATAAACATGCAAAATTAACTATAGGTAAAGAATACTCACGTGACACATTTCAGATTTCCCCATCTTATCGTCTATATATAGGAAGTACAGGAATCTCTTTTGCTGGTTGGATGGACTACACAGGGTATTCATACCAAACACAAAACCAACTTCTTTATGATGCATACAAAATAGATGGAGCAGGGACGATTAAAGTTGGTTTTGAGCATCTTTATTATTATGAGATAAAAGACTTCACAGGACAGACTATCAATGGCGATAGACCAGTCTCAAATACACTGCAAGTAATGATGCAGTATAAGTGGTAATTCTCCACTTAATATAAATTAAAAAATAGGAAAACTTATGATTTATTATCCATATGAAAAATTTAGAACTGATGTTAAAACATTAGTAAAAATGACGAAGACATACGCACCTGATACAATTATTGCAATTGCTCGAGGAGGAGTTACTCTTGGGCATGCTTATGCTAGTGCAACTGACAATCGACAACTCATGAGTATAAACTCTATTCTTTATGAAGGAGATCAACAAGGTACTAAATGCGAAATATTTAATATCCCTGATCTCTCTCGAGCTAAAAAAGTGTTACTTGTTGATGATATTATTGATAGTGGTCAAACTATCAAAGAAGTGATTGCTCAATTAACAATATCTTATCCTGATGTAGAAATTAAGATTGCTTCTATTTATTATAAAACTACGGCTGTTGTTCAGGCTGACTATGCTCTTTATGAAGCGACTGATTGGATTAATTTCTTTTGGGAAACAGATTATTTAGACGATGAAAATGATGTATAAATCCATTTTTATAATAAGCTCTTTATTTTAGACTATTCCAATAGTTTCTAAATTTAAGAGTGTAATATATAGATGCTTCTTAAAGTTAACTCTTTAAAATTTGGTATAGATATATTTAGATATTTCATTTATTAAAACTCTTTTACTTGGATTTTACATATGATAGCGTCTTTATCATACTAACCTATAGTTTCTGATATTATTAGAAAAAAGATAAATAATGAAAAATGTTAAACCATCACAAACAGATGATTTCCTATCAATAGTTTTAGAAAATAGACCTCTATTGGACGTGCGTGCTCCAGTTGAGTTTGAAAAAGGGGCTTTTCCTACATCTACAAATATCGCAATTTTAGATGATGAGCAGAGACGTCTTGTTGGAATAAGCTATAAAAACAATGGCAACGAGGCCGCTGTAAAACTAGGTGAAAAACTGATAAATAGTGAAGTTAAGAAGCAAAGATTAAATGAATGGAAAGCCTACCTTAGTGAAAATCCTAATGCATACCTTTACTGTTTTAGAGGAGGCCAGAGATCAGGCATCACTCAAACTTGGCTGGAAGAAGAGGGTGTTAGCATCCCTAGACTTAGAGGTGGTTACAAGGCCTTTCGAAATTTTCTAATGGAGCAATCTGAAGAGATTACAGCTAATTCAAATACAATTATAATAGGTGGAAACACCGGTTCAGGAAAGACTATTTTACTGAATCGACTTGAGAACACTGTTGACCTTGAAGGACTCGCAAAACATAGAGGGTCTTCGTTTGGAAAATTTATATCTGCTCAACCAGCACAAATTGATTTTGAGAATGCTTTGTATTATAAACTGATGCAACATAAAGCAAAAGGCTATAAACATTTAGTGATTGAGCATGAGAGCAATAATGTTGGACGAGTGCATATCCCAAAGCCAATCTTTGATAATTTTAATACAGGTGGTCTTGTTGTTTTGCACACTCCTTTGGATGAACGTGTAGAAATAACATATCAAGAGTATGTACTCAATGACCTAGAGGAATACAGAAGTGTTTTCGGAGATGAGGGAAGACTTAAGTGGTATGAAAACATAAGTGCAGGTTTTGATAGAATAAAAAAACGTTTAGGAAGTGAGCGCCATTTAAAGATAAAAGAGATTCTTACTCAAAGTTTTGATGCCTCAGATGAGGGTCATAAGGAGTGGGTAAAGATTTTACTTAGTGAATATTATGATTCTATGTATGAGTATCAGATTGCGAAAAGCCCTATCCCTATTTTGTTTGAGGGAAATGAGCAAGAGATATTTGAATATCTTAGAGATGCTGAGAAAAGGTAAGTTCATGAAAAAATTAATATATTTAGCGATAGTCCTAGTAGTGTTTTATTATATATTTATTGTAAATATATTTGTAACGATTTCAGTTATAGCTTTTCTATATGTGGCATTTAAAATATATAAAATTTATGCTCGTAAGAAACTAAATAAGTTATCAAGTTCTAAAGAGTTGTTTAGAAAGAGTGAGCTAGGGCTTTTTATTGCACTTGTTGCAAAAGTTGCTAAGTCAGATGGAAGAGTAAGTGAGCTTGAAGCACAGCTTATTGGAATTATGTTTGATGATATCTCTAAAATATTTGTAGAAAAAGAGAAAACAAGAAATATTTTAAAAGAAATATTCAATGAAGAAAAAGAGAGAGATGACGATACAAAAGAAGTAGCACAGGCTTTAAATACACTTCTCGGTCGTAGTAAGTTCAAGCGTAAACAGTTTGTAGAATTTTTAATTCAACTCGCATTTGTAGACAGTGGAATTAGTTCTGATGAAGAGAAAGTTTTACGCGAAATAGTACATGAGTTAAATCTTACATCTAGTGACTATGATAGCATGGTAAGTAAGTTTGTAAATATGATGAAAAACAAAAACCAATCTATGAGTCTTGAAGAAGCTTGTAAAATTTTAGGTGTAAATGAAAGTGACGATCTAAATACGGTTAAAAAGACCTATAGAAAACTTATACGAGAATATCATCCAGACATCATAAATTCACAAAATAAAGATGAAACTCATATAGAAGAAGCAACGGCTAAGACGCAGGAGATTAACCAAGCTTATCAGCTTATTAAAGAGATGAAAAAATAAAAAGATGCTCTAAATTATGGATAAATAGCTAAAATCTAAAATATTACTTGCTCTTTAGATTTTTTTTAGCTATACTTCGGCTAATAAAAGATGATTCAAGTTACATCTTTAGTCTGCTTTATATTGCTAACTCCTTGTTATCAGTACATCCATCCTAAAAGAAAACTTTATATTAGATTTTAACCACCTTAGAAATTTGGTGTACTTTAAACAAACAAGGAATTAAAATGGCAACATTATTAAAGGAATTAGTATACAAGACTCATCCAAAATTTGG
>CAZPRE010000039.1:11202-13264 GCA_964588875.1 uncultured Sulfurimonas sp. | reverse complement strand
ACTAATGTTCAGATGCGCCTTCTGCACCAATACCAGTTTGACTTCTGATATATTGAGCTTCAAATGCTTCTATTTCTTTTTGAGCATCGTGTGAGCCGTCAGTTATAGAGAAGAACCAAATACCAACAAATGATACTGTTACAGAAAATAGTGCTGGATATTTATAAGGAAAAATTGCTTCTGCATTTCCTAAAATTTGTACCCATACAATTGGACCAAGAACAACTAATGCAACTGCTGTAGCTAGACCTAAAGATCCACCAATTACAGCACCACGAGTTGTAAGTTTTCTCCAATACATAGAAAGGAAAAGAATTGGGAAGTTAGCAGATGCTGCAATAGCAAAAGCAAGACCAACAACGAATGCGATATTTTGTTGTTCAAACGCGATACCCATAAAGATAGCGATGATACCAAGAGCTACAGTAGCTATTCTTGATACTTTCATTTCTGCCATACCATCTGCTTTACCTTTTTTGTATACAGAAGCATAAAGGTCATGTGAAATTGCAGATGCACCAGCTAATGTAAGACCAGAAACAACCGCTAAAATAGTTGCAAATGCAACTGCAGAAATAAATCCAAGGAAGAAATCTCCACCAACAGCATGAGATAAGTGAATTGCAGCCATGTTCTTACCACCAAGAATTGGGTGACCGCCACTTATAGCCTGTTTAGCAACATCTAAGTACTCAGGGTTTTGGAATACCATTACAATCGCACCGAAACCGATGATGAAAGTTAAAATATAGAAATAACCGATAAAACCTGTTGCATAGAAAACTGATTTACGAGCTTCTTTTGCATCACTTACTGTAAAAAATCTCATTAGAATGTGTGGAAGACCAGCTGTACCAAACATAAGTGCTATTGCAAGCGAGATAGCCGATATTGGATCAGAAACTAGTCCACCCGGGCTCATTATGTCTAAAGACTCAGTATTTCTCATATCAACTGCAGTTGCAAAAAGCTTACTGAAATCAAAATCGAAGTTTGCCATAACAGCTATTGCCATAAATGTCGCACCAGAAAGTAATAAGAACGCTTTAATGATTTGTACCCATGTTGTAGCAAGCATACCACCAAATGTTACGTAAAGAATCATAAGAACACCAACTAAAACAACAGCGATTTCATACTCAAGTCCAAATAGTAGTTGGATAAGTTTACCTGCACCAACCATTTGAGCGATTAGGTATAAAATAACAGTTGCAATAGAACCAGCCGCAGCTAAAGAACGAATTGGCATTTGACGAAGTCTATAAGCAGCAACATCAGCAAAAGTATATTTACCTAAGTTTCTTAAAGGCTCTGCGATCATGAAAAGGATTATTGGCCAACCAACTAAAAAACCGATAGAATAAATAAGACCATCGTAACCTTTTAAGTAAACAAGACCAGAAATTCCTAGGAATGAAGCAGCTGACATATAGTCACCAGCGATAGCCATACCATTTTGGAAACCTGTAATTCCACCACCAGCAGTGTAAAAATCTTTTGCAGATTTTGTACGTTTAGCAGCCCAGTAAGTAACACCAAGTGTAGCACCTACAAAGATTACAAACATTACAATAGCAGAAACATTAAGAGCCTGCTTTTGAATCTCACCATCAATCGTTCCAGATGCGAAAACTGCTACAGTTCCAAGTATTAAAAATAAAAATATTCTATTCATCATCTAGTCTTCCTTTATTGCTTGTTTGATTTTATTTGATAAATTATCAAATTCACCATTTGCACGTTTAGTATAAATACCAGTTAGTACGAATGCAAAAATAATAATAAATATCCCGATAGGAATACCTATTGTTGTTACTGAGTCAGCAGACATAGGTGTTCCTAGTGCTGAAGGGTTAAACGCGATTGTTAAGATAAATGTAAAATACACTACCAACATCGCAATCGTAAGCTTTATCGCAAAGCCAGTTCTTTTAGAAACTAGCTCTTGATAATCCGGATTGTTCTTGATTTTATCAACAAGTTCTTTGTTCATATCTTTTCCTTTTCTGTCACTATATGCCGATACCCCCGTGGCTAAAGCCTAAGTGGGGTGTTTATTTAT
>CAZPRE010000039.1:0-11192 GCA_964588875.1 uncultured Sulfurimonas sp. | reverse complement strand
TCAACAAGTTCTTTGTTCATATCTTTTCCTTATTTTTATTTAATACTAGAAGCTATAGTTAGCTATAAATCTATACTCTGACCAGTCTCTACCATCAGCAGTAGATGTAGCACTAGCTGAAGACCAATCTGTTACATAGTTTCCACGAAGACGAAGTTGTAAGTTTTTAACAAAATCTGTATTATAAATAATATCAAAACCTTTTTCTTCAGTCTTATCAAAACCTGTATAACCATTGTTCTTATCTAGATCAACATTTACATAATAAATTACTGTTTTTAAATCTGGACCCATTTTCTTGAAGCTGTATGAAGCTGCAGCTTTTATAGTTTTAGAACCAGCAAAAGTCATGTGACGAGTAACCATACCTTGAGTATATATTGGGTAACCACCTGACATTAAGATAATTGCATTCTTAGCTATATCATCTGTATCACTATTGGCACCTGTTTCAGAGTATGCTGCATAAACTGTAGCACCCGCAACAGAAACTCCAGCTTTAACACCATAGTATATACTGTCTATATCACCAGTAGTAGTTAAATCCGTATTATTTTTAAGTAGTTGATCACCAACACTATCTTGTTTAATAAGCTGAGCTGCTACAAAAGGAGTAACAGAACCCATTTTCATCTTGTATGAAACATCTGCGTAGATACTATTTACAATATCATGAGAGTAGTAATCCCAAAGTTGAACTTTAAGACCTTCAACACCTGTGTAAGTAACAGAAGCACTAGTAATACCTGAAGTACTCTCACCTACAGCATATGTACCATAGTTTGTAAAGTCACCAGGACCATCAGTTGCAACTGCACTATAACCAGCTGTTGCCCCAATGATACTACCACCAATACCATAAGCATTAGAGAAAGTACCTTGAGCCATATCAGTTGTATGATTCAAAGTAAATTTAACTCCAGCTATATCTGTGTTACTTAAGTTATAAGAAGTAAATAGATTTGGAATCATTCTAGCATCATCAGCACCAATTAATGGTGTATTCATCTTTTGACGACCACCTTTAAACGTTGTTTTACCCATCTTGTATTGTAAAAATGCTTCACCTAAGATAGAGTAACCATTAGCATTCTGATCTAATACTGTATTATTTGGGCCTTCGCTTCCATCAGCACTATTAGTTGAAAGTCCACCTATACGGTTAGTCGTATAAAATGCAGTACCTAAACTTAAACCTTTAAAGTCTGAAGTTTCAAACTTTAAGTGACCACCAAGAGCATGAGATATAGAATCATTATCTACATTTGCAGAATCATTGTACTTAGTATATCTAGCTATACTAAATTCTCTAATCTGACCACTTGCCTTACCTTCGCTAAACATTGAACTCAAATCGTCCGCCGCTTGTACATTCATTGAACTTAAAAGTCCAACTGCAATTACGCTTATCGCTATCTGTTTTTTCATTGTGTATTCCCTTTTGTAAAATTAAACGTTTAATGATAAAAAAGAAATATAGCATGAACATAGCAGAGTAACTTTTTGTAATGTTATTGTGGAATATTTTTAAAAGATGTGCATATATGTAACAGGGGTTTCAACTCTCACTAGGGAGGTGAGAGTAAGAAAGTACATTTAGAGTTTTAACATAAATTATGATAATATAAGACATATTTAGAAATTATCTACTAGTAAGGTTTATTATGAAATATACATTGAAATTTAGGATTTGGCACTGGTTAAATGCTATAACAATATTTGCTTTATTGGCAACATTTTTTTTACGTGAAACATTTCTTTCGTGGCGAACAAACTCCGAGATTCTAATAACAAAACTCTCAGAAATTGGAATTGAGATAACAGCTGAACAAGCAAAAATTTTGGCAAAAGCTATTCGTTCAGGAATGTGGGAATGGCATATTATACTTGGATATGCCCTTGCTTTTTTGACAGTGTACAGAATCTATCTTTTTTTTGCAGATACAAGCAAAAAAGATATTTTTAGTTCTTTAGATTTACATCACAAAGCTGTAAGAATGTCTCATTATATGATTTATGGATCACTTATATTTATGAGTATAAGTGGTTTAACTATACATTTTTACCAAGAGTTAAACTTAACTAAAGAGTTTGCTCACGATATTAAAGAGTTACATGAACTAATCGCTTATACACTTGTGTACTTTGTTCCATTACATATAGTAGGTGTATTTGTAGCAGAGAATAAAAATGAAGCTGGACTTGTGTCAACCATGATAAATGGGAAATAAAAATGTGTACCAGTTTGTTGTTGATTCATATTCGTATTTTTGCATATCCGTGTAAGTGAAGTATTAGCAGCTCTGCGTATAAATTCATATTGAGTTCACATTGACATCATATACTGTTGATAAGTTAAATATACGAAAAGGATTTAAGATGAAAACTTTATTAATAGTAGCATTAATTGTTACGGGTGCTCTAGCTGTAGGGCAAGGAAAGATGATGCCATCGTATTCAGATTTTGATACAAATGGTAATGGTCAAGTAACTCAAAATGAGTTTGAGCAGACTCAGCAAAAAAGAATGACTGCACAGGCTGAAGCAGGGAGAATGATGCGTAATGTCGGTAATGCTCCTGCCTTTGGTGATATTGATACAAATAAAGATGGAAATATAGATAAACAAGAATTTCAAACACATCAAGTAGCTAATAGAGGTAATAGAGGTGGCGGACAAGGTAGAAATCGTTAATTGAATGTTAAAATAAAGAAAGGTGACTGATTATGAAACTCAAAATTTTGCTACTTGAAGATGATGTAGAATTAAACGATACCATAACATCTTTCTTAGTACATGAAGGTTTTGAAGTTATCCAGAGCTATGATGCAAAAGATGCAAAAGACAAAATATATGAAAGCTCTTTTGAATTGTGGTTACTTGATGTCAAAGTACCCTTTCAAAGTGGTACTGACCTTTTAAGCGAACTACGCCACGATGGCTATGATACACCTGCTATTTTTATTACATCACTTAGTAGTGTTGAAGATGTATCTCGTGGTTTCCAAAGTGGCGGTGATGATTATATTCGAAAACCTTTTGTACTTAAAGAGTTAAAGCTTCGAATTGAAGCAGTGATTAAAAGGCACTACCATACCACAGAGAAGTACATCCATATTGACGACAAGTACACTTTTGATCCCCTAGAGAAGCAACTTTACAAAAATAATGAGCGTATAAAATTAAAGCCCAAAGAGATTAATCTACTTGCTCTTTTATTACAACACAAAGATCACATACTTACTAAAGAAATAATTTTTGATTCTCTTTGGTCTTATGGTGAAGAGCCAAATGAAGGTAGCTTACGTACCTTTATTAAAATACTGCGACATCATCTTGGTAAAATACGAATTGAAACCATAAAAGAAGTAGGATACCGTTATATTTCCCGGTGAAAAGAGTAGCCTTTACCGTTTTTTATTTATTTATATAGGGTCATCTCTACTCCTGTTTGCAATTTTGTTAGTTGTTTTTTTCAGCTACGAAAAACATCGTATAATAGATCATCAAAACATGCTTTTAAAAGCACAAAGTTCCTCACTTATTCCAAAGCTCAAAGAGCTACACAGATCACAAGACAATGAACTCATTTATCCCCAGAGTCCAAAATATAAAAGTGCGATTTATGATATAGACACCAATTATATCTTTGGTGATTTCAAGCCTAAAACTTTATATTTGGATAGGGAATATTATCAAGAAGAGAATATGCTTTATGCTGTAATCAAAGTATATCCATATTATCTAGGTGCTGCTTTTATTGTAATACAAAAAGATATTAACTATGAACCTATTCATGCGATGGAAGCTAGATTAATTGTAACTTTTATTATTGCAACAATTTTTATTTCTCTTATAGCTTATTGGTTAGGAAATCTTTTTCTTTCTCCAATACGACAATCAATAACTCTTTTGGATAACTTTATAAAAGATACAACTCATGAGCTCAATACACCCCTCAGCACAATACTAGCCAATGCTGAACTACTTAAAAGTTTTCATCCTGAACTTGAAAAATCTAATGAACTTCGTCGCATAGAGACTGCTACAAAAAGACTGAGTCGTATCTATGATGATTTAGCCTACATTCGTCTTAATCATAAACGCCACACTCATGTCGAAAAATTAAATATTAGTGCACTGTTAAAAGAAAGGCTAGATTATTTTGATACTGTAGCAGTTGCTAAACAGATTAGTTTTACACATAAAATTGATGAGAATATTTACCTACATATTGATAAAGAAGATATCATCCGTATAATAGATAATTTATTGGGAAATGCTTTTAAGTATACAATGATTAAAGGGCAAATAGATGTAACTTTAAACGAGCTATATCTTAGCATAAAAGATAACGGGATAGGCATCAATAAAGATGCTAAGAAAGAGGTATTAAAACGCTTTGTACGAGATAACAGCAGTGAAGGTGGCTTCGGATTAGGTCTAAGTATTGTTGCAGATATCGTAAAGCATTATAATTTTGATATTGAGATACAAAGTGAGCTAAATAAAGGAACAAAAGTGAGTATCATATGGGCAAAATAATTTTCTTAATTTTCAGTGTATCTATACTCTGTGCAGATGAAAACCCACTCATTAAATGCAATGAATGCCACGGTGCTTATGTTGCACCACCATACAAAAAAGTGTATAAACACTATCTACTAAAATATAGTTCTAAGTCAAGAGTTGAACGAGCTATGATAGATTTTTTAAGTGCACCAACATTTCAAAAAAGTGCAATGCCAAAGGGGATGAAGAAACGTTTTAACCCAGATACACATTTAGTTTTTGAAGCTACTATAATCAAGAAGGCTGTGAAAAGTTTAATAGAAAAAGAAGATATAAACATTACTTTAAACCTCTATTGAAGCTACACCTTTATTTTCTATTTTCAATATCCTATCACAAAGCGGTAGCATCGCTTCATCATGTGTTACCATAATTACTGCAACATCTTGGTCTAGGGCTATTTTTTTAAGCATTTTGACTACATCAACTGACCGTTCAGAATCAAGTGCAGCCGTTGGTTCATCTGCTAAGATAATCTCTGGATTATTCATAAGAGCTCTTGCTATTGCAACTCTCTGGTTTTGTCCACCTGAAAGCTGTGAAGGCATAGATCTTTCTTTCTCTGATATGTCTAAATACTTTAGGAGTTCTCGTGCTTTGGCTTTTGAAACCTTTTCATCTGTTTTACTCGCTTGGGGAAGGAGGGTTAGGTTGTCTATAATATTTAAGAATGGAATGAGATAGTGTGCTTGAAAGATAAAACCAATCTTCTCTCTTCTTATCTTTCTAGTCTCTTTTGTAAGCCACTTGTTTTCATAAACTTTCTCATCTCCTAGCCAGATAGTTCCACTCACAGGGTCTTCAACACAGCCAATCATCATAAGAAGAGTAGTTTTTCCTGCTCCACTAGGTGCGATGAGAGCAATCAGTTCACCTTTATTTACAGTAAATGAAGCATCTTTTATGACATCCACAAATGAGTCATCTTTTCCAAATGACTTATTAAGACTTAGAACCTTTATTGCTTGTTTGTTACTCACCTTAACCTCCTATTGCTGCTGTTGGGTCAGCATTTATAACTTTTTTTACACCTATGAATGAAGCGAATATAGAAGCGATGACAACAACACCAAAGAGCAACCATGCATCAGATAATTCAAGTAGAACATGTTTTGGAAATTTCGTATAGATAAGATGTGCAAAGATATTACCAAAGATAAATGCAAGGACTCCAAGTAGAAGAGTCTCCTCAACAATCATTTTAACAATTATACTATTTGGTAGCCCTATCAGTTTCATAATGGAGATCTCTTTCATCTTTTCAAGTGTCATTGTGTAGATAATGAGAGCAATAATAATGGTTGCTACTCCAATTAATATAACTGTAAAAAGTCCTATCTGTTTAGACGCTTTTTCTATAACATTTCGTGTTAGTACAATCTTTTGATCCTCTTTGGTATAAACACTTTTATGTTGAAATTTTCGAATATTTTTTGCTATTTCATCGAGACTATACCCTGGTTTCACCATTGCTATTATTGCATTAACCATATAGGTATCTTTGTTTATAATACCTCGTGCTCTATCACTTTGGATTCTTTTGTTGGAGTAAGAAAACTGTATCTGTTGGGCATCTTTGAGTGAAACGTAAACAAGGGAGTCACCACCAGAAGCTACCGTTCCTTTTGTTATCCCTACGACTGTATAAAAGTATCGTCCAAGTTTTATTTTGTCTTTGAGTAAAAAACCTGTTTTATCAGTCACTACAATCTCATAATGATCTTTTTTTAAAGTACGACCAGCTATAAGTCTTTTTGGATTTATAGGATTAATTTTTCCAAACATGTCATAGCCTATTAACTGAACTCTTGTTTTTTTACCGTTTTTTTCTAACTGAATACTTTGAAAAGTAATGGCTTCACTTTTTGCTATTCCCTCAATGGCTCGAATAGTGTACTTTAGATCTTCATGTACTCGTGAGGCTTCTGCAAATGGTCCAAGGGTACCTTCTTGAACTACCCATAAATCTACATTTAAATCGTTTAGTAAGACTTCAGCATCAGATATCATGCCTCGGTAAACTCCCATCATGATTAGTACGATACCAAGTAACATACCAACACCCATAGCAGTAACTATAAACTTTCCTAATGTATGTTTAATATCCTCTTTGGCTAAATGAATCATAAGTGGATTTTCATCCCTTCTTTTAAGGATTTTTTAGTTGCATCTGGTACGATAATTTGAGTATTTATATCTAAATTTAAAATAGCCATAAAGTTGTCATCTTGAGCAATTTTTTGTACCACTTGAAAGTGAGCATGAGAGTTTTTTGCTACCCAAACACCAATATTTCCATCATTTTGAACAAGAACATTCAGAGGGATTTTTAAGATATTTTGAAACTCTCTTGTATGTATCGATACCTCAGCCTGCTCATTGATGAAAAAAGGCTCAGGAATACTTACAAAGGCGATATCTATCTCTTTTTCAAGAGTTACAAGGTCGCTCATAGGAGCTATTTTTTTAACAATGCCCTTGTAAATTTTCTTAGGTTGAGAGCTCAATACAATATCACTTTCTTGACCTATTTTTATGTTTGCACTGATTCTCTCGTCTATCTTCGCTTCTATCCAGAGTGTTTTAGCATCCACTATCTTAAGGATTGGAGTTGTAGGGAGTACATTTTGTGCAAGCTGTGCTTCTTTTGATATGACATAACCATCAACTGGTGCATAAACTTTTAAGTTGTCTATTTTTGTTTTAATCGCATGCTTACTTTTTTTAGAAAGTAATATCTGGACTTTAGAAGAGTTGATATGTGACTTTGAAACTAAGATATTCGCCTCTATACTTTGTAAATCTGCAAGTGCTTTATCGTACTCAGATTGAGCAGCATAACCTTGTTCATTAAGTTTGCTATAGCGTTCATAAGTTTTTCTTAAAAGTTCTTTTTGTGTTAATTGACTTTTGAGTTCATTTCTGGATGCTACAAGCTCAAACTGCGACTTTTGAAGAGTGGCATGAGCTATTTCAAGCTGGTCAGGCAAATCAACTCCATCCATTAGGATAAGTAAATCTCCCTTTTTAACCCATTTACCAGAATCAGTAAAGATATTGACAATCTGACCACCACTCTGTGCCGTAATACTATAGATATCTTCAGCAGATACATTACCGATGCCAGTTATAGATACTTTTAAATCACCTTGAGTTGGCGAGATAATCTTGTATGTTGTTTTGGGAGTATATACTTTCAAGTAAAATGCAGCTCCTAGTAAGGAGACTACTGCCCCAAGAGCGAGATATTTTAAAACTGTTTTCATAAAATTTTTCCTTGTAAATATTCTATTCTGTTGATGGCACTGCTTTTTGAGTATTTTTCTTGGAGAAGTCCAAGCTTAGCATCTAATAGCAGAAATGTTGCATCGAGCACTTCTATGTATGTAGAGAGTCCTTCCTTGTAACGTGCATCAAGGAGAACTTTTGTTTTTTGAGCAGATCCGAGTTGTGCATTTTTTGCTTGAATTGTTTTTTCGTATCGTGCTAAATCAATGATAAGAGATCCAAACTCCTGCTTAAGTGCTAACTCTTTTGCATCTAAAAGTGCTTCTGTTTTTTTTCGCTCTAAAAAAGACTCTTGCACTAAAGCCGAAGTTCTTCCCCCACTATAAAGAGGTATTTTAAGAGTAATACCTAAAAGGGTAGAGTCATATTCGTTAAGCGTATCTTGGTAGTTGTAAGATGCCACCATATCTAGTGAACCATAATGAGAAGCTTTTGTTGCTTTATAGAGAAGTTCATCTTTTTGTACACTTTTAAGAAGTGTTGCAACACCAAGGTTACTCTCTAATATACTCTTATATAAAAGAGTATTTGTAACAGAGATTTTATGAGTTGATAGAGTATCTTCAAGGGTGATGTTTCCCTGCACTTTTTCACCAATGAAACTCGAGAGGTTTAATCTAGCTTTGTCGTAGTTTGCTTGAGCAATGGCTAGATTGTCCTCTGCAATATAATACGAAGATAAAAAACGCGATGCATCAGCATCTGTTTTCATTCCAAGTTTTACTAAGGAGTTAGCTTGGTTGTAGAGTTCCTTTTTGGCTTGCATATCTTTCTTACGAACATCTATCGCCTCTTTATAAACATAAATAAGCTCATACTGAAGTTTTACATTGTAAGACATAAGAGCTTTTGCATCTTGGAGTGAAAGCTTGGCAATGGCTTCTTGAATTTTAGAAGCTTCTATGTAGGAAGTAGTTTTAGAAAAATCCCAAACTTTTTGATTGAGAGTGACTCCTGCTTGTAATCCACTATCGTTAATTGTATTAAAAATACCATTTTGAGGAAGCACATAAGTACGAGTTGCATCGTACTCTGCACTTAAGGATACCTGAGGCAGATAGTCTGATACAGCAACATCAATGCCGCTTTTAGTCTGTTTCACTGCCAGTGTTGCACTTTTGATATCTGGATGGGTTTGGATGGCTTTGGTGATACACTCCTCTAATGAAAGTGTTTTTGCTTGTACTTGTAGGCTAAATAACACAAAAAGTATAAAACTTATTTTAAGCATGAAAATCCTTTTATATATGATAATGTACTCTATTGCTATTAAGCTATCGTTAATGATTAAGTATTAACGATAGTAATTTCATAGAATCTATCTTATAAAAAGAAGCTTGGAACAGGGTATCAAAATCTGAGCTATTTATTTCGCTCTTACAAAAAGTATAAGCAATATAATAACAAAAATAGATGATAAAATCATCAAGATTATATTGTTATTCTCATCTTCTGATGATTTTACAAAAATCCATTTATTATATGCTTGTTTTATCTCAGCTTCGCTGAGACCTTCAATGGCTTTATTTATTATTTTTAAAGCAGTCTCTCCTAGCTCTTTAGATATTGCAATATGTGGTTCATAGTTAATATTTAATTTTTCAAGACCTATAATATTATTTATATTCTTGTTATTAATGAGAAATGATGCTGATGCACTATCTGTTACAAAGTAATCCACTTCTTTATTTAAAAGTTTATTTATCAAATTTTCTCTGTTTTGAACAACTATTACTTCAATATCTGGATATTTGTCTTTTAGATATTTTTGAACTTTTGAGTCTTCATTTATGGCTACTTTAGCATTTTTAATGTTACTTAATGAGTTAATATTTAAATTTTCAAATCCATACAACATGTAAGGTAGACTCAAATAGGGTTTTGAAAGATTAACATATTTTTGTAAGTCATTACTGCTTGACACAGTAGGAAGCATTTGAACTCTGTTATCTTTTAATTTTTCTTTAGCATCATTCCAGGATGTTGATGGAATGAGTTTAAATGTTATTCCTGTTCTTGATGAAATTATTGTTAATATTTCATTGCCAATACCAAAAAACTGCATTGTTTTTTCATCATAACCCTCAAATGGAAGCCACGATGGGTCAGCACTAAAAGTTATCTCTTTATGTGAGTCTAACCATAATGTCTCTTTTGATGAGAAGTTAAGCATTGAAATTCTACTGTTTGATAACCATTTTTGTCTAAGTCGCTCTACATCTTCTTCACTAAGTGAAGCATTTATTTTATTAATAATTTTTTGTAATACAGCATAATCATTACGAATGCCCATTCTGATTTGCACATGTGCTAGTTTTGTAATTGGTGCATTAACTATCATGTTTGGTAAAAAAGTATTCTCTAACACATAAGCAGTTGATGGGTAGTCATTTATAAATGCTGATGCTTCGCTTCTGTAAACTTTTTCTAGTCCACCATATATGGTGTATGAATCAACTACCCTGATTGCTGGGTAGTTCTCTTTTATCCAGTCGTTTATCATAAAGCCTTTTAGTGCTACAACTTTTTTGCCATTTAAATCTTTCATATTAAAATATTTAGGGTCATCATCTCTTGTGAAAATATCATAAGGTATGCTAATGTAGGGGTCGCTAAATTTAAGATATTTATCACGACTAGGTGTTTGCACGATACCACTGATCATATCTATCTTTTTATCTTGTATACTTTTTAAAACATTATCAAAACTATCAAGTGCGATAAATTTGAACATGATTCCACTCTCACGAGATATGATTTTTAGATAGTCACTAGCTATTCCAACATGGTTTCCATTTTTGTCTATTGCATCTATTGTTTGCCATTTAATATCAATGCCAACTTTAATCTCTGGGTGGTTTTGTATAAATAGTTTTTCATCTTTACTTAATTCAATTGCATAAACACTTATAAAAAGAGCTATTAAAATAGTTAATATTTTCATGATCTAACTCCTTGTTCTATCTTTATCGGTAACTCGTTTTCATTGTTAAGATATAGACTTTGCGATGGAAATGCAAAAGATAGGTTATTTCTTTTGAAAATATCTATTATTTTGTACATAACATCTTCTTTAACCGCAAGCCACTCTCCCCAAACAACACTTTTAGAAAAACAATAAACCATTATGTCAATTGAGGATTCTGAAAACTTGTCTACATGTACAAACAGTGTTTTTTTGATACCAAATTCCATATCAGAAGATACAACTTTAGGCATTTTTCGTGAATAATTTTTTTCCTCTTCAAAACCTCCATCTGCAATTCCAGGATGATCAACAAGCATATTCTTAATATCTTCAACTGCATTTTTCAAATCAATTGGATTAGCAG
>CAZPRE010000038.1:0-13461 GCA_964588875.1 uncultured Sulfurimonas sp. | reverse complement strand
TGATTATTCCTATAAGTGGTAAAACTCATACTAAAAAAATAGATAGTAAATTTTACTATATGGTTAAACACGGAGACTCTCTTGACTCTATTTCAAAGAATTATAAGGTAAGTGTTAGCAATATAAAGCAGCAAAACCATATAAAAGGTAGTCTCATTAAAATTGGTGATAGGTTAAAAATTTATGAATAAAAAATCTCTGGTTATTTTAGTTCTCGTATCCCTCTTTTTTAGTGCTTGTAGTACAAGAGGTAAACATGTTTATATAAACTATGCAGCACCAAAAACATACTCTGATGATAAAAATCAGCACTCTTCGGTAATGGATAAAAAAACATACTCTCATCCAACGATGAGACCCTATGTAATTAGAGGGATTAGATATCATCCTACAGTAGTAAGTGTAGGCGATAGATTTAAGGGTAATGCTAGCTGGTATGGGCCAGATTTTCATGGTAAGTTGACTTCAAATGGTGAAACGTACAATATGCACGATATGACGGCTGCACACAAGACACTACCAATGAACACTATCGTTAAGGTTACAAATTTAAGAAATAATAAAACCGCAGTAGTTCGTATTAACGATAGAGGCCCTTTTATTGCAACTAGAATAATAGACCTTTCCAATAAAGCTGCCCATAAAATAGATATGGTTGGAAGAGGTACAGCACCGGTTACTATTGAAATTTTAGGTTTTGAAGTAAAAGGTAGAAAAATAATACCTACTAAAAAACAACTCAAAGCGTCTCCACAGAGAAAATCACTTAGTGGGTTTGCATTACAAATTGCCTCTTTTTCTAAAATAGAGGGTGCGATTAAAACACAAGAAAAGTTCGACAACACAGATGGATACAAAACAATTATTAAAGATATGCAAGGTGAGAACGGACGAGTATTTAAAGTTTGGTTAAAAGGTTTCAAGAGTGAACATGAGGCTAGAGACTACAAAGCTAACGGTACTTTTAAAAATTCATTTATAGTAAGAGAGGATTAATTATGATAACAAAAACAAGAACAACTAAAGAGACAGATATAACAATTTCATTAGATTTAAACGGTACAGGGAAGAGTACGATAGATACAGGTGTAGGATTTTTAGATCATATGCTTGAAAGTTTTTCAAAACACTCACTTATCGACTTAGATATTAAGTGCGTTGGCGACACACACATTGACGATCACCACAGTGTTGAAGACATAGGTATAGTTTTAGGTGCATTAGTTGCTGAGGCACTTTATCCTATTAAAGAGATGGAACGTTTTGGATCTGCAAATATTGTTATGGATGAAGCTTGTGTCTCTTGTGACCTTGACCTTAGTAATCGTCCATTTTTAGTATATGAAGTGGTAGTTGCTGGTAAAGTAGGGCAGTTTGATACTGAGTTAGTTGAAGAGTTCTTTAGAGCCTTTGTTCTTAACTCTAGAATAAGTGCACATATTATCGCTCTTCGTGGAAAAAATAAGCATCATATCATTGAAGCTTCTTTCAAATCTCTTGCAGTTGCTCTTCGTCGTGCAACTGCAAAAAATGAGAGAGTTGGCGTTCCAAGCACAAAAGGTACTCTGTGATTAAACTTCTAGTATTAGATGTTGATGGCTGCCTTAGTGACGGTAAGCTTATTTATAGCACTGATGGCGTTGAGAGCAAAAACTTTAATGTTAAAGATGGTCTTGGTATTAGTACTTGGGTAAAGCTCGGTAATCAAGTGGCTATTATCACTGGAAGAAATTCCACTATAGTCCAAAGAAGAGCAAAAGAGCTTGGCGTTCAACATCTACACCAAGGTATCAAAGATAAAGATAGAGTATTAAAAGAAATAGTTGCTTCTCTTGGAATTACTCTCGAAGAGGTTGCAGCTATTGGCGATGACCTAAATGACTATAATATGCTCTCTCTTGTTGGTAGTAGTTTTACTCCAAAGAATGGTGTTAAAGAGCTTAGAAACTTAGTAGACTGTGTCTTATCTTATGATGGTGGTGATGGTGCAGTTCGCGAAATGATTGATTCCATTGTTGATGAGAATGGTCAAAGAGAAAATTTTATGGCTGTATGGATATGAATATAAACATATTCTTTTCGTTGCTTTTTATCAGTTTAGCAGCTATTTTTGTGCTGTTTAAACCACTTTATTTAAAAGAGCAAAGTTTTGCAGATGTTCCAATTTTTGAGTTAAAATTTTTCACATTGCATGAACTAGATGCTTTTGGTCTAAGTACACTTATGACGGGTGATAATTCTGTAAAATATGATGATCGATACCTTGTCTCTAATATTGACTATACAGATAACTCTAAAACTTATCTAGCAAATATGAAAGCTAAGAATGGACTCTATAAAGATAATGAAGTATTACTTAATGGTGACATCATTTATATAAGAGAAGATGGCTTAACATTTAAAACAGACAAAGCGACATATAATAAAAAGACAGAAATTATTAAAACAAATACTAAATTTAACTCATTTAGAGCCAATAATACCATTGATGGTAGTTCACTAAAGGTTTACAATGACTCAAATAAAATGGAAGCAACGGATGTTACAATTAAATATCAATTAGAGGAGAGTTTATAAATGAAATATATAATAATTTTCACACTACTAATTTCATCTCTATTAGCTAAAGAGCTTATCGTAAAGGCAAACTCTTTTAAGACAGATGAAAAGGCTGGCTTGTCAGTTTTTAAGGGGGATGTTCATATTGTTAAAGAAAGTGATGAATTAAATGCTTCAGAGCTAACAATCTTTACAAATAAAGAGCATAAACCAACTAAATACATTGCAAAAGGCGATGTGTCTTTTACAATAGCAACAAAAAATGGAGCAATCTATAAAGGTGTTGCTCAAAAAGTTATTTATAAACCTGCTAAAAAAGAGTATTACTTCTATAAAGATGTATATTTAAAGCAGGTTAATGAGAAGAAAGAAATCATAGGAAATGAGGTCGTTTTGAATACTATTGATGGTAAGGCATACGCCAAGGGTAAACAGAGTGGACCAGTTATAATGATTTTTGATATTCCAGAAGAAGAGGAGAAGTAAATATGGTTGAAATTGTTGATGCAAAATTTATAACATCTGCACCTACTGTTGGGGCGGCTCCAGAGTCGGTAGAACAGAATGAAGTAGTTTTTATGGCTAGGTCAAATGTGGGTAAAAGTTCTCTTTTAAATGCGCTGACTAATCACAAGGGTTTAGCTAAGGTCTCTTCAACACCAGGAAAGACTCGACTAATTAACCACTTTGATGTTACATTTTTAAACCGTGACACAAATGAAAAATACTTAGCTCAATTTGTCGATCTACCAGGTTTTGGATATGCAAAGGTTTCAAAGTCTATGAAGCATGATTGGGAAAAGAACCTCACTGATTATATATCGCAAAGAGAGCAGATAAAACTTTTTATACATCTTATAGACTGTAGGCATCCTCATTTGGATATCGACACCTCTGTAAGTGAGTTTTTGTTTGATACGGTCAGACCAAATCAGTATATATTGCAGATATTTACTAAAATCGATAAACTTAACCAAAAAGAGCAAAGTGCACTTAGAAAGCAGTTTCCAAATGCAATGATGGTTTCAAGTTCTAAAAAGAAAGGCACACTAAAAGCTATAAAAGTTATTTATGACATATTATTAGAAGATCCTGATGAAGATTGATCTTTGCAAGGCTAAATTATCAAATATACCATTAATGCAAGAACTTATAGCTCCTGAAGTAGAATCCGGTACTATTTTAGCAAGAAGTGATGATGAAATTTCTACAAATATTAGATCATATACCTTAGCATTTTTAGATGGAGAGCTTATTGGTTTTTGTGCTTTACATATTCACACCTCATATCTTGCAGAGGTTAGATCTCTGATTGTTAAAGATGAACTTAGAGGCAAAAAAACTGGAGAACAATTAGTTAATAAGTGTTTAGATGAAGCACTTAGTTTAGGCCTACAAAAAGTTCTTTGCTTAACTTATAAACAGTCTTTTTTTCAAAGATTGGGTTTTGTAGAGATATCCAAAGAATCAATCCCTGAGCATAAGATTTGGGCTGATTGTATTAAATGTAAACATTTTCCAGTATGCAACGAAGTATCACTAATAAAAAATCTGTAGAGAATATACTCTATGTTCTGCTGTATGCTATATACTTAAGCCTTAGCAGTATTTACCTTTTTTTACCGCCACTGCTGGGCCTTCTTTTTGTTCTATTCGCTAAGGCTCTCAAAGATGATGATAATGTCTCTTTATTATTAATAGCCTTTTGCTTAGTATTGTTTGAAGCCGATAAAGGCTATATGTTATTTAGTTCAATTATATATTTTGCCCTTATATATAAATTTTTAATCCATAAAATAACTCAGAATGTTTCTTGTACTGCTTGTGTTCGATTCATTAATATTCTACTTGTATATATAGGTTTTTTTCTCTTTACGATGTTTCTATCTAAAATATTTTTAATTCCTCCCCCAAGTATCAATTACTATATAGTATTCTATATAGTAATTGAATTCTTTTTAGTGAGTCTTTTATGAAAATAAAATTTATTCTATTTATCTTTGGAACTACATGGTTAGCAATAATTGTAAGAGTTTTTTTCCTCTCTGTGGAATCAAACAATTATTACGGTAAGTTGTCGCATAATAATACAATCAAGAATGAAAGTATAGCACCTGTTCGCGGTGAAATAGTAGATAGAAACAACAGACCAGTAGCTATAAATAAGCTTGGTTTTAAAGTAAAGCTCAAGCCACATTTAATGTCTAAAAAAAATATAGAGATATTTAATGGAGAGTTAGATCTTTTAATTAAACTGCTACCAAGTCTTGATAGAGAAAAAATAATTAAAAACTATAAGAAAAAAGATTCTTTTTATAATCATAACTTTATTGATATAGTACATTTTATTCCTTATGAAGATATAATGCCTGTGTATTCGACACTTAATCTTCGAAGTAATTTACAAATTATTCCTTCTCCAAAGCGACACTATCCATATGAGAATATAGCAGCTCATCTCATCGGTTATGTTGCACGGGCTAACAAAAAAGACATTGAACAAGACCCTCTTTTAGAATTGATTGGATACAGCGGCAAAATTGGAATTGAAAAGTATTATAATTCATATCTCCAAGGTAGTCCTGGATACAGAAAGATAAAAGTAAATGCCAATAATCAAGAGATTGAAGAGCTATCTTATATAAGTGCTGATGAGGATAGAAAATTAACTCTTAGTATAGACATGGAATTGCAAGCCTATATTGCAAAACTTTTTGGAGGCCAGGCCGGTGCAGTTATAGTTATGAATGTAGATGGTTCCATACTATCAGCTAGTAGTTTTCCAAACTATGATTTAAATATGTTTGTTTCAGGTATGTCACATCCTGTTTATAATGCTTTGGCTCAAGATGAAGATCATCCATTTACGAATAAGTATATTAACGGTCTATATCCTCCAGGCTCTGCTATTAAAACTGGTCTTGGTCTTATTTATATTACAACGGAACTTAGTGAGAGATACACAGTCAATTGTAAGTCACATTTTCCACTTGGTGGACGTGTCTTTAGATGTTGGAAGAAAAAAGGACATGGTAAGACTAATTTAAACAAGGCAATCAGAGAGAGTTGCGATGACTATTTTTATAAGGGTAGTCTTAATGTGGGAAATAAAAAAATGAGCGAAGGCTTAAAAAGATATGGTCTTGGAGCAAAAACAGGAGTTGATTTACCTAATGAATTTATTGGTGTAGTCCCATCTCGAGCATGGAAAAAAGAAAAATATAATCGTCCGTGGAATATTGGCGAGACGGCAAACACCTCAATAGGTCAAGGTGACTTTTTAGTTACACCACTGCAAATGGCTCAATTTACAGCCCTAATGGCTACAGGAAAACTACCAACACCTCACTTTGCAAAGTATATTGGCAGAGATGCTTATAAAACTAAAATAAAAGATATCTTAACTCCAAAAGAGAAAAAGAAGCTACCTTTAATACAAAAGGCAATGTATCAGGTGTGTAATTATCCAAGGGGAACGGCTATGCAGTATCTAAGTAGTGATGTTGTGATTGCAGGTAAGACAGGTACTGCACAAGTAATTGCGATTAAGCAGGATATTAAAAAGAGAAAACTAGAGCATGAATTATCTTACTATAACCGTTCACATGCTTGGTTTACATCTTATGGGCCATATAAAAATCCAAAATATGTTGTTATGGCTATGGTTGAACATGGTGGTCATGGTGGAGCTGCAGCGGGCAAGATGGTTTCACAAATATATAATAAACTCTTAGAGCTAAACTATATAGATAAAAAGTATAAGAAAAAACGTTAGATTTCAAAACTCTCTAAAGAGAATTTTGAATGAAAAGAGCTAAAATAATTAGAAGAAAAATCGCACCAGCCTTATTGTAAAGCTTGTTTGCTAAAATGAATAGCAATGCTACAGAAGCTGCAACCATTATCATTAAATCAAATTTTGTAGCGATTAAATCTATTGTGAGCGGGTTTAAAAGTGATGCCCCACCTAAAACCATTGAGAAGTTAGCTACATTTGATCCGATAATATTTCCTATACTCATCTCCGCATTACCTTTTTTAACTGCAACAAGTGAGACTACAAGCTCTGGAAGAGATGTTCCAAGAGAGATAAGGAATATACCAATAATCCATTCGCTAACACCAAAGTCTCTAGCAATGTTTGTCCCGCTTTCTACAACAAAGTGAGCACCGCCTATAGTCAAAGCAAAACCAATAAGTAAGAAGGGAACAGCTTTTCCCCAGTTAAATTTTTCGTTTGCCAAATCTTCATCTATTTCACCCTCTAAATCCTCTTTAGAGCTAGTGAATAAAAATACAAGGTATGAAACCATTAAGAGAAGGTAAAGAGCACCGTCGACTCTTCCTATAACACCATCTTGAATCATAATAAAGAAGATTACTAAAGGAATTATAACCCAAGCACTATCTAGTGAAAAGAGGTCGCGTTTAGGATGCATTGTTTTTGAAATGGCAAAAGTAATACCAAGGACGAGAGTGATATTAAAAATAACACTTCCAACAACATTTGCAACAGCCATATCACTTTTACCTTGTCCAGCAGCCATCATAGATGCTGCCATCTCTGGTAAAGATGTACCAAATGCCACTAAGGTAGCACCAATTACAAAGTGAGATATTTTAAAGTGTAAAGCGATTCTTTCAGACTCTTTAATTATAAAATCCGCGCCATATATCAAAGCTGCCATTGCAACTATAAAAATTCCAAAATCCATTATTATCCTTGTGTTCTAATTATTAAACTATTTGGTAAATTAAACTTTTCAATTAACTCTTTCTCTTTTTCTCTCATCTCTCCAGCATCAACTTCATGGTCATATCCCAAAAGGTGTAACAATCCGTGAATAAAGAGTAGAGTGAGCTCATCATCTTGTGTATGGGAAAATTCCAAGGCTTTAACTCTTACATGTTCATCAGAAATCACTATACTTCCAAGGGGAGACATTGGCATATCAATATAAGGAAAACTTAATACATCAGTGTCAGTATCAATGTTCCTATGTTCTTTATTTATCTCTCTCATATGTACATTTGTTGTAACAATAAGCTCTATCTCTTTATCTGTAAAAAGGGAAGCGATGCTATTTAAGAAGTTTTCATTTACTTGTAGAGTAGTTTCATTATCTAATTCAATCATAAGTGGAATTATATCTAATGAGGCTTAATGATTTGTAAGTACTAACCGCCAAACGCGGTTAATGCTAAGAAGCTTAAAGGTTTAAGCAATAAGGTTGACACTATTACCAATACCTGTTTTCTGAGCCGTTACCTGCTTAGACTGCTCAGTAACACTTTCTAATATCTTTGAAACTTGTTGCTCTTGAACATCTAGCGATTTTTTAATAATGTCAGCTTGTCCAGAACCTGAAGTAGGTTGTGTTGTTTGTAATACTTCCATAGTCTCTCCTTTATTTAGTCATAATTTAATTCTACTCTTTATATCTTTTGAAAAAGATTAAAAATATATGTTAAAATCTTTTTATGAATGAAGTAAAGAAAAAAAAAGCAGTATGTGTTATGAGTGGAGGAATGGATTCTACTCTGTCTGCATACATGATGAAAAAAGACGGTTACGAAATTATTGGGGTTCATTTTAATTATGATCAGAGAACACAAGATAAAGAACTTGAGTGTTTCAATAAGATATGTGATGATCTAAATGTAGAAGAAAAATATGTTTTAGATCTCGATTTTTTTAAACAACTTGGGGCTTCTGCACTCACAGATAAAAGTATAGATGTACCAACTGGTGGAGTCCAAAAAGGTGTCCCTATTACTTATGTACCTTTTAGAAATGGTATTTTTCTAAGCATGTCAGCGGCTATTGCTGAAAAAGAGGGTGCAGAAGCCATCGTTATTGGTGTTGTTGAAGAGGATAGTAGTGGTTATCCAGATTGCAGGGAGTCATACATTAAAAGTATGCAAGAGAGCATAAACCTCGGAACTAAAGATGAAACAAATATTACTATAGAGATGCCTTTAGTTCACCTACAAAAATCACAAATTGTACAAAAGTCTTTAGAGCTGAGTGTTCCCCTACATTTAACTTGGAGTTGCTACAAGAATGAAGAAAAAGCCTGTGGAGTTTGTGATAGCTGTAGACTGCGTTTAAATGGCTTTAAAATTGCTGGAGCTCACGACCCTATAGTTTATGAATGAGATAATCTTTAAAGGGTTGAAAATTCAACATGTTTTAAAAAAAGGTTTAAAGCATAGCTATATAAGTATTAAGCCTACTGTTGATGAAGTTGTAGTTTTACTAAAGACTCCAAAGATCTCAAATACTTTTATAGAGAATTTATTGCATGAAAAAGAGAGCTGGATTAGAAAACATATATCTAAGATAGAAGAGTCTAAACAAAAAGAGATTGTACTTGAAGATGAAGTACTTCTTTTTGGAGAAATATATAGTATAGATTCGGAGGAAGCCACCTCGCTTAGAGAGAAGCTAAATAAGACAACTCTAAACAATCAAAGCAGAGCACTAAAGCATTATCAAGAGTTTTACAAGACAAAGGCCACAGAGTACTTAAGTCAAAGATTAGAATACTATTCAGAAATTATGAACCTAGACTATAAAGAACTCAAATTTAGGAAAATGAAAAGTAGATGGGGAAGCTGTAGCTCAAAAAGAACAATAACCTTAAATACGGAACTTATAAAAGTGAAAAAAGAGCTAATAGATTATGTTTTAGTCCATGAACTCGCTCACCTAGTTCATATGAACCACTCAAGAGAATTTCACTCTTTTGTAGACTTGTATGTTGAGAACTCAAAAAATGTTAGAAAAGAACTTAAAAATGTCTATTTAGGAGTGGGTGTAAAATAGTTCTGATGATACCTGCTTGATGGTGACCACATCATCCAACCACTTGTATTTACATCTTCTGTTGCTCGCATCTGCTCTGTAACTTCAAATTTTTGATAAGGTCTGTGCTTATGTGCATAATCTTTAAAGTACTGTAACCACGGTCTCACTCTCTTTGTATCTATTCTATCTTTTGTATTTTTAACACTTCTATATATGACAGCATATGGGTGTTCTGATGGATGCTCAAAATGAAATGAGCCACGAGAGAAACCCGATGGGTAAAGCATCGGAGCTAAATAGTCTGCATACTTTGCCAAAGAAGTTATGCTCTGGCCTATATTGTTATCATCTTTGGACCAACATATATTTCCATATGTATCAACAGAGATAAAAACACCGTACTTTCTAAGCCTTTTTTGAGCTAATTTTAAAAAACCTTCAATTGCAATCTTTCTATTTTTGGTGTTATTCTCCTTTGAAAATTTCAAGCCACTTTTTGCGGGAAAACGAATATAATCAAAGTTGATTTCATCATAACCAACCTTTGCAGCTTCTTCTGCTATTCTAATTGTATACTCGTGAGAACGCTTATCAAAGGGGTCAACCCAAGCCATATTGTCATGGTTTCGCCAGATAGTACCATCTGTTTTTTTTATTGCATAATCTGTATTGTTTGAAGCTTGCAGTTCATCTTTAAAGGTAACGATTCTTGCTATGGTATAGATATTTCTCTCTTTCATTGTCTTCATAAATTTAGTAATGTCACGATTAGTTCTTTTTTTTTGAGCACCGTAACTATTAGCTTGCTTGAAACCTGTCCAAAAAGATGTTGAACCATATTCATTTTTAACATCAACAATGACCGCGTTTACTTCGGTTGTGTCAATTATATTTAAAATTCTTTTTAAAGTTTTTGAATTGTTACTAGCTCCCCAAAATGTAAGATAGAGAGCTTTTACTGTTATTGCTTCGAGTTTGATTACACTAAGGTTGGAATCGCTTGAGAAACTCAAAGGTCTGTAGCCATAGGCCTTAACAAAATATTTAGCTTCTTTACTTTCAAGAGTAAAAGAACCATTTTCGTCAGATTTTACACTATGTAAGGAATCACTTATAATAGCTCCATTAATTGGTTTGGAAGTATTGCCATCAAGCACCAGCATACTAAGGGATGCAAAAAGTATATTTTGTAATAGTAGTAGAAATAGAAGTTTTTTCAATTAGTTCTCGTTTGTTAAAATTTTATAGAAATAAGTAAGTTGTATACATTTTTAGCGTTCGTTCAAAAAGTATTTAAGGCTATTATCACTCCACTCTTTGGAGAGTTTAAGATAAGACTCTATTGAGGCATATACAGTTTCAAAATCTTTATTTTTAGAACTAAGCTCTTCGATAACTTCTTTAAGAGCATTCTTTCCAGCTTTTATAACATCTTGAGGGTACTGAAGAATAGTTACATCTAGCTCTTTAAGTTTCGCAAGTGCATATATGTTTTCTGCATGAAATTTATAAGTCATATTTGAGTTGAGCTCATTGGTGCATACCTCTATGATAGATTGGTGCTCAAATCCAAGTTTTTCCCACGAGTGTTTATTAAAAGTTAGTTCAAGTATAGATCCGGGCTCATGCCATCCTGAATAGTAATAGGGTGCTACCTTATAAAAGCCCATCTTTATATCAAGTGCAGGCCCAACCCATTCAGTAGCATCTATAACACCGCGTTCAAGTGAGGTGTAAATCTCTCCAGCTGGTAAAAGAATAGGATTTACTCCCATTTTTGCAAAGACCTCTCCACCTAAACCAGGCATACGCATTTTTAAGCCCTGCATATCTGCAAGTGATTTTATAGGTTTTCTATACCATCCACCCATCTGAATATTTGTGTTTCCACCCATAAAAGGGTACAAATTATATTTAGCATAATGTTCACGCCACAGATCCATCCCACCGCCATAAAGCATCCACGAGTTAATCTCTTCAGCTGTAAAACCAAAAGGTATACCGCTATAAAGAGAAAATGCGGAGTTTTTTCCCTTCCAATAATATGGACCAGAGTGAAAGGCATCAATTTGCCCACTACTTGCAGCATCAAAAACGGCTAGGGCAGGGACTAAAGTATTTTTAGGATAGAGTTTTATTTCTAAACTTCCTCCACTTACATCTTTAACTCTTTGAGCAAACTGTTCTACTCCAGTTCCCATGATAGGAAAATGTGCAGGCCAACTTGTAGCGAGTTTAATCACCGTCTTTTTGTTTTTGTTGATATTCACACGCTTGACATCATCACTTCTTATTGGGTGTTTGGAGTAGTCAATAGCTTGACGGTTACTCTCGTTACAGCCACCAAGTGCTAAAGCTGCCGAACTGGCTGTAGCAGTAGTTAAAAAATCTCTACGGTTCATCTCTAGACTCTTATTTAATCATGTAGAGGTTTATGAGTTACCATAACACCATCTGTGTCTGCATAGAGGTAGTCACCATTTTTAAAATTAATGCCACCAAATGATAGTTCTAAATTTCTTTGTCCCTCTGTTACAGGTATATACTTTTTAGGACAAGTCCCAAGTGCATAGAGTGCTACTGGTATATCTTTTATTTGAAAAGTATCTCTAATATAACCATTTACTATGATTCCTGAGTAGTTGTTTTGCTGTGCAAATTTCATAAGGTTTTCACCAACTACGGCAAAGTACTCTGCATTTACATCGACAACTACAACTTTTCCAGTTCCATCTTCATCACGAAGTAATTTTATAAGTTCTGAGTTGTTTTTATCTAGTTTTATAGTGAGTACTTCACCTCTACACTTGTGTGCTCCACCATAGTTTTTATAGTCAAAATTAAGTACTTCTACTATTTCTGGATGCTCATCACAAAAGTCTGCTGTAAAAAAGTTCATTTAAAACTCCGTATATTATAAATTATCTTGTCATTTTAGCGCCTTATAACCTTATCTTTACATAAACTTTGCTATCTTTACATTTAAATAATTAATAGGCATATATTTTGATGAAAGTAGTAACGGGCGTAGTTGGAAATGATATTCATGTTGTTGCAAATCGCCTCATAGAGCTCTCGCTAAATGCGAGAGGCTTTGAGGTCTTTAATCTAGGTGTAAATACTTACTTAGAAGAATTTTTTGATGCAGCAGTTGAGACGGGGGCGGAAGTTTTACTTATCTCTTCTCTCAATGGTGAAGCTGAAGGCTGGGCGAGAGAGGTAAAACTTCTCAAGTCAAAGTATAAAACACTAGAAAATATAGTGATGGTTATTGGTGGAAACCTTGTTGTTGGAAGTGCTGATGCAGATGTTATTGTGCCTAAGTATAAAAACTACGGATTTGATTTGGTTTTTCATCAAGTAGATTTAAATACGGGTCTTGACACACTAGAAGAATTTTTAAAAGAGAGAACTACTTAATGAGCCTGTTACAAGAAGAGAGAGAAATTATACTCTCAAATGAGTATGTAGATAATTTTGACTTTGCTGAAGTAGAAGAATTTGTAAAAAATGCGGATAAAGAGCTCTTTATTTCACACCATTTTGCACAAAAGAAAAAGATGCTAGTTCAGCCTCGTGGTGGTTTTCCAACTTACAAAAAGCAGTTTGCTCTTAATGAGTTCTTTGTAGATGCTAATGTTGATGTACTTCCTTTGACTATTGATTCAAACACAAGACTCAACGACTATGCTACTGCAAAGAAAATGCTGCGTTTAAGTGAAGAAAATGATGTAGATATGCTAAATGGTTACCCGCTTGTAAATCATGGTTATAGAACAACAAGGAAGATGATTACTCACTTTAATAAGCCTGTAAGTCTTCGTCACGGTACTCCGGATGCTCGTCTACTTATAGAGACAGCTATTGCTTCGGGGATTTTTGAAATTGAGGGTGGACCAATTACCTACCTTCTACCATATTCAAAAAACTTTCCACTTGATAAAGCTTTTCTTTACTGGAAATATGTAGAAAAAGTATGTGCAAACTATTCAAAACTAAACTTGCCTATAAATAGAGAGTCTTTTGGTCCACTTACTGCGACACTTGTACCTCCTTCTATTACTATAGTAATTCAACTTTTAGAGATGCTA
>CAZPRE010000037.1:0-13554 GCA_964588875.1 uncultured Sulfurimonas sp. | reverse complement strand
CTTTGACCAACATAAGCAGCTACAACAGTTGTATCAGGGATATCACTGTTTACTACTAAGATTGCTTCAAAAGTATTTTTAAATACATTCCAACCTTCTGAGTAAGCAAAAGGTGAAAGTGACTTTGGAAGTTCTTGACGACCAATTTTAGCTGTTGTGTTACCAATTTTTTTAGCAACAAAAATCTTAGTTAATGCGATTTCGTCACCAGCATTATTCGTAGCTGTAGCATCACCAACATTTTGCATAGTTCCAGATACTAAGTTTTTCTCTAAACCAGCAGTACCAAGGTAAGTTAATTGAGTACCAAATGTAAAGTTGTTTTTTAAATCAGCATCTAAATTTAATTGAATACCAACATTTGCTTTTGCAGATGATTGATCAAATAAATCTGCTGATCCTGCTTGATCAGTTGAAGCTGTTTGATAGTAAAGAACAGCCTGACCGCTAGTCTTAATGTCTATACCTTTGTCTTCAGCTAAAGCAGCTGTACTAAATGCCATTGTTGCAACAGCAACCGATAATATAATTTTTTTCATTCATTTCTCCTGTTTTGTTTGACTCACCACTTTAAAATAGAAGCGATTATGAAGTAACAGCAATTGTTATTCCACTATCACTTCAAATATGTGATAAATCTTTTACCCCCACATTATATAGGAGGAATTTTTAATCTAAGTTTAAATTTGGGGTATATTTACATTTTGTTTACTAATTCTGCTTTTTGACTTAATAATAAAATAATTTTTTTTACTTATTATTTTCCAAATAAGATATGAAAATATATTATTGTTATTAATTTTTATAATATCTACACAAAAGCATATAAAACCCTAAGCTTAGGCTTTCTAGAGATGACAATCTATTAGATTCCCTAGAGTTCTATGTTTATAACAACTGTATTTACAAGTAAATCGTGCAGCATTCTATTGTCTTTTCTTACTAGAGGTAAGAGTAAACCTAAAAGTGTTGCGGCGGTGAACAAAAAGGCAATAAAACGCAGTAATCCTCTTAAAAATGAAATTTTTTCGCCCGTTTTAATGTCAACTACCTTAATTGTGTAGGCTTTTTTACCTGGAGTTTGTCCAGATTTAGCTAAAAATATAGCATATATTAGACCGTAAATAGAGACTCCGATAAATTGTCCTATTGTGGAATCTTGAAAAGAGTCCTTTCCATCAAGAATAACATAAGTGATTATGTAAAGGATAGGGATATATATCATGAACATATCTGTTATAAATGCTTTTATTCTGTCTGTATAACGAGCATATTTAAACTTTGTTCGTTTATCAACTTCTGTTTGAATGTTTTTGTTTGATTGTTTTTTTAGGTTTCTAAATCTCATAGTGGGATTATAACAGAGATTAGCTTTAGTCTGCATTCCCATAAAGAGCATGGGAATGAGGTTTTTATTTAGAAGTAAATACTTAGTGTAATTCTTTCCAAACTTGTTTTTTCCAAAGAAGTGCGAAGATTGCGAAGATAACGATATAAATCATAACATTCATACCTATTTCTTCTCTCTCTTGACGCTTAGGATCACCAGCATCTTTCATATGCTCAATAACTTTCTCAGCAGCATCTGCAGTTACACCAACACGAGGCATAGCAGTTCCTTCAAGAATATGTTGAGGATTTTCAATCAGTTTACGAAGGAAGTCATCCCCACGAGAACGGATATACATACTTAAATCTGGTTGTAATTTACCCATATATGCATTTAGTGAATCTTGATATTCAAGAACTTGAATGTCATAAGCTAAATCATCTTTTTTATGCTTAAATATAGGTTTAGTACCAAGCTGAGTAGCATTCTTATAACCAAGTGCATGACATCTAGCACAAGCATTTTCAAATGCCATTGCAGGTGTTACATCAGCAGGTTTTACTGCGATAGACTGTAAGTAAGCTACCATATCAGCAACCTCTTGGTCTATATCTCCGCCCATTCCGTAAAACGCAACCATTGGGTGCATTTGACCTTGAGCTTCATCGAACTTATGTTCAACCTTAAGTGCATGTGCAGGGTTCTTAATTAAATCAGCTAAGAAATTAGCATCGTAAATCGCACCAGCATTACTTAAATCAGGTGGATTAACACCATAACTTTGAGCTGACATTACTGGATCCATTGGAGCTGGCATATCAGCTACATCTATTGAGTGACACCCAGCACAACCAGCATTCATTACTAGTTCTTGACCAGCTGCCGCATTTCCAGTTTTTGTCATAGCAGGTAAATCTGTATATGCAAAACCTTCACTTGGTGCGTCTACTACTTTCTTATGTAGTACATGGTGAGCAAAAGGCTCAACCAGGTAATAAGTTACAAGAGAGAAGAATACAACTACCGCTAATATTAATGGTTCTTTATTTTTCATTTCTTTCCCCTTATACTTTTTTTTCAAACATTGTAATTACTGGTAGAAGTAACCACTGAGCTACGAATAGAATCGCAGAATAAAAACCGATAGTACTATATGGATCTTCAGGAGGTAGTTTACCCATAGCCGTCAGAACAATCATATTTGAAAGCATTAACCAGAACCAGATACCAAATAGACCACGACGGTTAGCTGGAACAGTGTTTGGACTTCTATCTAAGAAAGGAAGAAGAACAAAAATAACTTGAGCAAATGCAAATAGTATAAGACCTAAATCAATACTAAACGGACGTAAAATCTCATATGACCATAAGAAATACCACTCAGGATAGATATGAGCTGGAGTGCTAAGACCATCAGCAGGGTCAAAGTTAACTGGATCCATAGCAAAACCATAATTCCAAAATACAAGATAGAAGAAGAAAATTAAGAAAACTCCAACAACCATCATGTCCTTAGACATAAAGTCATTTGCAAAACGCATAACTTTACTTCCAGCTTTATCGCCATCTAAATATTTTTTTGCTTCTTTGTCGAAATCGATATCTTCACCCTCTTGGTTATTAACATGTGGAATACGAAGTGCACCGAAGTGTAAACCGATAAGACCCATAATAGCCAAAGGAATAAGAAGAACGTGTAACATAAAGAAACGACCAAGGAAAGCTTGTGCAGGAACGTAATCCCCACGAATCCACTCAACAAAACCGTCAGCATGTAATGAACCACCAGCAAATAGGTTAGTAATAACCATACCAGCCCAGTAAGACATTTGACCCCATGGTAACATGTATCCTGAAAATGCTTCAGCTGAAAATGCAACAAAAAGAAGCATACCAGAGATCCAGATTAACTCACGGCCTTTCTTATAAGAACCGTAGTAAATACCTGTAAACATATGAATATAGATAATTAAGAATACAACTGATGCCGCAACACCATGAACGTGTCTCCATAACCAACCAAAATCAACTTCTTGCATGATTACATAGTTTACACTATTGAATGCATCTGCTGTAGTTGGTACGTAGTACATTAGTAAAAATATACCTGATACTACTAAAAGTGCAAAAGTGATTACAAGAACCATACCCATTGCCCATAAAAAGTTAATATTTTTCGGAATCCAATACTCCGACATCATCACTTTTTCTAATTTTTCAACTGCTAAACGTTGGTCTAACCAATCTTTTATGCTAGTTGCTTTTGTAAAATGTGCCATTTATCCTCCCTTATTTAAAGCGTAACGCCGTTATCTTTCATAGCTTGCCACTCAGGACCAACTTCACCAAGTACTAACTTATTTCCATCAATTCTAAATGGAGGTATGTCAAAACCACGTGGTGGCGGTACTTTTGTTACCAAACCAGATGCATCAAACATTCCACCGTGACATGCACATAAAAAATCATTTGAATCTTTTCTAAATGCTGGAATACATCCCAAGTGAGTACAAAGACCGATAGCAATCATGAAGTGATCATTACCCATTTGAATATCTCTTGCTTCTGCAGCAGCATTACCTTTTTCTTTGGCCATTATTTCAGCAGACTTTTTAAGAACAAAGATAGGTTTCCCTCTCCATTTTTCTGTTACCATTACACCCTCTGTATATATACTCATATCAAGAGTTGTAAAACCAGCTGCTTTTACACTTGGAAGTGGATCCCAAGATTTTTTCATTGCATATAATGAAGCTACTGCTCCAACACCTGCAACAGCACCGAATGCCTTACCCATAAAACCTCTACGGCTATTCTTTTCCATATTCTCTCACTTTGGTGTGAATTTTAAAGATTATTATACACCAAAGTTCTTTTAATTAATTATAAATTTAAGTTTTCTTTTATAAATTCGCTAATTTCGTTACATGTGTTGCGTGGTTTTTCATACTCAATGTTATTAATTGTTTTTAAAATATCTGAAACTTGACCTATATCAAGATTATCAACTACAGGGACATTTAAACTCTTAAATAAGTCATTAAAATGAGCAGTATAGTCCGCTCTTTGTAGATAAATTGGTTTAGCACCAGCAGCTAAGGAGTCTAAAACAGCTTGGGGTGAGGATGTTATAAGTATCTTACTTTTTGTTATCATTTCATCATACTCTTCAAACTCAAAATGATTAGGGAACTTCTCTTTAAGCTCATCTTCAAAATCTAAAAAATAGTAAAAACCTAACTGTAAATTCACATCTAATGAGCTCAAAAACTTAATATTTTCTTCTAAATCTTTTTCATAATCATCATCACCAAAAAAGTAAGAAATTTCAACACTTTTGCTACTCTCTTTAAAATATTTTTCATCAATAACATAAGCATTACAGATACCTTCACCTTGAAGATATGGTGAAATTAGAAGCTCGTTATCAGCTTTTTTGTCCTCTTTATCGTCACTGACTCTTATAAAAGTAGAAAAATATTCTCTCATATCATTAAGCATTATTGGGTTTGCCTCTTCAGAATCAAAGATTAACTGATCGCCATAATGTGAAATTTGTGGAATATTTCGTACCACATCAAGACCTACACTCTTTTGGATTCCAAACTCTTTTCCAATCTGTGCAATACGAAAATCTGAACTCAAAAGTGTAATATCAACATCCCCTAAAGATTTAATGATAGCTGCTGCTCTTCTAAAACGGTCTAGTCCTATACGGTGTCCAGTGTGTACATAATAAAATGTTCTCATTATTTAGCATCCCTTTTTGCAATTTTTATATATATATGAAGTATCTCAATAGCAGCTGGTGTAATACCGCTGATGTTCATAGCGGCTTGAAGTGTTGGAGGAGCAAAGCTTTTTAACTTCTCTTGCACCTCTTTAGAAAGCCCACTTACTTTGGTAAAATCAAAACCCTCTGGAATAGCAATTTTAAGATACTTTTTCATTCTTTGTATCTCTTCACTTTGCTTGTCTATATAACGAGCATATTTCCCCTCAACCAAAATCTCTTCTTTTATGTACTCATCATATTTTTCCAATTCTGGAACAATTACGAGCATCTTAGCTACATCGAAACTCTTACGAGCAACTAACTGTTGTGCAGTTGAAACATCTTTTAAATGCTGTTCATCCATACTTTCAAGAAGTGCATTAAACTCTTTATTTGGAGTAAACTTTGTATCTTCTAAAAGCTGCGCACCATACTTGATTTGCTCATCTTTTAGTTTTACTCTCTCATACTCTTCATCGCTAATCAGACCTAACTCATGTCCATATTTTCCAAGTCTAGTGTCTGCTGACTCTTCACGAAGAAGAAGTCTATACTCTGCACGAGAAGTAAACATACGATATGGCTCATTCGTGCCTTTTGTCACTAAATCGTCAATCAATACACCTATATAGGCCTCATCACGTCTTAATACAAGTGGTTCTTTATCAGCAATACTAAGCCCCGCGTTTATACCGGCCATAAGACCTTGTGCAGCTGCTTCTTCATAACCAGTTGTTCCGTTAATCTGTCCAGCGAGATAAAGGCTTTTTATCTTCTTAGTTTCAAGAGAGTGTTTAAGTTCTCTTGGGTCTACAAAATCATACTCTATGGCATAACCATAACGAACTATTTTGGCATTTTCAAGTCCTACAACTGACTTAATCATATCGCGTTGCACTTCTGGTGGAAGAGAAGTTGAAAGACCATTTATGTAACACTCTGTATTGTCCATGGTTTGTGGTTCTATAAAGAGATGATGTCTATCTTTATCTGCGAACTTACTTACCTTATCTTCAATACTTGGACAGTAACGCGGTGATTTTCCTGCTATTTGACCTGTAAAAAGTGGTGCTCTGTAGAAGTTTGATGCGATTATTTCATGTGTAAGTTCATTTGTATAAGCGATATAACATGGAAGTTGCTTCTTAGTCTCTCTAAACGCGGCTCTATTGGTACGAAAACTAAAAGGGTTTGGCAACTCATCGCCACCCTGCTCTTGCATAACTGAAAAATCGATAGTTGAACTATCTATTCTTGCACAAGTTCCTGTTTTAAGACGGTCAATATTTAACTTAGCATCATTTTTAAGTGAAGCACTCAGACCCTCACTTCTCTCTTCTCCGTAACGTCCACCTTTTTTCTGCACTTCACCAACATGAATGATTCCATTTAGAAATGTTCCAGAAGTTATGATGACTTTTTTAGCTTTGTACTCATTTAATAGGTCAGTTTTTACACCTTTTATTTCTTCGTTTTCTATGATTAAAGACTCTACTGTCTCTTGAACCAACTCTAAATTTGGAGTATTTAAAACTACATTTCTAGCAATAATGCGATACTTATCCATATCTATCTGAGCACGAGATCCGCGGACTGCTGGACCTTTTGTTTGGTTAAGTATACGAAACTGTATTCCAGCCTCATCGGTAATTAGTCCCATCTCTCCACCAAGAGCATCAAGTTCACGAACTAAATGCCCTTTTGCTAAACCACCAACAGCAGGGTTACAAGATGTAGCACCTACATTTTCAGCCAACATCGAGATTAAAAGAGTTTTGTTACCCATACGTGCAGCTGCCAAAGATGCTTCTACACCGGCATGTCCACCACCTACTACTATTACATCATAATTCATTGTTTCTGTCCTATCCAGCTAGCCACTGGCTTGTTTAGTTAAACTGTATTATTTTATTAATGCGAATTTTAGCATTTTTAAGTATCATTTGCATAATACTATTTAAGGTTTTAATATGAGTGAAGATAAATTTAAAGATTATGTAGCCGAAGTTGTCGAATATAATGAAGAGATTGATGGAAGTGATGAGCATAAAATACGAGAAAATCACCTTGATGTTAAAGAAAACTTACTAGAGAAAATACGTAAGGCAAAAGCTAATGCCAAGGGTAATAAAACAACCTTTAGAGGTAACATACGAACGGAGAACCAAAAATAATGAATATAGAACAAGTACATGCCTTATATAACGGTGAAGATTTTACAACTGCACTAAAATTTTATACAGTGTTAGCAGAGGCAGGAAATGCAGATGCTCAAACTTCTTTAGCTTTTATGTATCAAAATGGACAAGGCTGTGAGAAAGATGATGTAAAAGCAGTTTCTTATTATGAAAAAGGTGCAGAGGCTAAACAACCTTATGCACTTTTTAACCTTGCCATTCTTTATATGAACGGTCTTTGCGGTTTAGAGCATGACCAGTTTAAGGCTCATGATTTACATATGGAAGCGGCAACTCGTGAAGTTCCACCTGCAATGTATGAAGTAGCACTTATGCTTGAACGCGGTCTTGGCTGTGTTCAAAGTTATTCAGAGGCTGCTTTTTGGTACGAAGAGGGAGCTAAACGCGGTCATCTAGAATCATTTAACAACCTTGGTGCTCTTTATAAAGAGGGACATGGAGTTCCTCAAGATGAAGCTAGAACTTTTATCTGTTTTTCTCGTGCTGCTGAGGGCGGACTTGCACAAGGTCTTTACAACTTAGGTCTTCTTTATGATCAAGGCATTGGCTGTGAACAAGATAATGACAAGGCTCTAGACTACTGTAGAAAGGCAGCTTATGCTGGTCATGAAACAGCAAAAGGGATTATCAAAGGTCTTCAAGAAGATGGAAAGATAGTCTTCTAATGTTTACGGGTCTTATACGAGAAATCGCAAATGTTAAAAGCTTAAATGGAAGCACTTTAACTATAAAAGCAAAGCACAAGGCAAAACTTGGTGATTCTATCGCTATAAATGGTGCTTGTCTTACAGTTATTAAAGTTTTAGGTGATGGCTTTAGTGTTGAACTCTCTCCAGAATCTCAAAACCTTTTAGCGATGGATAACTATAAAAATGAAGTCCATATAGAACCTGCGATGATGATGGGTGATAGATTTGAAGGGCATATTGTCCAAGGGCATATTGATGCTATAGGAACTATAAAAGAGATAAAAAACAGTGGAAATTCTTTTGATGTTTTTATAGAAGTAGATACAAAATTCATCCCTTACATTGTTCCAAAAGGCTCTATCACTATAGATGGTGTTAGTCTTACTGTAAATGATGTTAATGTAGCTACATTTAGATTAACAGTCATTCCACACACGATGAAAGAGACACTTTTTAAAACCTATAAACGCGGTAGTAAAGTTAATATTGAAACCGACATGTTTGCTCGTTATGTTTCACACATCATTGCTCATCAAGGTAAGCATACACTTACATGGAATGAAGTTGATTCCATTTCCTCTCAATTTTAGTCATTAATGAAACATAAGGTTTTAAAAGATGTCTTCGGACATAATAGCTTTCGAGAACTTCAAGAAGAGGGTGTTGATGCGATTTTAGAGAATCGTGACCTGATGATGATTTTACCAACTGGTGGTGGAAAATCACTTGTTTACCAACTCCCAACCCTTATAAAAGATGGTGTAAGCATTGTCATATCTCCACTTATAGCACTGATGCAAGATCAAGTATCTGCTCTAAAAGCTCAAGGTATAGCTGCTGATATGATCTCCTCTGCACAATCTCGTGAAGATATAGACGATATAGTTTACTCTCTTCGCATGGGTGAACTCAAGTTTTTATACCTCTCACCTGAAAGACTAAATACTGAATGGACATACAACCTACTTAAAGGTTTAAAGATAAACTTTTTTGTAGTCGATGAGGCTCACTGTATCTCTCAGTGGGGGCATGAATTTCGTGATGATTATAGATCTCTAGGAAATTTAAAAACTCAATTTCCAGACACAACTATAGCCGCGTTTACAGCTACTTCTACAAACCTTGTAACACAGGATATCATTAGAGAACTTCGGCTTGAAAACCCTTTACAAATTAAAGGTAAAATATTTCGAAAAAATATCTACATCTCAGCAGAGCGGCGTTTAACAAATGGTCAAGCACAACTCAAAAACTTTCTTAAACGCCATGTGGGTGAGAGTGGAATCATCTATGTAAGTTCTAGAAAAAAAGCAGAAGATTTATCTGCACATCTAAACATGAGCGGATATAAATCACTTGCTTATCATGCCGGACTTCCACAACATGTACGAGAACAGAATTTTAAAATATTTGTTAATGATAATGTTGACATTATGGTAGCTACTATCGCATTTGGAATGGGAATAGATAAGAGTGATATTCGTTTTGTAGTTCATATGTCACTTCCTAAAACTCAAGAAAATTATTACCAAGAGATTGGTCGTTCTGGACGTGATGGGGAAGATAGCGAAGTGCTTCTACTTTTTAATTCTCAAGATATGATAATGCAAAAACAGTTTTTAAAAGATATTCCCGATCAAGAGTATGCAGCTCATCTTCATGCAAAAATAGATGCTATTTACAAATATTCCACAAGTGAAGTCTGCTTTCATAAGCAACTAGCTGAGTACTTTGAAGACAGACTTGATGAGTGTAAAGATAGATGTGATAACTGTACAAATACAGATGATGTAAGAAAAGATATTACTAAAGAGGCTCAAATGGTTTTGAGCGGTGTTTATAAAACCGGGCAGAACTTTGGTAAAAACTATATCATCGATATTCTTCGTGGTTCATCTGAGCAAAAACTACTTGCTAATGGTGCCGATAAATTATCTATGTATGGAATTGGTCTTCATTTGAGTAAAAAAGAGTGGTTAATCATCATTGAAAGATTGATGGAAACTAAAATTTTGACTCTTGGGGATTTTCAATCACTTAAACTTACAGAAGATGCTGTAGCAATTTTAAAATCTCAAAAACTTATAGATATAAAATCGTCTCGTCTTATAGTAAAATCTACAAAAGAAAAACGAGTAAAACAGGCTGAAGAATTTGACTATGATGAAGAGTTGTTTGAAAGACTTCGCTCTAAACGTAGTGAGCTTGCATCTGCTATGGGAGTTCCTCCATATATAATCTTTGGAGATAAAACGCTCAAACATCTAGCGAATGACAAGCCATTTGATAAAGATAGTATGCTTGAGGTAAATGGTATTGGAGAGAAGAAATTTAACTCTTTTGGAGAGGATTTTTTAGCTATTATAAATGATTAGTCTCTGAGTGGCACCGCGTTTGGATTACAAGAAATTTTATGTTGCATATCTACTAACTCAAACTCTTGGAGTTTTGAGAGGGATGCAACCGTCGCCTTTCTAAAGCCTTCACCACTATTTATATATAAATTAAAACCATTTTCATAGAGTGCTAATCTCGTTGCTAATGCAATAGAGTAAGTGGTGAGCACTCCATCACTTTTTGTACCGCGTTTGATATCTGTAAAATACTCTTTAGTCCAAAGAGTTGGATTTGAACTTGGAGAAAAAGCATCTTGATAAACTATGTCAAACTTATTCTCAAATCTTTTTATATACTCTCTTGCATCACCTAAAAAAACTTCTATATAAAAGTTGTCATCTTTATAAACACCATCTTCAACAATAGCATCTATAATATGTCTAAACTGTTCAAACTCTTTTGGGTAGTTAAAATTTTTTAATGACTTTACTAAAGAGCTATCAAGTTCAGGTGAATAAATATTTAGTTTTACTGTTAAAGAGTTTTGCTGATGATATAAAAGAGTAGCTAAGGTGTTAAAACCAAGACCATAACAAATATCTAAAATATTAATTTCTTCTTTTTCGTGCTGAATTTTAAACGCGGGTTGCACATGCTTCACTAAAGACTCATAGAGTGCTCCATCTTTAGTCGAATGGTAATGTTCATCATACTCTTTTGAATAGGCTGTGTAAGAGCCATCATCACTCAAAGTCATTGTGTGGAGGGAATCATTAAACACTAGAGACCATTACCCCACATATGTAATTTTTTTGCCATTACTAAGTCATACTCAGGAAGGACATCTATGTAGTTTTGAGAACGAAATTCAAACTCTTCTAAAATATTTAGAGTAGCTTCAATATCCATCGTTCCTTTTTTCTGCATTATGATTATTTCAGCCGCATTTGCTAGGGTTGTATAGGCAATTTTGAGTATGCCTTTTTGATTTTCATGTTGATGAAAAACATCTTTAAAAACTACTATATCGTTTGTTCTAGGAAGAGCACGAAAAGGCTGTTTAAAGTTTTTTATATACTGTATATTTGCTTTTGGAAATCTCAAAGAGAGGTCTGTTTCTTCCTCATTATAAACAACAAGATTTAAGACACCATCTACACTATTCATAAGAGTATAAAATGCATCTGTTGTTTCATCTACTTCTGTCGTAATTTGGAGGTAATTATTTCCAGGATATGGATTAAAAAGTTGTAAAAACTGTTCTAAATCCATCATAATTCCTAGTAGGCAAGATCGTGAAGTTCACGAAAGAGATATGCTTCAACAATATCATCAATAGTTTTTTGAGTATGTGCTACTAAAACTATCATGCTCATATTCATAAAATCCATAACAGGCTCAGCATCACTATTTACAACTGCAGCCTCAGACCAGTTCTCAAAACCATCAAACTTTTCGTTATGTAAAACTTCAACTAATTCACCCTCTTCTATACGAAGTTGTGCCCAAATTTTAGCTTCAAAAACTTTAGTTATCTGTGCTTCTTGAACATCTGTAGAGTCCATAGGAACTAGAACTAGCATTATCCGTTGATCTCTTTGAGTTTTTTCTTACTAAGAGTCAATTTTTTGTTATTCATAATTCCAATTTTTTCACTTAAAATATCATTTGATATTTTTTTAGCATTTTTAAGTGAATGCATTTTAAATGTTCCACATTGGTAAATATTTAATTCTGGAATATCACTTTCGCTTTTTACTTTCAAAACATCTTCCATAGATTTTTTCCAAGCTTTAGCAATTTTTTTCTCAGAAGGCTCACCAAGAACTGACATGTAAAAACCAGTACGGCAACCCATTGGTGAAAGGTCAATTATCTCAACATTTTTAGTGTTTAAATGATTTCTCATAAAACCAGCAAAAAGATGCTCAAGAGTATGAATCCCTCTACCGTCCATCTTATCTTCATTTGGTTTGTAAAAACGAAGATCGTAAACTGTGATAGCATCACCAGAAGGTGAAGTCATACCCTTAGCACGACGAACTGCCGGTGCAGGCATGATTGTATGGTCAACTGTAAATGAGTCTAATAATGGCATTGAAAATTCCTTAATTTAATTGTATGTATTTTAGCGTTTTATGATTTGTTTTTATTGAAATTGAAAAGTTAATTTTTTATGGTGTTTATAGGAAGTAATTCTAAAAGTTTTAGATTTGGTGAAGATTGTGCAAAATATCCAACTAAGGCTAGGCTACTGCCTGCCGTGTTGGATTTTTGTGCACCCCAAGGGCACTTTGTCGCTTTGCTCGGGCGCAGATTTGCCGAAGCTAGAATCTTTTAAACACGTGCCTCTTCGCGACGGTTTAAATAATCCCAGTTTGCGTCTACTCTCTCTTGCCACTCTTTAATTAAGTACTTGTACTCATCTTTAAAAAGGTGCTTAAAACGTCCCTGTGCAGCTAAATACTCTTCAACTGGAACAACATTTTTAGGTCTATATGTAATGTTTAACTCATGAGAGTCAATAATTTCATACAGTGGGAAAACTAATGAATCTGTTGATAAATCAGTTAAAGCCATAGTGTCTTTAGGATCGAATTTCCACTCAGTAGTACATGGAGAAACAGCATTAATAAATACTGGACCTTCAACGCTCATACCATATTGAATTTTCTTAACCATATCTTTCCATTTGTTTGGAGCAACTTGTGCTGCATATGGAATCTGATGTGCTGCCATGATTGATATCATGTCTTTTTTGTTTTTCTTTTCACCATAACTTACACGACCAGCAGGTGATGTAGTTGCAGATGAACCGATTGGAGTTGATGATGAACGTTGTCCACCAGTGTTTGCATAAACTTCATTATCAAGAACAACATGCATCATATTATGACCACGTTCCATACAACCAGAAATCCATTGGAAACCAATATCGTAAGATGCACCATCACCTGCAAAAGATACAAATTTAGGATTACGATCAGGCTGCTTTAGACGACCTTTAGTTTTAAGAGCTTTGTACATTGACTCAGCACCTGCAACTGCAGTTGAACCATTTTCAAAACCAATATGGATCCAAGAAGCATCCCATGAAGTGTAAGGGTAAACCGCTGTACATACTTCAAGACAACCAGTTGATGCAGAAAGAACTAAATCATCATTTGTAGCATTTAATACTTCACGAACAATAATAGAGTGTGCACAACCAGGACATAAAAGGTT
>CAZPRE010000036.1:0-13726 GCA_964588875.1 uncultured Sulfurimonas sp. | reverse complement strand
CAAAGCTTTATGGTGTTCCAACAATGTTTGAAAACATAGAAGATGAGCATGATAGTTCGACTCGTTTTGTAATTTTAAGTGACTTTAAAAATGGGATGAGCGAGCACGATAAAACTTCTATCTTAGTGCGTTTAAAAGATGCTGTCGAAGCTGGTTCTCTTGTTCACTTTTTACAAGATTTTGATAAAGAAAATATTAATCTTTCTAAAATAGAATCTCGTCCATCAAAAGATAAGGGTGGTTTCGGTTACTGGTTTTATATAGACCTTTATGGTCATATTGATGAAGAGAGAATACAAAAAGTTTTAAGTAAACATGATGGCGAAGTTACTTGGCTTGGATCTTATGTAAAAGGTGAGGATTAAGAGTTGAATTTTAACAAAAAACTGGAGAGTATAAAAACTTATGAGGCTGGAAAACCCATAGAACTTGTAGTTCGTGAGTTTGGGATAGAGGCAAAAGATATTGTGAAACTAGCTTCAAATGAGAATCCTTATGGGTGTTCGCCTAAGGTTAAAGATGCTGTTGTAGACATAGTCTCAAATATGTCTCTTTACCCTGATGACTCAATGGCTAAGCTTAAAGATGCATTGTCAAAAAGATTTGATGTTAAAGATGAAAACCTAATTATCGGTTCTGGAAGCGACCAAGTTATTGAATTTTTAATGCATGCAAAGGCAGATGAAAATTCTAAAATTTTAATGAATAGTGTAACATTTGCAATGTATGAAATTTATGCAAAACATGTTGGTGCTAATATTTTAAGAACAGAATCTCAAGAACATAATTTAGATGAGTTTTATAAATTGTATCAAGATGAGAATCCAGACATTATCTTTTTATGTACACCAAATAACCCGACAGGTGATGCGATAGATTCACAAAAACTTTTTGACTTTGTATCTAAGGTTGACAATGATACTTTAGTGGTTATTGATGGTGCATATATGGAGTATGCTATAGCAAAAGATAGTGCCAAAGAAGTATCACCAAAAGAGCTAATCGAGAAGTTTGAAAATGTTATTTATTTAGGTACCTTTTCAAAGGCTTATGGACTTGGTGGGATGAGAGTGGGATATGGTATTTCGAGTGTAAAAATTATTAAAGAATTGTATAAACTTCGTCCTCCATTTAATATCACTACACTATCTCTTGAAGCGGCAAGTATAGCCGTACATGATGAAGAATTTGTTAATAGATGTATCACATTCTCTTTTGATGAGATGAAACGTTACGAAGAGTTTGCAAAGAGCAAAAAAGTAGCTATAATTGAGAGTTATACTAATTTTGTTACTTTATGTCTTAATAATAACCAAAATTCTAAACATTTATCTACATCACTTTTAGAAAAAGGGATGATTGTAAGAGATTTAAGTGGTTATGGCATGAATGCAATTCGTGTAACAGTTGGAACAGCGAAGCAAAATGACCGCTTTTTTGAGCTTACATCAGAGTTAATTTAATTATAAAATGAGAGATTAATGGATTTTAAGGTACTTTTTTCGCAGTTAGTTGTTTTATATGAGAAATTAACTAAGCAACAGAAACTTATTATTGTAGCAGCAATTGTAGGTATAGTTGCATTTTTAATTTTCGTGGTTGTCTATACTGCAAAAAATAGTGCTGATGCTAAATATGAAGTTCTTTTTGATTCCCTGAGTTCATCAGATGCTGCAAAGGTAGTTGAACAGCTTGAAAAAGACAATATTTCTTATGAACTATCTGCAAATAATGTTATAAAAGTACCAAAAAATGTGCTTTACAAGCAAAGAATATCCATAGCCTCATTGGGAATTCCAAAAGATAGTGGAGTTGGTTTTGAGCTTTTTGATAAACAAGAGTTTGGAGCTACAAGTTTTGATCAAAAAATTAAACATCTTCGTGCTTTAGAGGGAGAACTCTCTCGTACAATTAATGCTTTAGCACCGATTGATTCTGCAACTGTAAGTTTAGCACTTCCTAAAGAGACTCTTTTTGTATCCAAGCAGGTTGCACCAACCGCTTCTGTTATGGTTGCTCTATTAGATGGAAGATCTCTATCTTCTAAACAGGTTAGAGGTATTAAAAATTTAGTTTCTGCAGCTGTCCCAAATATGACATCCCAAAATGTAATGCTTATAAATAATGATGGTGAAACATTAGGTGATGCAAACGAGATGGCTCAGATGGGTGAATTATCATCTAACCAACAGAGATTTAAAAATAAAGAAGAGAAAAAAAGACAGAAAAAAATTGTAAGTGTAATCTCTAGGTTTGTAGGTGGCGAAGATAAAGTTGTCGCACAGGTGACAATTGAGTATGATTTTTCTATACAAAATTCAACTTCTGAGAGTTTTGATCCTGAGAATGTTGTGAGAAGTGAACAGATTAGTGAAGAAAAACGCGAAGGTGGCTCACCAGAACAAGCCAGTGGAGTTCCCGGAACTGTAAGTAATATCGGACCTGTTCAAGGTTTAGCAAGTAATAAGATGAGTGAAAAGTACGAGAAAAACACAGGTACGACTAACTATGAGATTGGTAAGACCGTCTCAACTACTAAGAGTCAATTCGCACGTATTACTAGAATTACGGCGGCTGTTATGGTTGATGGAAAGTATAAATATAAGCAGGGTGAAGATGGTACCTTGAGTGATGCCTTAGAGTATAAATCTCTTGATGAAAGTGATCTCGCAGCATTAGAGTCTCTTGCAAGTCAATCTATCGGTATAGATGAAGCCAGAGGAGATAAAATCTCTGTGAAGAATCTACAGTTTAAACGCGATAATAGCGAACCAGGTGTTGATAGTGTTTCTCAAATAGTTTCGATTAGTGAAATGTATATAGCACCTTTTTCTGGTCTGTTTAAGTATATCTTTGTTCTTATCTTACTATTGATAGTTTACAAAAAAGTTATTACTCCTTTTGCCCAGCGTATGCTTGAGATATCAAAAGAGGAAGATACTCTTATAAAGCCTATGCTTGAAATAGATGATGATGACTTAGTAGAAAAAGTTCAAGCAATGCGTAAAAAAGTTGAAGACCAACTAGGTGTAGGCGATGGCTTTAATGAAGATGAAATTAAGCACGAAGTTCTCTTAGAAAAAGTTAGAACAATGGCTGCAGACACACCTGAAGATATAGCATCTCTTCTTCAAACTCTTCTTAGTGAAGAATTAGATGGCGCTAAGCCTACACAAGGATAGCAAATGGCACTTTTAACACCAGTACAACAAGCCTCATTTGATGAAATGGGAATGGCGGAAAAAATCTCTATTCTTCTTTTACAATTAGGGGAAGAGGCTACTTCCTCGATTTTTGCTAACTTAAATGTCGAGGCTATTACGGAAGTTTCAAAATTTATCGCAAGTGCAAAAACAATTGATAAAGCAGTTGCTACGGCAGTTTTAGAAGAGTTCCATGCTATCTTTCAATCAGGTCAGTATATTACTTCTGGTGGTATAGAATATGCAAGAGAGCTTCTCTATCGTACCTTAGGCGAAGAAGAGGCTAATAAAGTACTAGAAAAACTCTCCAAAAGTATGCAAAATACTCAAAATTTTGCATACCTTTCAAAAATTAAGCCTCAACAACTCTCCAATTTTATTACTCATGAACATCCTCAGACAATTGCGCTTATCTTAGCTCATATGGATGCAACGGAAGCTGCTGATACTATTCAGTTTTTTCCTGATGATCTACGAAGTGAAGTGGCTATACGGATGGCTAAGCTTGGAGATATTTCTCCTTCAGTTATTAAAAGAGTATCTGCTGTTTTAGAGTCTAAACTTGAGTCTCTCGCATCATACAAGGTTGAAGTTGGTGGAACGAGAGCTGTTGCAGATATCTTTAATCGTCTTGGTGCAAAAAGTTCTAAGTCTACACTTGCAACTATTGAACAGGTTGATGAAGAGTTAGCGACACTTATTAAAGAGATGATGTTCACATTTGAAGATATGGTATCACTAGATAAAAATGCAATTACAGAGATACTCAAGGCTGTAGAAAAACCAGATCTTATGTTAGCACTAAAATCTTCATCAGAAGAGCTAAAAGAGAAATTTTTCTCTGCTATGAGCGAGAGAGCTCGTGAAGCATTTGAGGAAGAGATGCAGTTCCTTGGCGCTGTTAAAATGAAAGATGTTGAGACTGCTCAGAGAAAAATTGTTGAGGATGTTAATGCTCTTGCTGAAGCTGGAACAATTCAGATGGGATCATCTGAAGAGATGATAGACTAGTCGTATGGCAGTAGTTATTCAAAATAATAATCTTGAGAACCACAGTGTGGATAAATATAATTTTAAGGTATTATCACAGGGCACTTCATCTTCAGATTCGGCACTAGTTTCAGACTCTTCTCTAGTTGAAGAAGAGATGAAATATACTCAAAATGATAATCCTGGGGTGAGAGAGAGTGATATAGACTCTTCATCCCTTTCTGTTAACTCTAAAGACTCTTTGATTGAGTCTTTAATGAAAAAGACTGATGATATGTCATCGAATTTTATTAAACTGCAGATGAAAATTGAAGCTAAAGAAGAAGAGTATGCCTCAGAACTTCAAAAGGTAAAAGAAGCAAGTTTTGCAGAGGGGTTAGTAGCTGGGTTAAAACAAGCAAAAGAAAAACAAAACAAAGATATGGCAGATGGATTAGATCAGTTTTCTTCTTCTGTATTGACTTTAGAAACAAGTGCAAAAGAGTTTGAGCTAGGTCTGGAAAATATTAAAAGTGAGCTTATGTCTGCAGCTCTTGATATAGCTAAAGAAGTTATTAATATTGAACTTGGTACAAACTCACAAGCAATAGCTACAACACTTAGTGAGGAGCTTATAAAAGAGTTACAAAGTGCATCAAAAGTTACTCTTAAAGTTAACCCAAAAGATCATGGAGCAGTCTCTGAAAAAATTGGTTCTCTAGAACATATAGAGATAATTTCAGATAGTGCAGTAAATGAAGGTGGTGTAATCGCTATTAGTGATGCAGGAAATATAGATGCTCAAATATCAAAAAGATTTCAAAGAGTGAAAAGGGCAGCCTTAAGTGAAGAATAAATTGGTTGATAATTAATGAATATAAAGTCAAAAAGCATAGATGAATTAGAGATAATTTGTAAAGATATACGTGAAAAGATTTTGAGTGTAGTAAGTAAAAATGGTGGGCATTTAAGCTCAACACTAGGTGCTACAGAGTTGATTGTAGCGATGCATAAAGTCTTTGATTCTAAAAAAGATCCTTTTATCTTTGATGTTAGCCATCAATCGTATGCACATAAGCTTTTAACGGATAGGTGGGAAGAATTTGATACCTTGCGCCAGTTTAATGGTATGTGTGGTTACACTAAACCTAGTGAAAGTGATTATGATTACTTTGTAGCTGGGCATAGTTCTACTTCTATCTCCTTAGGTGTTGGAGCAGCAAAAGCTATAGCCTTAAAGGGTGAGCAAGAGAGTCGTATTCCAGTTGTAATGATTGGTGATGGTTCTATGACAGCTGGTATGGTATATGAGGCACTCAATGAGTTGGGTGATAGAAAATATCCATTGGTTATTATTTTAAATGATAACGAGATGAGTATAGCAAAGCCAATTGGAGCACTTAGTCGTATACTGAGTTCTGCAATGGCATCTCCTTTTTATCAAAGTTTTAAAAAAACAACAGAGAGTTTTGTAGATAACTTTGGTGAAGGTGCACACTATATAGCAAAACGTATGGAAGAAGGGCTTAAGCTAATCACTCCAGGTATTATGTTTGAAGAGATGGGTATTAATTATATTGGACCAGTAGATGGACATAATTTAGAGTCACTCATCGAAATACTTGAGAAAGCAAAAAAATTGAACCAACCTGTAATTGTCCACTGTCAAACAATTAAAGGTAAAGGCTACGATATTGCTGAGGGTAAAGAAGAGAAGTGGCATGGTGTTGGTCCTTTTGATATACGTGATGGGAGTAGTTCTAAAAAATCTTCTACTAAAAGTGCAACACAAATTTATACTGAAGCACTTATGTATCTTGCAAAAAATAATGAAAAAATTGTTGGTGCTACTGCGGCTATGCCAAGTGGAACTGGCTTAAGCGAGCCTATGGAAGTTTATCCTGATAGATTTTGGGATGTTGCGATTGCCGAGCAGCATGCAGTTACAAGTATGAGTGCTTTAGCAAAAGAGGGATTTAAGCCTTTTTGCACAATCTACTCAACATTTTTACAACGCGGTTATGACCAAGTTATCCATGATACTTGTCTTATGGATTTACCTGTAGTATTTGCACTTGATCGTGCTGGAATTGTTGGTGAAGATGGAGAGACTCATCAGGGTGTCTTTGATATTTCATTTTTACGAGCTGTTCCAAATATGACACTTTTTGCACCTCGTGATGAGAAGAGTTTTCATCAAGCTATGGCTTTTGCAGCAGAGTATCAACATCCATGTTCTCTGCGTTATCCTCGTGGTTCTTTCACTGCGACAGATTTAGCAGAATCCACACCATTTGAGTTAGCTAAGTCTCAACTTCTTCGCTCAAATGATAGTGATACTCTTTTAATAGGGTATGGAAATGGAGTTGGTCGTGCCTATGAGACAGCAAAACTTTTAGATAATAATGTAAGTATTTTAGACTTACGATTTGTAAAACCACTTGATCAAGATATGCTTAGACAGATGGCTGTAAAATATAAAAAATGGTTTGTATTCTCTGATAGTGCTAAAATGGGTGGAGTGGGTTCAGCGATTTTAGAATTTTTAGCCCAAGAAAAAATTACAGATATTGTATTAACAAGTTTTGAGTATGAAGATGAGTTTATTACTCATGGAAATACTAAGCTTGTAGAAGAGTCCCTAGGCTTACTTCCAGTACAATTATCAAAAGTAATAAACAGTTAATCCTTAGTAAATCACTTAGTTTACTTGACTTTAAAACAGAAATCCTTTAATATTACAAATAATAATATTAAAGGATTCTTTATGAATAACAAATCATGTCCCATTTCACTTGTCTCAGTAGACTCAAATATTGCAAGAATCACTGCCTTTTATGTAGGTTTAATTTTTAGCATTTTTCTAATAGCTCAAAATTATGCATTGATTTTTTTCCTTATCTTAGATTTTACAACTAGAATATTTTTAAGCAAAGAGTATAGTCTACTTTTTATGCTTTCAAAAAATACAAAAATGATAATGAAATTACAGAGTATAAAGGTTGATGCAGCCCCTAAAAAATTAGCAGCAATATTTGGTTTGATATTTTTGGTATCTATTGCTGCTCTACATTTAGCAAATCTAAGTCCTCTTTTTTACATTTTTAGTGGGATATTATTAGTATGTATTTTTCTTGAAGTGTTATTTTCTTACTGTTTAGGATGTGAGATTTACCACCTTTATAAAAAAATTTTTGTCTAATGGTTGGTGTCTCAACTAAAGGTATTTATGCAGTGGCTGCTATGTATGCTTTAGATAACTCTCCAAATGCTAAGTTGATGCAAATAAAAGAGATAGCTGCGATAACTCAAATATCTCATGGGTATTTAGAACAGATACTCGCAACTTTAAAAAAAAACTCTTTAGTCATAAGTATTCGTGGTGCTAATGGTGGATACAAACTAGCCTGTGAAGCATCAGAAATAAATGTTTTAGAGATTATAGAGTCAGTAGAGGGAAAACTTTTTGTTCCCCCTCAAAATGCAGGTGCAAGTGTAGTCCTTGACTCTTTTTGGTTAGATATGCAAGAAAAAACGCGAACTGTTTTCGATTTAAAACTCTCAGATTTAGATAAATCTTACCAGATGTACTTTTATGAGATTTAACTCATTTACAGTCTCTTGGTTAATTTAAGTAGATAATACCTGCAAATCTACCTGTTACATTTTGAGCACGATAGGAGAAATATTTATCATTTTGACAGCAGCTACACTCATCACTAAACTCAATATTTTCAGCTTTTATTTTAGCCTTTAAGAGTTGATTTTTTAAAATAGATGAAATGTCTAAGTAGTATGACTCTTGTCGTTTACTCATAGCGAAGTCTAAACCTAACTCTTTTGCTTCACTCAATATCTCTTCGCTAACCTCATAACAACAATTCCCAATACTTGGGCCAACACTAACAACAATATCAGCTAGATTTGAATGAAAGATATCTGAAAAACTATTAATTACATTTTGGACAATATTTTTAAATGCACCAGCTCTACCTGCATGGGCTACTGCGATAACTCTCTTTTTTACATCATAAAAAAGAATAGGTGAGCAGTCTGCTACCATAACCATAAGGGGAATATCTTTAGCATTTGTTATGAGTGCATCACAGGTAAGAGGGTTCTCAAAGTTGTTTTTATCAGTTGCCGTTTTGACTATATTGGAGTGGATCTGTTTCATGTGAACAAGAGACTCTTTTTTATAATTCATTTCTTGTGCAAGTAGGGTGTGATTATGATTTACATTTATGATATCATCCCCAACATGAAAGGCAAGGTTTAAACTAACATAGGGATTTAAACTTCTACCGCCATCCTTAGTAGTAAAGCCATGTGTTAGTTCTGGAAAGTTATTTAATAGTTTACTTTGAATAATTTGCATATAATTATTATAACTAAATATAAGGCCCTACATTGAGTAAACTAAGTTTGTATCCGGTGACATTAGATGGAGTGAGTATTGAAGATAAACGTAAAGAGATAAAAAAGTATTTTATCAATACATATGAACTTTATGAAAAAGTATTTGAACTTCTCAAAGATGATGAGGTGTTTTATAAAAAGTCAGAGATGACTCGTCATCCTATGATTTTCTATTTTGGTCATACGGCTACTTTTTTTATAAATAAACTTATATATATGAAAATTATAAGTGAGAGAATTAATCCAGACTTTGAATCTATCTTTGCAGTTGGTGTTGATGAAATGGACTGGGATGACATGAATGGGTCAAACTATAAGTGGCCGAAAGTAGACGATGTTAGAGAATATAGAAATAGTGTAAAGAAGCTTGTATGCAACTTGATTGATACTCTACCTTTGACTCTTCCTATAGCACAAGACTCCCCGATGTGGATTGTTCTGATGGGAATAGAGCATGAGCGAATTCATATAGAGACTTCTCTTGTTTTACATCGCCAAATGCCTTTAGAACTTGTCAAAAATGTAAGTGAGTTTAATATTTGTCAAAATAGCTCAAATGCACCAGAAAATCTAATGTTAGATATAAATGCGGCAGAGATAAAACTTGGAATAGATAGTTCTCACAATCTCTACGGTTGGGATAATGAGTATGGAAGTTATAGTGAAGAGGTAGAGAATTTTAAGGTTTCTAAATATCTTGTGAGCAATAGTGAGTTTATGGAATTTATAGAAGTTGATGGTTATACTAATTTAGAATACTGGGATGAAGAGGGTAGGAGATTTTTAGAGTTTACAAAGGCTACACATCCTCCATTTTGGGTGGAGGTAGATGGCATTTATATGTATAGAACTTTAAGTTCACTTATTGATATGCCGGAAGATTGGCCAGTTGATGTCAGTGCCCTTGAGGCAGAGGCTTTTTGTAGATATATAAGCCAGAGAGATGGAGTGGCGTATAAACTACCAAGTGAGAGTGAATATAGAGCTATTTACGATGAAGCACTGTTAGAAGATTTACCCGATTTTCATGAGAGTAGAGCCAATCTGAATTTTTATCATTATGCCTCTTCTTCTCCTGTAAATGAATTTGGTTTCAATGGTATATATGATGTGGTTGGTAATATATGGCAGTGGAGTAGAACACCAATTAGAGGCTTTGAAGGCTTTACAGTGCATGAGGCTTATGATGACTTCTCTGTACCAACTTTTGATGAGAAGCATGCTCTTATTTTAGGGTCATCTTGGGCGAGTAGTGGAAATCTAATTATGAAATACTCGCGTTATGCGTTTAGAAAACATTTTTACCAAAACGCAGGTTTTAGATATGTAGTATCAAATCAGAAGGAAGAAAAATTGTCAGATATATATGAGAGTGATGAGTTAGTTTCACAGTACTGTGAATTTCAGTATGGAGATACTCATTTTGGAATTGAGAATTTTGCAATTAGTACTGCAAGAGTAGCTTCAAAGTATGCTATAAATAAAACAAAAGCATTAGATTTAGGTTGTGCAACAGGTCGTGCAACTTATGAGTTAGCCAAAGAGTTTGAGAGTGTTGAGGGAATAGATTTTTCTGTGCGTTTTGTTCAAGTTGGAGCCAAACTTAAAAGTGATGGTTATGTTGCATTTACCTCAATAGAAGAGGGTGAATTAGCTACAAATAAAAAAGTAACAATAGAAGAATTAGGCTATGAAACACTAAAAAATAAAGTATCTTTTTGGCAGGGTGATGCTTGTAACTTAAAACCAAACTTTGACAAATACGACTTAATAATGGCGACTAACCTTATAGATAGACTCTATAATCCAAGACTATTTTTAGACACTATAGATGAACGTCTTAATGACGACGGTGTTTTAGTTATTACTTCCCCGTATACTTGGCAAGAGAGTTCTACTAAAAAAGAGTTTTGGCTTGGTGGGTTTGAAGAAAATGGAAAAGAACTTAAAACTATAGATAGCCTTCAAGCTGTTTTAGGTGAGAAGTTTGAACTTATTCATAAACAAGATTTAGACTTTGTAATAAAAGAGACAGCTAGAAAGTATCAACATACTATTTCTGAAGTAAGTGTATGGAAGAAAAAGTGAGTTATGACTTCACTACATCAGCTTGTCGCAAAGATACAAACGCGGAGAAGTATACTCTAAGAGAAGAGCTTTTTGGTACCCAAGATGTAGAACCTGTTTGGGTTGCAGATATGGATATTGATACTCCTGATTTTGTGTTAAACGCAGTGCAAGAGAGATTAAAACATCCAATTGTAGGTTATGAGGAAGTTCCTAAAAGTGCATATGAGGCTCAAAGAGAGTGGATGTTCCAAGAGCATGGATTTTCTTATTCTCTTAGTGATGTATTTTACTCCCATTCGGTTGTGGCAAGCATGAGTGTAGCCATAGAGGCTTTTAGTGAGATAGGCGAGGGTGTTATAGTTCAAACACCAGTGTATCCACCATTTTTTCACTCTGTAATGAATTCAAAAAGAAAGCTTATTAAAAACTCGCTCAAGCAAGATGAAGATGGAAAATATATTTTTGACATAGAAGACTTAAAAGCTAAAATAGATGAAAATACAAAACTACTTCTTCTATGTTCTCCTCATAATCCAGTAGGCCGTGTTTGGAGACGAGAAGAGTTAGAAGAAATTTTGGCAGTTTGCTTGGAAAATAATATTGTTGTATTTTCTGATGAGGTTCACTCAGACTTAATATATGCTCCCTCAAAACATATACCATTTGCCAGTTTAAATAATGCAGCAAAAGAAATCACTATAACTGCTGTAGGTGTTGGAAAAACTTTTAATATGGCAGGCTTTGCAATGAGTAGTATTATTATTCAAAACAAAGAGCTAAAAATAAAGTTTCAAGAGGTTTATAATCGTATTCACTTTGCTCAAGGTGCTGTTTTATCTCATGTGGCATTTGAATCGGCTTACCGTAATGGTAAAGAGTGGCTTGAGGATTTAAAGATACATCTTTATTCTAATTATAAGGCATTAGAAGAACTTTGTTTAGAGTATCCATCTTTGATAAAAATAGTTCCCATTGAGGCAACTTACTTAGCATGGATCGACTGTAGGGGTATGGAGCTGAAAAATGTAGACTTGAAAAGATTCTTTATTATCGAAGCCAGGCTTGGACTTAATAATGGGATGAGTTTTGGGAGAGAGGGAAGTGGCTTTATGCGCTTGAATTTTGCAGTCTCGTCTGCTAAAATGTTAGAAGTAATTAAGAGACTTGGAAATGCTCTTGAAAATAAAAGGAAAAGTATTGATTAGAATTGATTGGGATGAGTATAAAGAACATAAAAAAATGAGTGCAAGAGAGAATAAATTAGAAAATATTTTATTTAAAATGTAATATATGAGTACCTCTTTATCTAAAATAACGGAGTTTATAGCCAAACATCATGTGATGAGTTTAGCAACTTCGTATGAAGATGAGTTAAGTGTTTGTAGCCTATTTTATACTTATAACGAAGACAAAAAATTATTTATAGTTGCAAGTTCTGCAGGTACGACACATATTGGGCATATACTGAAAAACTCAAAAATTGCTGGAAATATACTTTTAGAGACTAAAACGATTGGTGAGATAAAAGGTCTTCAGTTTCGTGGAGATTTTATTGCCCTAGAAGAACAAGATTTAAAATTACAATACTTTAAAAAATTTCCTTATGCTTTAGCACTAAATCCTACACTTTGGCAGATAAAAGTTGATTATTTAAAAATGACTGATAACAGATTGGGGTTTGGTAAAAAAATTATTTGGCCATAGGTTTTTCTTTATACAGGGAACACTCTGTACCGCTACTCTGAAAAACGACCATTGAGGGAATCTGCTTAGACTTAAAACCATAGGCTTTACATCCGTGAGGCTGTTGGGGTTTCCATGTAACAAAATAATATTGGCATCTTCTACAGTTGATTCTTTTCATAACCGAAATTTTAGCATAATTAGATACAATAAAATAATTAAATAAAGAGAGAATTTTCTATGGATAAAATATTATTAATGCTTCAATTGCAAAATCAATTAAATGATGCCACTAATGGTGAAGATTGGCCAAAGGGTATTACTAAAAATGCTAAGTTTATTAACTGGAATAGATGTATATATATGGAATGTGCTGAGATGGTAGATAGCTTCTCTTGGAAACATTGGAAAAGTCTTAATCAAAAACCTGATTGGGACAACTTACAAATTGAAGTAATTGATGTATGGCACTTTATTATGTCTCTTGCAATTGAAAATTATTTTAAAAATCTAAAAGGTGGTATTGAAGATTTAGCTCTTAATATTTCACAACTTGATAGTTTCTCAAAAATTGATACTAGAAATAGTGATTTTGCATCTCAGGATGATGTAATTGCTAAGGTGGAAAATATTATTCTAATATCTTTGCAAAAAGATACATTTAACTTAGAAGCTTTAATTGAAGAGTTTTTTGATTTAGTTCTTATGAGTGGATTAGATGTAGAAACACTTTATAGACTCTATGTAGGTAAAAATATACTTAACCAGTTCCGTCAAGACAATGGCTACAAAGATGGCTCATATGTTAAAGTATGGGATGGAGAAGAGGATAATGTTGTGATGAAAAGAATTTGGGAAGCAAATAGTGACATCAAACCCGATCTACTTTACAAAGAGTTAGCTAAACTTTATCTAGCCCTTACAAAGAGTTAATTTTTGTCAAACATACTTGAAGTAAGAGATCTCTCTTTTGGTTACACAAAAGAGTCTTTACTTTTTGATAATTTCTCTTTGAGTCTAAAAAAAGGTGAGGTTAAGGCGATAGTCGGAGCTAGTGGTTCTGGCAAGAGTACACTTTTTGAGCTTATACTTGGAAATATAGAACCCTTAAATGGAAAGCTCACTTCATCCAAATCTTCAGAAGTTTTTCAAGATCCTTATAGTTCTTTTCACCCTAGTTATACTCTTTTAAATCAGATAGAAGATGTTGCACCCTTGGATGATTTAAGAATAATTTTAGAAGATATAAGCTTAGAGTATGAGCTATTGCTCAAACTACCTCATGAGCTTTCAGGAGGGCAGCTACAACGTGCCTCAATAGTTAGAGCAATGCTAATGAAGCCAGATCTTTTACTTTTAGATGAGCCTACATCAGCACTTGA
>CAZPRE010000035.1:0-13778 GCA_964588875.1 uncultured Sulfurimonas sp. | reverse complement strand
TGTACCTTTAGTTATTATCAAATCAAGCATAAGACAAGAAGAGAATTTAATCATATATCCTACCAAAAAGAAAAAGATATACTTTATTACTTTCTACGCTGTTGTGCAAATCTCTCTTTTGGTAAGTACACTCTTACTTACGATTATAAAAACTAAATTTTAACACTAGTTTATAGACATTCATCTATATAATACCCTAGCAACTCCAAAGATGAAAATTATTAAAGCAGCTGTTTTATACTCTTTGTCATAAAGCAGTAAAAAAACAGAACCTATCATCATAGTAAAACTGATAAGATAAAACTTAACATCTACTTTAAACTCTTTTTTTATCCAGCTGAGTTGGTCATTTGATATTTCAATTTGAAGTTCATTTGCACTAATTTTTCTAAAAGCTGTTTTAATATCTTTTAGAAAAAATGGAATATCTTTAATCTCATCAATTAGTGTATCAGCTATACTTTCTTTAGCTCCAAGTGCTTTTGGAATATTTTGTTGTAGTATTGGTAAAATATCTTTTATTCCATTAAAATTTTCTATATAAGTTGTACCTAAACCCTCTATAATAGCACTCACTCGTAAGATATAGATTGCATCACTAGGAAGTTTAAAAGGTAAATCTCTTGTAGATTCTAAGACCTCAAATGCAAGTTTTTGCATTGATTCACTATTAAGGTTATCATTTGAAAATATTGCAAACATTTTTGCTGTAAACTCTGCAAGTTCTGCAGTTGGTGCCTCGTAAGCGATTGTTCCTAGTTTTTTATTTGCTGCTATATAAGACTCATAGTCTTCTTCGTTTGCAGCTTTAATAAGTTCAATAATAGCAATGCGAGAGTTATTTGGAATAGTTTTCACCATACCAAAATCAAGAAGTATTAGCTCTCCCTCTGTTGATACTAAAAGATTTCCAGGATGAGGGTCTGCATGAAAATAGCCATTGATAAGCATCTGTGTTGTGTAAAAGTCTACAAGTTTAGAGATAATTGCATGAAAATCTATATCATATTTTAAGAGACTCTCCTTATCATCAAATCGAAATCCCTCTTCAAAACTCATAACAACAGCATCATCACAACACAACTCTACAAAAGGCCTAGGAAATCTTATACCACTATCTTTATAAACATTAGAAAACTTAACAAGATTACCTAGTTCATGGGTTAAGCTCACCTCTTGAATTATCATCTTCGCAAACTCACTCACTACTGATTCTATAGAGTTTTTCGTGTACTGAGAAAAAAGAGGACGAAAAATAGTGTTAAAGGCAGTGATGATTTTTATATCTGCTTTTACTTGCTTTTCTATTGAGTAATGTCTAAGTTTTACAGCTACTTTGTCATTGTTATGAGTATAAGCAATGTGCACTTGACCTATAGAAGCACAGGCAGTGGGAGTTTTGTCAAACGATGCGAAACTATCTTGAGAAAAAGCTCTTGAATAGACCTCATTAAACTCACTCTCATTCATAGCCGGAAGCTGATCATGCAACTCTTTGAGCTCATCAAGATACTCTTTGTCAAAAAAATCAGAGCGAGTCGCCAAAACCTGAGCTAATTTTATAAAGCTAGCACCTAAGTGAGTGATAGTTTTTTTTAAACAAGTTGGACCAAGAGGTTTTATCCCTAAAAAACTCTCCTTTTTTTTGATAACTAGGTAAATAGTTAGTAAAAAAGTAAAGATACCATAAAGGCGTTTAGGGGTATAAAACCGTAAATTTTTGAAAAAAGAGTCTATTTTAAATCCTCTTTTAACTTTTCTAAATCTGCTTTAGTCACAAGACCTAACTCATCTATAACCTCTTTAAGACTCTTTTTGAGCTCATTTGTAAACTTCTCTTGTTCCTCTTTACCTTTTGTCTCAATAGACTCTAAAAAACTCTTCGCGTCAGTAGTTTTGATTTTACCCTGTTCTTCTAGTTTTTTCACTTCCTCTTCAACTTTCTCTTTCATGACTGTGGCAGCACCAATACCCGCATATATTAAATCTTTTAACATCTTAGCTCCTTTTATTTTCTGTATTATTATACATAAATACAAAGTCTATTAGTAGTCATTTTTTGTTATTTTATTATTAATTAAGTAAAGTTTTTGCTATCTCCTGTGCTCTAATAAGAGCACCATCTAAATAGCCACCCTCTTTATGAGAAAATTCTGTTGCACTAAAGAGTACTTTGTTTTTGTGATGTGACAAGTCAATTCCATACTCGGGATGTCCACCTAGAGCTTTAGAGTCTTCCTCTGCTGATGAGAAAGTTTCATCTCTCCAATCTAGTAAATGTATATTTACTATATCTTCATCTGTGATTTTAAAGAGTTGTTTGCACTGAGTTCTTACACTCTCATGAAAGTTGTTCATATTTGCTGAAGCACTTACAAAACCAAAAAGTGCAGCCTTGTTTTCTGTTGAAGCATCATGTATCTCACCAAGTGGACCTTGGTTTGAGAAAACAAAACCACTGAGACCTTTATCTCTCCAAAAAGCAGTTTTAAACTCCACTACACACTTTGCACTATTTCCCATCCATGTCTGCGTCTGCATAAGCTTTGTATATGCAGCTTCACTAAGAGAAGGAGTAAACTCTAACTTTGTGCATAAACGCGGTGGTAGAGTCACTATCACCTTATTTACTTCATACATATTTTTATCGCTCTGAACTTCTAGAGTATCTTCTAAGTCTTTTATTGACATTACTTTCTCATTTAAAATGATTTTAGTCTTTTGAAGATTTTTTTGAAGTTTATCTATTACTAAAGAGAGTGTTCCACTCACTCTAGCACAGGGAGCTTGAGGCGGTGAGTTGAAGAGTTCTAGTTTCTCTTTGGTATCATAAAGAGCATAACCAGTATTGTATTGAGAGAAAAGTTCAAGTTTTAACTCGCTCACTAAGTGAAGCATATTTTTATGATGTGACCAAATCCATGATGGTCCCATGTCATGTCCATCTATACTAAAAACTCTTCCACCAAGCCTTTCTCTAGCTTCTACTATGGTAATTTCATATTTCTCTTCTAAAAGTGATGCAAGATACAAGCCACTTAAACCTCCACCAATAATCAATAATTTTTCAGACATCTTATTCATCTTAAAGTGATGTTACTCTATTTTTACCACTACGTTTACTCTTATAAAGTGCTTTATCTACACGTTTAAAAAGTGTTTTTTGAGTGTCATTTTCTTCTACTTGTGATACACCAAGACTAATAGTAATCTTATGAGAATTTATATGAAGTTCTTTTTCTACTGCTAAACGAAGTTCCTCCGCTAAAATAACACTTGGTTTTATTTTATCATCAACAAGTACAGTAAACTCTTCTCCACCCCAACGAATTATAAGCTCATTTTTATTAAGTTCTTTTTGAAGTATCAGAGCTAAGTTTTTTAAAACTTCATCTCCTTCATCATGACCATAGGTATCATTTACATATTTAAAATTGTCTATATCAAGCATGATAATAGTAAAAGGAATTTTATTCGTCTTAAATCTTTCAAATTTTCTTTCTAAAATCTCATCAAATTTCAAACGATTATATAGGCCGGTTAAGGCATCTTTATAGGCTTTGTCTTTGTACTTATTGCTATCGTCTATTATTTTAGTTATATCTTGTCCAACACTCACAAAAAAATGAATATCACCCTCTTCATTTTTTATCGGTGTTATCGTTTTTTGCTCTATAAAGATAGTTCCATCTTTGCGTTTGTTTACAAAGTTTCCATGAAAAGAGTCCCCTTTTAGTACCGTATGCCATAAATCTTTATAAAAACTTTTACTCAGTTTTCCAGATTTTAATAGCCTTACATTACGATGTAATATCTCATCTTCTGCGTAACCAGATTGCATCAAAAAAGAATGGTTAACATAAACGATATCACCTCTAAGATCTGTAATAACTACCATCTGATCTACTTGAGCAACAACAGATGAGAGAAGCTCAACCTGATGATGTTCCCATACTGATTGTGTTATCTCTTTTTGGTAAGAGATATAAGCTATAGTTAGGCCTTGTGGATTTTTAAGTGCAGATACATACCAGCGAACAATGTATTTAGTCCCATCTTTTCTATAGTTTGTATTTTGTCCTACAAAATTTTCACCATTTTGTAAGTTCTCTTTGAGTTTGTCAAGAACTTTACGATTTGTTTTAGGACCTTGTAAAATACGTGGAGACTTTCCAATTAATTCAGTTTCAGAGTAACCAGTTTTTTTCTTAAAGGCTTCATTAACATATAAAAAATGCTCATCTGGAGAAGTAGTAGTTATCACAACAGAATCTATACTATTTTCAAAAGTATCTAAAAATGTCTTTACCCAATGCTCATCTAAAAATTCTTTGTGTTCTACTATCAACATTCCCTCCTTAAGGAAAAAATATATATTTTATAATTAAAATATTATAGCAAAAGAAGTAAAACTTAAAAATGATGTGCTTTACATCTATTTAAATATCTACTTCTTGAAGCAGTTCCAAAAATATTTATCTTTGTTCTGCTCTGTTTAGCTCTTCTTAAAATAGCTTTTTTGTCTCTTATGTCAAAGGCTATTAGCATTTCATACTCTTCGCCACTACAAGCAATAGTTTTTTTCATTTTTTTATGAAACTTTATACCTATATTATTTAAAGTTGTCAGTTTATTTAAATCACTAAATAAGCCATCAGATATATCCATTCCAGACTTTAAAAACCTATGTGATTTGTAGATAAAATTATCTCTGAGTTTTATATCTACAAATTTTGACTTTGAGTGAATTTTACCAAGATTAAAAAGTTTTCTAAGTTCCTTTTGTGATTTACCTAGTTCCCCTGTATATGCAAAGAGATAGCCATTTCTAATCTTATTTCTTACTAAAGGTTTTTGAGTTTTAGAGATAACAGTTATGGTAATATCTAACTTCGTATTACTTATAGTATCTCCACCAATAATTTCAATATTATATTTTTTTGCAGTATCTTCAAAACCTCTTGCTAAATCTTTCATCTGATTTTTGCTTATACTACTAGGCATTGCTACACTAAGCAGAACATACTTTGGAATAGCATTCATTGCGATTACGTCTGAAATATTTACTAACATTGCTTTTTGAGCAATTTGATAATAAGAAAGCCACTCTTTTTTATAGTGTACATTCTCAAAAAAAGCATCTTTGGAATAAACATAGCCTTCTATATAAGCTCCGTCATCACCAATATGTTTATTATCAAACTGTGATATAAAATAATTTTCCAAATTCATTTAAGACTCTTTAACTAGTGTATTATTTTTTTCTACTCGTGTATTCTAAGAAAATCTATAAATTTTCAGTATACTTAATTTGTTAGCTCATTACATTTTCTTTGCAATATCTTCATTTAGCCTCATCTCTAGTTGACCTATATATTTATATAATTATTTACTTTTGAGTAGTGTCACGGTTGATAGAAACATTACACTCTTGAGGATTTTTTTCACAATATTTTTTTTTCATATCTCGGCTTGAACCACCGGTGACATCATTAAGTATAAATACAAAGGAGATTAGATATAAAATTGAAGATATACCTATTAACCCAGTAACAACATATATATTTAAATATTTACTTATTGTTTTTCTCATAATTAATCCCTATTTATTTCAATAATAATTTCATTTCTACGCATAAACCAGAGTGAAAAAGGAGAGTTATAGCGTGCAAAATTTGGTTTACCTATAGTTTTGATTTTTGCTTTAGCAAGTGCATTTAAAATCATGGCTTCATTTTCTTTATAGTTTTCCTCTCCCCAACTTCCAGAAAATACTCTAACTGCTACAGTTTTAGCCGGTATCTCTTTTAAAGTAATACGTTTATCTAATGGTAATGGAAGAGTGTCTAACGTAAAGTTCAGTGGCATGACAAAACTATAAACTGCACTTTGAAAATTCTCTTCATTTATCTCTTGAATTACAGGAGCGGTCATTTGTATTTTTTCACCGTCTTTTTGAGTGTTTTCTTGTATGACTGGAGCAGTCATTTCGATGTTAGTATTTTGCTGATTTTCACCTGAGATGTATTTAAAAAGAATACGAAATGCTTTACTACCCGTTTCATCAAAATCTCCTGATACTTTAGTTTGTGCTACAAGATAAGGTTGGTATTCTCTTACCTCAAATATATCATTTTTTTCTATAAGTATGTATTTTGGTTCTTCTATTGCCATAATTAGTCCTTGAATTAAGAGTAGTAGTATTAATATTCTTTTCATGTTAATCTCTTTATTATATTTATACCTAATTATTACTTTTTAAGATTTTTTTAGAACTCTATATATGTCAGTTGATATTTATATAACGGTATTAGTTAATAAACTCACTCATGTAAGTTCTATAAATAAGAGGTGTTAAACTTTTTTGTAATTTTTCATTTTTTCTACTCTCTATAGCTACACTATCAAAAAAAGTTTTCCAGAGCTTTTTAAACTTTTGTTCATTTTTAGAGTGCGTTGGAAGCTCAAAGTCAGCCACTTCTCGTATGCCTTTAAACTCTTTAGAATAGACAAAAACAAGGGAGCGTTTTATATCATGAATATAATAAACTTGGTTATTGAAACGTTTTGAGAAGTGTTGTCCTAAAAAATAGACAAGGTTAAACTTTGATTCTACTCTTGCATAGAGTGAGTCATCATCTAACTCTTCAAATCGTAAGAAACCTGTCATTTTGTGGACATTTCTAAAGAGTTCTCTTTGAAGATTTTGTAGTGCAAAGATTGAACTGTTGTTTATATTTTGCAGTTCACTTTGATTTTTAAATCCAAGTATTATAAACTCTAAAAGCCAAATCTCAAACTCTGCAGTGTCACACATGAAGATATTAAATATCGTCTGAAAGTTCTTTTTTGTAAACTTCTCTTTAAGGGCCTTATAAACCTTGAGTGCATTCTCTTTGTTAAACTTGCATTGATAAATATCTTCGAGTATAAGAGTTTTTGGAAGCTCTCTAAGGATAGAAGTCGGGGCAATTTTTTTGTAGTAAACATCATAGACCAGACAAAGAAATTCTTCAAAACTTCCATCATAAACAGCTATCATAACTCTCCCGTAATTCCACTTCTATCAAACAGACTAGGCTGTGGTGCTTTTTTTATCTTTGGAGGTTGTAGAAGAACTTCGCGAATGCTCTCTGGATAAAGAGCTACAGACTTTTGAAACACACCATCACAGAGTATGAAGTACTGTGCACGTTTTACTGAGATTTTTAGTCCTACTAAATCTTCAAGTTTAAGTTTTTTAAAACGACGTGCTTTTATGATTTTAAAAGCACTCCTCACCCCAATACCAGGAATCCGAATAAGTTCTTCCTTACTCGCTTTGTTTATCTCTATAGGAAAAAGATGCATATTGTTTAATGCCCAAAAAGTTTTTGGATCAAGATCTTCATCGAGATTATCTCTCTGTGGTGTCAAAAGTTCATCATAAGTAAAGCCATAAAAACGCAGTAACCAGTCTGCTTGATAGAGTCTATGTTCTCTTAAAAGTGGGGGTGCTGTGATAATTGCAGGAAGATTTTTAGAATCATTTACAGGAATATATGCAGAATAATAAACTCTATTTAGTAGTGCCTTGTCATACAAAACTGAACTAAGTTTGAGTATGTCAAAGTCACTCTCAGGAGAAGCTCCAACTATGAGCTGAGTACTCATAGAAATAGGTTTATTATCTTGTTCTAGTGTTATGTCTCTTGCTATTTTTAAAGGTTGAAGAATTTTTTCTTTTGTCTTGTTTGGTGCTAAAAGTGCAAGAGATTTGTTACTTGGAAGTTCTATGTTTGAGCTTACTCTCGAAGCAAGTTTTGTTACCTCTTCAATTAGTTCTCTATCAGCACCAGGAATGAGTTTTACATGAATATAGCCATTAAACTTATACTCAAATCTTAGTATCTTTAAAACGCGAAGCATAAGCTCGGTTGTATGGTCTTCGCTCTCGATTATACCAGAACTTAAAAAAAGCCCCTCAATGTAGTTGCGTTTATAAAAGTTTATAGTTATATCGGCAAGTTCTCTAGGACTAAACGCAGCACGAGGAATATCGTTACTCACTCGGTTTATACAATAAGCACAATCATAGACACAGAAGTTAGTAAGCAAAACTTTAAGCAGTGACACGCAGCGGCCATCTGCTGTAAAAGTATGGCAAATCCCACTGTTATGAGTTGCTCCAAGTTCACCTGTCTTATAGTTGCTCTCACTCCCACTTGAGCTACAACTTACATCATACTTTGCTGAGTCACTGAGAATTTGCATCTTTGCATTTATATCTTTTTTCATTCTCTTATACTATATAAAAAAAGAGATGTAGCTCATTTTTATTGCAATATGCAAAACTATCATACTATTTTGTACTTTTAGCTTTTTTCATTATGGAAAATATCATGTTTTTAAATACAAAATAATGAACTGGGACAAGACCATACCAGTAGAGTCTTCCTAAAAGCCCACGAGGATAAAAGTAAGCAGTTTGAACAAACTCATCTTCTTGAACCTTAAACTCCAACCAAGCTTTCCCCGGTACTTTCATTTGAGCGCGCAAAAGAAGTCTCTCATTTTCTTTTAGGTCTTCAACTCTCCAAAAGTCAACACTTTCACCTACTCTAAGATGGTAAGCATCTCGTCGTCCACGGTTGAGTCCTGCACCACCAAGCATCTTATCCATAACACCTCTAAGTTCCCATAGCCAAGTGAATCCAAACCATCCTTCATCACCTCCGATAGAGCAAAATGTTTTGTAGAGGGCTTCTTTTGAAATACCATCAAGTTGGATTGTTTGACGATCTAGTAAAACGGCTTCTGATGTGTCATTTTTGAATTCTTTTTCCCAAATATCTTCACCACCACCTGCATCACTCCAGCGACTAAAGACTTGGTTTTGTTCCATTTCAAGTATGGCTTTTTTTACTGCTGTTTCAAATTCTATAGGGGTTATCTCAGGAAAGTATTTCTTTGCATTATCATTTTGTATGATAACTTCAGAAGATAATCCTTCGATAAGAGAACGAGCTACATTGTAAGGGACTGGAGTGAAAAAATTAAGCCAGTAAGAGGAGAGCTTAATAGTAAGGATAGGAAGTGGGAAAATCCATCTTTTTAGACCTAGTGCATGAGCACACCCGAGCATCATCTCTTTATAAGTCATCATTTTACTACCAATATCAACTATGACATTACTCTGTATAACTACATTTTTAGCGCCTAGAAGATAAGAGACTACATCATCAACACCTATAGGCTGTGCCAAAGTTTTTACCCATTTTGGCGTTACCATAACAGGTAACTTCTCAGTTAAGTGGCGGATAATCTCAAAACTAGCACTTCCAGAACCAATGATAACACCCGCACGAATCCAAAGAGTTTCTATATCATTAGGTCTACTTGATAGTATCTCGCCGGTCTCTATCCTGCTTAAAAGATGAGTACTTGCCTGCTCTTTTATACCAAGGCCACCTAAGTATATGATTCTTTTTACACCTTGTTTTATAGCTGCGTCTAAAAAGTTTTTGGCACTTAACTTATCAAGTTCTCTATAGTTTTTTTCTTGTAAAGAGTGTATGAGGTAGTATGCAACATCAACTCCTTCTAAAGCCTTCTCTAAAGATTCAACATCAAAAGCATCCCCTTTAAAAACTTCAGCATTAAGGTTTTTATCTAAACTCTTTGGATTTCGCACCAATAGACGCAGTGAAATATCTTCTTTTAGAAGTTTTTCTTTGAGTCGTCTTCCTATGTAACCGTTTGCACCTGTAAGTAAAACTTTCATAATTTTTCCTTATATATGAGAAGATTTTAACTTAGATAAAAAATTATTCGTAGAAGAAATTTGTTATTTCATTATAAATTCTAAAGTTTTTTCCAAAGTCATAGGTTTAGAAATTAAAAATCTGCTAAATTTCAAAACAGTTGAATCTGCATTATAGTAAATAAATAATATAACAAAGATAAGCTAAGGTGCAAGTCGTGAAATTTTCCACTCATTAGCCTCTTTGGTATACAAAATTCTATCATGAAGACGGCTCTCTCTTCCTTGCCAAAACTCTATTTTGTGAGGGATAATTCTGTAGCCTCCCCAAAAGTCTGGCAGTGGTACATCTCCTTTTTTAAACTTCTCTTTTATCTTTTGTATCTGCATGCCAAGGAGTTTTCTTGAAGAGATAATACTGCTTTGGTCACTCACCCAAGCACCTATCTGTGAACCACGAGAGCGTTTTAAAAAGTAGCTTAGAGATTCGGACTTTGTAATCTTTTCACACTTGCCAAGTATGCGAACTTGTCGCTCTAGTCCTAACCACAAAAACTCTGCTGCGACATTGGGATTTTGGGCTATCTCTTCGCCTTTGTCTGAGTTGTAATTTGTGAAAAAGACAAAACCCTTCTCATCAAAAATCTTTAAAAGAACAGCACGGATGTTAGGTTCTCCCTCTGCATTAACAGTAGCTAGCACCATAGCATTCGGTTCTTGAAGCTCTGCATTTTTTACCTCTTCAAACCAAGTCTCAAACTGTACAAATGGACTCGAATCAACACTTATTTCATCAAGTTGTGCAGCCTTATACTCTTTTCTCATATCTGACAAGTCAAGCATTTAAATCTCCCATATCTTTTAAAATTTTCATAATTTTGCCTTTTTACCATGGACCTTGAAATCTATCTGGCTTATGATAAAGCTTTGTCATATGTTTAGTATGTCTGCCTTGAACTCTTTTTCTCCAGCGTTTGTATGATTTTTGTGAGATGAGAGTTCGCATCTTATTTTTTACTTGGTTCTCAGTGAGACCATACTGTTTTTGGATAATCTCAAAAGGAACTCTATCTTGCCAAGCCATCTCTATGAGGCGGTTTAAGTCACTCTCTCCCATCTCAAACATTCCAAGCGACTCTTTATACTCACGAGCCACTTTCCTATGTTTCATCAACTTCTCTTCATCCATTTTATCTAAAATAGAGAGTTGCATCTTCATGCGAAAGTTTGTACTTAGTTTCTCTTTGTGCTTGTCTAAAAAACTCCAGTACAGAGCATCAACTATCTCACACCAAGGACCTTTTTTATAGTTACTCATCTTGAGCATGTAGTTTGAACTTGTGATGTAGGGTTTTGTTGTAAAACCTCCGCCATCACAGTACCCAACCATAGCATAGACATTTCCAACCATTACCCAGTCATAAGCATCTATGAAATAACGCATAAAAAATGCATGTATCTCATCAGGGTCTATCTCTAAAAGCAAAAAGAGATTTCCTAGCATCATAAGTCGTTCTATATGATGCGCATACGATGACTTGTCTAGTTTTTCCATTGTGATATCAAGAGGTATTATGCCGCTTTTTGCTTCTAAAATAGCATGAGGTATTTTGTTTTTTGCGTTAAAATAGTTGGTATTTCTAAGTCTAACACCATCTTGCTTGTATCTACGAAGCATAAACTCTCGCCAGCCTATAATCTGTCTTAAAAAACCCTCTTTGGCGTTTAGGGGAACATCCTCTACACTCAAAGTTTTCTCTATTACATACTCTAAATCTAAAAGCCCAGAGTTGAGTGAACTTGAGATATTTGAGTGAAACAAAAAGTTATCATTTTCTACTATGGCATCTTGGTAAACACCAAAATCTTTAAACTTCAAAAGCAGGAAGTTCTCAAATACTATCTTCGCTTCTTCAAATGTTGTTGGATAGTAAGACTCCTCGAAACTCCCTATACTTTTGAACTTTTTTACATACTTTTGTGCTTCATCAATGTAAGGATTTTTAAAAGTAAGCGCAAAAGGAATGTGAGTATCTTTAGGAATTTTCTTACGGTTTTCACTATCAAAACTCCACTTTCCTCCAATAGGTTTCTTACCCTCTTCTAGTAAAACACCAAGGGAGAGGCGTCTATTTTTGTAGTAGTTGTGAAAAAATTTTGCATCATCTTGTGTGTCAATAAAGCTTGGGTTTTTTAAAACACTAAGCTCTTGGAAATTTTTGCTTATTTTTTTGAATAAATAATCATCTGCAACATCATAAATTCTAATGCTCTCATCTCTATATAACTCCAAGTAACTTTCATCTTCAAAGTACTCAACTTCAATGCTATTTTCTTTTAAATAGTTCTCGTAAAACTTGAGTGAAGCACGATGATTTATGAGCTTTTGTGTATGAAAAGTGTACTGAGTAAAAAAAAGTGGCTCTTCTACTAAAAGCACTTTTTTATCCTTTAAATTAACAATATTTTCAAAAAGTTGATGTGGGTATATTACAAAAATCATACACTAATTGTATGATTTTTAAAGAGCTGTTCGTAGGAGTATTTTGTTAGTTTAAGATGCTAGTCGTGAGTTTTTCTACTCATCTACCTCTTTATTATACAAAATTCTATTGTGAAGTTTACTCTTGCATTCTTGTCAAAATTTAGAAAGTGGGTTTCTTGGCATGTGGGTTTTTTGGAATATATTTTATTATTATATAAACCAACAAAATAGCCCTATTAAGTAAACTATAAAATAGTTAAAATTAAATTCAAAATTCAAAATTTAAAAAAGGTAAAAGATGATAAAAATACATATACAAAACCCATGTAGCTGCGCCAAAAAGAGAAAAGCTTGGATGAAAGATCTTTTTTTTGAAACGATGGAAGAGGCAAATAAGACTGCACAAAAAATGCTTATTCAAGGAAATGAAAAGTTTTGTAAAAAACATAAATTTGTTTTGGAAGAGAATGATAATTCGATAGAGATAATAGCTCTTTCTAATAAAAAAAGAAAATTAGTCTAAAATGAAAAAAAATATAGCAACTCACAATAAGATATTTCATACGGATGAAGTAACTGCTGTAGCACTTTTAAAACTTTTTACAAAAGATGAAATAATAGTCCATAGAATAGACCATGACACGCAGGATTTGTCTTCTTATGATATTGTCATAGACATAGGTAAAAAGTTTGATGGTATTAAGTACTTTGATCATCATCAATATAAAGGTGGTAAAAGTAGTGCTGGTCTTATATGGCAATATTTAGGCTATGAAGATGATTATAAAAAAATATCTAAACTTATAAAAATGGTAGATGATAATGATACGGGAGTTAAAAAAGCAAAACCTTTTGAGTATACAAATATGGTTAAATGCTATAATAGTTCAAAAATATTAAGCCCTGAGCAAAATGAACAATTTGCAAAAGCTGTAGATTTTTCATACACAGTTTTAAAATCAATGGTAGAGTCACAAAATTTATTTATAGAAGCAGAAAATATAATAAGAGATTCACACACTTTTAACAATAATGAAAGAATACTTAAACTAAGTTCATTTACACCGCATTGGTCAAGTTATATAAATGCTCAAAAAGCACCAAATATAAAAGCAGTAGTTTGGGAAGACAAAGAAGAAAAAAATTTCAAAGTAAGAATACCATTAAAAACACTAGGTTCATTTGAGTTAAATGGTAAAAATTTACTACAAGATGACACTATGCATTTTGTACATAACTCTGGACACTTTGCAATCGCAAAAGATAAAGAGACTATGAAAGAATATTTATTAAAACAAAATATCTAATAAATACTTAAGTGTCTTTAGAATTTATCTCTATAACTGTGTGGACATTTCCTCTTGGATTATAATCTGCTACTATTTTTAGCCATTTTGGATTCAGTTTTCTGCTTAGAACTTCATAAATTTCATTAGCACCATTTTCATGAGACAAACTGCGATTTCTAAAAGAATTTATATACAGTTTAATTGCCTTTAGCTCTACTACATACTTATCTGGAGTGTATTCTAAGTATATTGTTGCAAAGTC
>CAZPRE010000034.1:4656-13917 GCA_964588875.1 uncultured Sulfurimonas sp. | reverse complement strand
TCTTTATCTAAATTTGTAAAAATCCCAATGTATTTATAGTTTGGTTCAATATAATTAAATGCTGTCATTGTAATGTTCCTTTATGATATAACTCTTTATTCATAACCATTATGGTTATCTTAACCTTAAATAACAGTATTAACAAGCAAATATTATGCACCTCTAAAAAGGGATATATTGCTTAATATGGTGAATTCCATGACAAAATGCAATACTATTAAGATATTTGTTATTTTACAACTGTTATCCTTAAAGAATAAGTGTGCTATTTATACTTTTATTGTCGTTATTAGAGCATAAGTGGAGTGTTAATTGTCAATATTCCATTAAAAGAGCATAGGTTAGCTTAAAATTTGAGGGGGAACTATGGAAGTTAAGAGAAAATTACTTGATATTGTCAGAGATACTATACGATTTAAACATTATAGTTTATCGACTGAAAGGACTTAGGTATACTGGATAAAGCAGTATATATTTTTTCAAAATAAAAAGCACCCAAAAGAGATGGCAAAAGAGGAAATTGAAGAGCACTTAACATCTTTGGCTATTAAAAACAAGGTTGCTTCTAGTACTCAAAACCAAGTATTTAGTGCTTTCTAAGCTTAAATATCTTTATGACTCTTTATAAAGAGTTTCATTAATGCACCTGTAAGTGTAAGATTCGTAATCATAGCGACAATAACAGTTACCCCTGTGATAAGACCAAAGTTAAATAGGTTAGTCATACTCGCAAACATAAAAACTAAAAATCCTGAACTTAAAACTATAGATGTTATAAAGATAGCACGACCGCTTGAGTGAAGTGTGAGTCGTATAGCCTCGTCCACATTATTGTGAAGTATATAGTAGCGTTTGAAGTTATGCATATAGTGAATGGTATCATCAACTACCATACCAATGGCAATAGCACCGATGAGAATAGTAAACATATCTAGTGGAAGATCAAAGACTACCATAAACGCGATACCAAACATAATAGGTGTTAGGTTAGGAATCATACTCAGCAGCCCTAATTTAATGTTCCCAATAAGTAAAACCATTAAAACTGCAATAACTATAAACGCGATGATATAAGACTCTATAGAACTCTCTATTGACTTGGTAATAGTAGTTGCAAGAATAGGTAGCGTACCTGTGACATTAACAGTCGCTAGTGCCTTAAACTCAGAATCTAAAAGAGTGTGCAGTTCATCAATCATCTCTACATACTCTATGCTGTCAACCCATGGTGCTTTAATGCTTAGCCTTGTTTTTGAGAATTGAGAATCGACTATCTCTTCTAAATCGTCACTTCCACTATTTTCAAAGAGCAGGAACTCTTGGGCTATTAAGTCTTGGTTTTGAGGTATAACATAAAACTCTGGTCTGTTTTCATTTAGAGCCATATGTATCTCTTTTAAAACATCATTGATGCTCACTATCTTGCCTATAAAATAGTTCTCACCCTTATATGTATAGATCTCTTTTGTAGCTTTTTCTATGGCGTTTAGAAACTCTGGGTTGTAAACACCATTCTCTTTTCCCGTGTCTAAGACTACTTCTATACTGATTGAACCTCTTAGTTCTTTATCGATAGTTTCAGTATTTATTCTTACACTATTGTTCTCTTTAAACCAGTGAAGAGGGTTATGTGAAAACTGCATCTGTGCAGCCAATATGAGAGATATGACTATAACAGCTAGTGCTGATGTTATGATGCTTCTGTAGTAGTTGATTGAGAAGTTTGCTATATTTATAGTAAATCTATCAAGAAAACTATCTTCATCCTGCGGCTTGTGTTTCATAGGAAGAAGTGAGAGTAAAATGGGGATAAACACTAGAGTTAATATTAATGCCATCGTAACACCAATGGCTGAAAAAATACCAAGAGCCGCAACTGGAGCAATGTCTGATATGGAAAACGAGAGAAGTGAAGCTGCTGTAGTAAAAGATGTCATCACTACTGCAAGTCCTGAGTGACCTATAGCATAGGCAATAGAAAAATTTTTATCTCCACTCTCATCATACTTATGATAAAAGATAGAGAGTATGTGAATACTATCGCCTATTGCTACAGCTAAGAGCAGAGATGGCAAAATTTGAGTCATTGAGGTAATAGGGTAACCAAGAAGTGCCATTGAGCCTATAGTGGCTAGAAGTGTGAGTATTACTACAACAAGGGGAATGAAAATACCGCTGGTTCTTTTAAAAGTTAAAAACAGAAGAATCGAAATAGTTAATACCACATAGAGAATAAATTTAGACATATCCGCCATAAGTGTTGTTTGAAGGTTTTTTGTTACGATGGGTGAACCAGCATCGTAGATTTTAAAATCTTCCGCCTTGTACTTTTTTAGGATGGCTTCAAGAGTTGTTATAAGCTCATTTGTCTCAGGAACACTTATAAATGCTAACTCTTCACTACTACTCTCATCATCTTCAAAACCCTCTGTCAATGGATCAAAATCATCAACACCGATTGAAGTATAGGTATTGGTCGTAATCATAATAGTGGTAAAGGTAGAGTCCGCGTTTAAGTATAAATCTTTATAAATTGAGTTACTTTTTGCAAACTCAGCAATGGCATTTAGTTTTTTTATGTCATTAGGAATCCCATCTAAAAATAGGTCTTCAACTATAAGTTCTGACTTGTTACCTATGGTTTTTCTCGCGTTTTTAAGAGAGTTTATCTCTTTTATATTGGGAACATTCTCTTCTATCTCTTCATGTAGAGCAAAAAGTTTTTCTAAAAAGGCTTTGTTGAAAATATCTTTAGTCTTGATAGCGACTATAATTTTTTCATCGCGACCAAATTGGTTTCTAAAGTCGTTGTACATAAGGATTTGAGGGTCGTCTTTGTAAAGAAAACCTTCCGTAGAAGTGTCAAATGTGATTTTAGGAAGGTTCGAAGCGAGCCCAATAACAAGAGTTAATGTTAATAAAAGAGCTAAAAATCTATGATTAATTAGAAGATAAGTAAACTCTTCAAACTTTTTTTCTACTTTTAAACGCCAATCAGATGCCATAGTAAAACCTTTATTGAATATACAACATCATAGTACACTTATATTAGTATAGTGTTAAAACTCATACATGCTATAGATAATTGCTAAAAAACCCTACTATTCGTTTTTCAAGCCAATAGTCTGGTTTTAAAAATGTCCCTCCTATAAAACCGACATGACCGCCATTAGAGGAAAGTTCAAGTTCAATACTTTGAGATAACTCCTCTTGTGATGGTATAACTTCTTGTGTCATAAATGGGTCGTCTTTAGAGTGAATGATAAGTGTGGGTATTTTTATACTCTTTAAAAATTGCTTTGAACTACATTTAGTATAGTAATCTCCTGCCGAAGAAAATCCATGAACTGGTGCAGTATAAGCTCCATCAAACTCCCAAAATGTTTTTAGATTTTTAATATCTTTTTTCTTGATTTTTACAAAGTTTTTCATATCGTGTTTGTCAAACTTTTTTTCTAAAGAGAGGTTCAAATCTTTAAGTAGTATATGCTGATAAAATTTAGAAAAGCCTCTGTTCATAGCATCTGCACAAATATCAAGTTGCAGTGGAGCAGATACAGATACGGCCGCGTTTAGAGGAGATTTATCACCTACTTCACCTAAGAGCTTTAAGAGCATATTGCCCCCAAGAGAGTAACCAACACCAAAGAGTTTGGAGTTTGGATATTGTGAAGAGAGTTCAGCTATCCATGAAAGTGCATCGCCGCTATCACCGCTATGATAGGAACGAGGAAGAGTGTTCTCTTTACCAGAACAGCCACGAAAGTGCATTAAAACAGCCGCAAAACCATTTCTCTTAGCCTCGGCCATTAGACCTTGAATATAGGGGGATTTATACGAACCTGCAAGACCATGAAAAAGAATGATGATAGGAGTTGTAGAATTTATCTTAGGTTTATTGTGCCAGTGACATTCTAAGAAATCCCCATCATCTAAAGAGAAGTTTTCAATCTCAATTTCAAGTGAAGGAAGCTTTCTAAAAAGCGAGGAGTATAGTGTTTGAAAGTGTCTATTTTTTAATCCAAACGCGGCTTTAAATTTTTTATTCATAAGGGATTGTAGCGAATTAAATTGGATTTAAACAACATCAAGTATCAGTGGGCATATAATTTTTGGGAAGTGCTGAGAAAACGGCTTCAGATGATTTGTTTTATTCAACGCAACGAGGTAACACACCTTGTTCTTTTTACAGATGACAGACTTAATTCTGTTGAAAACCCCTATCAAAAGGGTTGATGATTTCTAAGTTTTTAACTCATCTTCAAGAGCTTTAAAAAGGAGCTTATGGGTCTGTCTACTAAATATATACTTTTTTGCATTAAAAAGTGTTTCAAACATAATCTTCCAGAGTGTTGAAAAATTTTCATCTGTTCGTACACTACATAATCTTTGTTGTATGCTAAGTTCTAGTTCGGCTAGTGCTTGTGCATGATGTACATACTCTTTTATTATTTCATACTCCAGACCAAGGTCTTCAAACTTTTCTATAAGACGCATGATTGAGGCTTCTTTATCCGTAAACTCTTTATTGATAGGTATGAGTATTCCATCTTCTAAAAGCTTGTTTAACAGTGGCTCATCAAAACCATAATGTTGAATAAATTCATTTTTTGAGTAGTGCATGGCACCGCTTGGAATCGCACTAAGTGTTTGCATAAGAGGTGCAAGCATAGAGTATGAACTAGATAATGATTGATTTTTATTCTCTAGAGCTGTTTTTATCTGCTCATTTGAGCTACCCATCTCCTGTTTCATATACTTTATATACTTGATGAGTTGTATATGTTTATCACTATATCTATGTACATTTGATTTGAGCTTTTTTGCCTCTGGTAGTAAACCTTCTCTTATATAATAAAGAATAGTAGATTTTGGTACATCTGTTGCAGCAACAAGCTCTGATATTTTGTATTCCATATATAATTCCTATTAATATTTATATAAGAATTATACCCTATAATTTGAAACGATAAGTTTAACTTAACGTTTTAAATTATACTAACAAAGGAAATAAGAATGGCACATATAAAATTACCTGAATTCGAAGAGATGACTCCAGAGATTCAAGCAAAAGCAAAACCAATTTTAGAAAAAACTGGAAAACTAGGAGAGATTTTTAAACTCTTAGCAGTTGATGAAAAAGTCTACTTTGCTACTGATACAATGATTCAAAGTTACCTACTTGATGAGACAACTCTCTCTTATGATATAAAAGAGGCAATAGCACTTTTAATATCGATAGAAAACGGATGTAAAATGTGTGTTGATGTTCACAAAGGTATAGCTAAAATGCTAGGACTAACTGATGAGAGAATAGCAGAAATTTTACAAGGTGTTGATGCTATTAATACAGATGATAAAGAAAAAGCACTCTTGAATTTTTGTATAAGAGCTTCACAAAAAGATAACTATAAAATCCAAAAAGAAGAGATTGATGCTCTTAAAGAGATGGGTTATAGTGATGTTCAAATAGTTGAAGCAGTTTCAATTACTGGATATTTTAACTATATAAATACTCTTTCAAATGTTTTTTCACTAGCATAAGATTAAGGAGAGAAAATGAAAATATTACTAACTCTAGTTTTACTAACACTAACGCTTTTTAGTGCTAATGTTGATGATTATGCTAAAGAGATGGGTTTTGAGCGAGATTATGAAACTGCATTACTAAAGGCTAAAAAAGAGGACAAACCTCTTATGATGGTTTTAGGAGCAGATTACTGTCCTTGGTGTCGCAAGTTTGAGCGAAAGACACTTAGCTCAAAACTGCTAACTCCCTATATAAACGCAGAGGTAATAACTCTAGTTGTGGATAAGAAATTTGATATAAAGAGTTTTCCAAAAGAGTTTCAAACTCAGATGACTCCAAGAGTCTTTTTTATAAATCCAAAGACTCAAAAAAGCTTTTATGAGACTGCCGGTTATGTAAAGAAAAAAGAGTATCTGAAAAATCTCAAAGAGATGAAAAAACTCTATCAGGCACAGTAGATGAAATTATTACTAATTTTTCTTTTAACGTACTCTCTACAAGCTGCTGGTTTTTGGACACTTACTGGTTTACAACAGGCTAATATTTATGTAAGTAATGATCTCTCTATTTTAAAAGCACAAACAGTAGTGAAGATTAAAGAAAAAATGAAAACGAAACTTGAGGATAATGGCATAAAAACCGGGGCTCAAGATAGTGCGACACTTATGGTCTCAATGGTGGAAATCAGTGATGATGAGTCATATTTTATCTATGTAAAACTTGCTCTTGGTGAAGAGGTGCAAACTTTTAGAGAAGATAAAAGTGCAACTTTTGCCCTTACTTATGCCGCAAATGATTTCATAGAATCCGATGAAGAAACGATTGATATTGATGTTTTAGAAAGTGTTGATTTTTTACTAGATCAGTTTATCGAACAATACGAGGATGACAAAGAGTAAAAGCTTTTAACCTTCATAAAGATATAATACAAAAATTATGTTTTTATGGAGAATCCTATCACAACACTACGTTCACTTTCATTTTTAACTACCCCTAATTATAGTGACAATTTACAAACACTACTCTCTCTTTTAAACGCGGCTACAGAGAACTCAATCACAGTTGCTCCAGAAGTTTGTTTAACAGCTTATGATTATGAGAACTTTGAAGCAGTTTTAGATTTTGCTCTTGGCGCGATAGAGGAGATTAAAAAAGCCTCTAAAAATAAAACAGTTATACTCACTATTATCGAGAGACGAGGTGAGGAAGTTTTTAACTTTGCAAAGGTCTTTTATGATGGTGAGGTTATTTATGAGAGAGCAAAAGCAAGGCTTTTTCGTTTTGGTGATGAACATAAATACATGAGTGAGGGCTCCGATGAAGAAATACAAATCATCGAAGTTAACGGTATCAAAATAGCAATATTTATCTGCTTTGAGCTGCGTTTTAAAGAGTTGTGGCAGATGTCCGAAGGTGCTGATGTTATAGCTGTCCCATCTTGGTGGGGAGTTTTAAGAACTGAGCACTTTAAAGCCTTTACTCAAACACTAGCTATTATGAACCAATGTTATGTAGTTGCAAGTGATTCACTCAATGAAGATTGTACAAAAATGAGCGGAATTATTTCGCCACAAGGTGAGGTCCAAAGAAACGGGAATAAGCCTTGCTTAGAGCTAGAGTATAAGAAAAAAGAGATTACTCTTATGAGAAGATATATGGACATAGGGATAAAATAAGTGGATAGAATAACTGCAAGTAAAACACTAAGACTCGCAAATGAGTGTGATAAGATTTTTTCAATGAGTAGCGAAGTAAAAGATGCAATAGCAAAAACAGATAGAGAAGCCTTTGTACCAAAAGGTTTTGCGCATAGTGCTTATAAGCTTGATGCACTCCCAATAGGTGGGGCTCAGTATATTAGCTCTCCTTTAACAGTTGCTAAGATGACAGAGTATCTTTTCCCTCGTGGTGCAGATAGAGTTCTCGAAATTGGATGTGGAAGTGGTTATCAAGCAGCCGTACTCTCTCACCTATTTCGTGGGGTTTTTACTATAGAGCGAATAGAACCTCTACTACTTGAGGCTAGACAGCGTTTTAGACAACTTGGTATCAACAACATTCACACAAGAACAGACGATGGTCAAAATGGCTGGATATCTTATGCACCTTATGATAGAATACTTTTTTCCGCTACGGCAAAAGAGATACCATCAAAACTTTTTGATCAGTTAGCAGATGGCGGTATTTTAGTGGCACCATTAGAGAGAAATGGTAAGCAGGTTATTACTAGGTTTATCAAAAATGGAATAAATATTGAAGAAGAAGAGTTAGAAGATTGTGATTTCGTACCAATTCTAAATGGAGTTCAAAAATGATAAGAATAATCTTAGTTTTAATCTTAGTAGTCTCTAGTCTGCTTGCATCAAGTGTTGAATATGATGAAGTGTATGCAACATATAAGAGTGGTGAGTATCGTAAAGCATTAGAAGACTTTAAAGTTTTAGTCGAAATGGATGATGATTCGGATGCCGCATATATCATTGGGCATATGTATGAGAATGGGGAGGGTTGTAATCTTGATAAAGCAGAGGCAAATAGATGGTACAAAAAAGCTTCTACAAGCTATTACTCAAAAAATAGACATGATGTTGATAAAGAAGTTACAAATCAATACGATGTACTCTATGATAGTTTAACAGAGCTAGAAGATAAAGAGACAATGAATACTCTTTATCAGTTTACTCATTCTATTTTTAATCTTAAGGCACATAAAACAAACTATCTTTTACCTATGGCTGTGAAAATTAACGGCAATTATGATGATATTACTGATAGAGATACAGATTCTACAGAAATTGAATTTCAGATAAGTGTAAAGTATGACTTTGCTCCAGATCTTCTAGGTTTTGGTGAAATTTATACAGTAGCATATACACAGCAATCTTTTTGGCAGTATTTTGTTGGAGATGCATACTTTAGAGCAAGTGATTATAATCCTGAAATATTTGTTACCGTGCCGATGAATACAGAGTACTTTAAAGCTATAAGAGTATCTATTGCACATAGATCGAATGGCCTTGGTTTACCAGATGAGAGAGCATGGCAATATGCAGCACTAAGCACATTTTTCCAGTATAAGTCCATTTTTACAGAACTACAAGTTTGGCATAGATTTAAAGATGGCCATGATTATAATCCTGACCTAATTAAGACTATGGGACACGGACATATAAAGTTTACACTGCCTTATAAAAAGCATTTTGCCACAGCACTTTTTAGATATAACTTTAATGATAAGGGTGCAATAGACACTAGCTACTCTTATCCACTTTTTGGAGATGCACTTTTTCTCTATATCAAAGGTTTTGTAGGATATGGTGAAAGTATGATAGCTTATGCTGGTGCAAAAGATGAGCCAGACACACATCACAATGATGAATATGTTCAAAAGATAGGTATTGGCTTTAGTCTCTCAAGATGAAAAATTTATTTATAACACTACTTCTGGTTAGTACACTCTTTGGAGCCACTCGATTTGAAGAAGCTTATACAATCTATAAAGCTAATGATTTTAAAACTTCACTAAAGCTTTTTACAGTGCTTGTAAAGAAGGATAAAGATAACGATGCTGCTTACATTTTAGGTTATATGTATGAGCATGGAGAGGGTTGTGAGGTAGATATAAAAAAGTCGCAAGAGTATTATAAACTCTCTTCTCATGCATACTATTGGCAAACAAAACCTGATCCACGTCGAGATATTGAAAAAGAGTATAACAAACTCTACAATAC
>CAZPRE010000034.1:0-4646 GCA_964588875.1 uncultured Sulfurimonas sp. | reverse complement strand
ACACTCAAGAAGTCTGAGAATGAAGAGACTCAAGATACGATAAGACAATATACTCAATCTCTTTACAACATTAAAGCTCATGGAGCTAACTACTTTTTACCGCTTAGCTATCGATACAACGGTACTTATCCAGATACAAATGGGCATAAGGCATTAGATTCTGAGACAGAGTTTCAGTTGAGTATTAAGTATGATTATGCTGTAAACCTACTAGGGTTTAATGAGATATACTCCATTGGATACACACAGGTGTCTTTTTGGCAACTTTATGCCGATTCAGCTTACTTTAGAGAGACTAACTACAATCCTGAAGCTTTTGTTACACTTCCTACACCTACGGTAGATTATCTCAAAGCAGTTCGAGTGGCATTTGCTCATCAGTCTAATGGAAGAGGTGGAGCAGAGGAGAGATCATGGAACTATCTAGCTACTAGTTTATACTTTCAAACAGCCTTCTTTTTTACTAAGTTGACACTTTGGCATAATGTTGGTTCACTTGAGTATAACCCTAATCTGATGGATTACTTAGGATATGGAGAGCTAGAGCTTGTTCTGCCGTATAAAAAACATATACTGAAATTAAAGTCAAGAAATACATTTAATAAATACAGAGCGACAGAAGTAAACTACTCCTACCCACTCTTTGGATCAAAAGATATCTTTTTGTATATGAAAGGTTTCAGTGGATATGGAGAATCCCTCATAGACTACGACAACAGAGTTCATAAAGTTGGGATAGGGTTTAGCATCTCTAGGTGACTTTCTACCTATATTAACAGGAGTCACTTATTGGTTCAAAATTCAAGTGAAAACGAGCTCCCTTCTCAAACGAGAACTTATATGAAGCATCTTTTAATTTTGAGCTAAACTCTTGAATAAGTATCATTCCTATACCACTCTTCCCTGCATCTTCTTTAAACTTTGTAGCATTATCATGAAGAAGGAGGATACATCTATCCATATCTTTTTTAAGAGTAATAGTGATAAGTATCTCATCTAAATGTTGATTATGCTTAATACTATTTGTAAGTAGTTCATTAAGAATAATCCCTAGACTCATAGCATCGTTAAATGAGACAGTAAGCTTTTCAATAGAGACCGTTAGTTTGATCTTATTAGTGCCAACAGAAGAAAATTTGATAATATCACCTAAATAATCATCTATCTCTATCTGTGTGATATTATCAGATGTATAAAGATAATCATTGATTTTAGCCATAGACTTTATTTTGTTAATGAGTTCATGAAAGGGGGCATTGTCTTTGTACTTATTTCCTTGAATCCATAAAATACCTATAATCATATGAAAATTGTTTTTTACTCTATGAAAGACCTCTTTTAAAAGAAGCTCTCTCTCACTTAGCAGACTTTGGAGTTGTATATTACTTTCGTTTAGGTCGTTTGTCCTCTCTTGTATCTCTTTTTCAAGATAGCTGTGGTTATCTCTTTGGAGCTCTAAAAGTTGGTTTTGTGATGCTATCTTCTCGTTTTTAAGTTGATGGTATCTATTTGCTATTAGAAGTGAAAATATAGAGGCTTCAAATGTTGTGGCGATGATAAATCCATAGCGTGTGATAAAACTGTACTCTAAAACACCAGCCACCATTAATGTAAAAAGAGCTACTAAGTAGAGATATATGAGCATAGCACCAATGTAGAAGATGATATTTCGATTTCCTTTAATGTAAATAATTAACGAAGTGATAATAAGAAAAAGAGTACTTAGCCCAGATAGGTTGTTTATGACTTTATTCCAAGGTTGATATGAGTACACAACTAAAATACCGACAAAAAAGAATATAACTGCTAAATATAATAATACTTTTGAAACTCTTTTTAAATAGCGATCTGTTTGAAGATATTCTCTAGAGAAAAGGATTAAAAATGCGATCATGAATGCAGCAGATAAATGTAAGTCATAAATATAGTACTGTAAATCAACATAAGTAAGAAGACCACTTATGTTAAGAATAAAAACGAGATTAAAAAAGCTATAACCTACATAGATTATGTATATTTTTTCTTTTAGCTTTATAAAGAGAAAGAGGTTAAGAATGACAATGATTGTTAAGATACCAAGGGCATATATAAATAAATAGTTACTATCAAATTGTGTTTCTAAATAAAAAGTTTCCTTTTCATATAAAACAATATTCCCAAAATAGGCATATCTCCCTTGAATTTGTAAGTAATATGTTTCTGTTTTCCCTTGTTTTAGATGTAGAGGAAAGGAAAGGTTTTTGTTTTTAATTTCTCTGCTTTGTAGAGGAGTGAAGAGGCCGTTTTTTTCTTCTATCCACTTAGTATCGTAATGGAAGAGGTTGGCTTTTTCATAAAAATGTTCATTTATAGAGAGTATGAACTCTTCTTTGTCGCTACTGTTTTGAACTGTTATTTTAAACCAAACACTTCCTTTTTTGTAACCTAATGAAAAATTATTAGATGTTTTACTTGTAAACTCTTTTTGAGATACTTCTTCAATTGTAAATGCCTTAGTATCATTACTTACATAAGGTATCTCAAAATTATTATAAATATTTTTTGTAGAGCCAATCTCAATAGTATCTGCTTGGAGTATACTATGTAAAGCTAGGATATAAAACAGGTATCTAAAAATCATACATCTACTTTTAAAATATACCCAAACCCTGCAACACTCTGAATATCTAACTCGGGTGCCTTAGCACGTAGTCTTCTTATGGTATCGCGTATAGTTGCACCAGAGACATCTTTAGAATCCCAAACTTTTTCTTGAATTGTCTTAAAAGAGATGTTTTGGTTAAGGTTTGTAGACAAGACATAGAGGATTAGCATCTCTTTTTTTGTAAGATCAATTGGAATGGTATATCGAAAGAGAGTCCGTGTATGAAGTGAAAAAGATAACTTGGAATTAATCTGTATAGATTCTTTGCTTTTAGGAACTCTGTGCACTACCTTATGTTTTTCTGTCTTACTTAACCTGTTAAGTGCTACAAATAGAGATGCTTCAACATCTTGTTTCTCAAAAGGTTTCATCAAGTAGCCAAACATATTTGTCTTAGATGCTTCTTCCATAGTATGCGTATCACAGTAGGCAGTTGAAAATATAACAGGTACAAAATACTTCTCGTTGAGTTTATTTGCACAGACTATACCATCCATAGAACCAGAGATGTTGATGTCTAAAAATACTAAATCAATGTGATGCTCTATTATTTTATCAATAGCATCTTTAGCATTTGTTACTTGAAAAACATCTTTGTGCCCAAGTGAGTGAAGTATTTCCTTTAGATAGTGTGACGCGATAATCTCATCTTCAACAATAAGAATATTATATTTGTTTTTCATATCTACTTGTACTCCATTAATTATGACTAATCATAACGTAATTAAAACCCTAAATCTCACAGAAATCACACAACAATCACACAGCTTTAAGTTTTTAGTTAGCTATAATATAGGTAATCAATAAAATAAAGGAAATAATATGAAATTTATAACAAGATTAGCACTCTCTGCTATCTTAGCTATAACATCAGCACAAGCTTGTAGCGAAATATTTATAAACAAAGATGGTAAACATGTTGTAGGTCGTAACAATGAGTTTGGAAGTAATATAACGGTTCCTAATGCAGTTAGTTATGTAGGACAAAAACATACAACAAGTATTAATATGCCTTCTCAAAAAATACCTAAATCAAAATTAAAAATCTGGAGTAATAAATATGGCTATGTTGGTCGTATTGTTAATCCTATGCTTAACCAAGTAACGGATGGTATGAATACGGAGGGAGTAAGCGTTGCTTATCTGTTTTTTGCAGGAGCTAAGTACCCCGATTATGATAAAAATAGTAATAAAAAAGTATTAGGTTTTGGTGATATTGGTACATATGTTTTATCAAAAGCAAAAAGTACAAAAGAGGCAATTAAACTTTTAAAAGAGTTACAACTAGTTGGAGCGAATGCTTCTGTTAATAGGTCAACTCAAATGATTCTATTTCCTCAACATATAAGCATAAGAGATAAAAGTGGTCACTCTGCTGTTATTGAATTCGTAGATGGAAAAGTTGTATTTTACGAAAATGCTAAAGATGTTATGACAAACGCACCTTCTTATGCATGGCAACTTAAAAATGCTGCACAATATAGTTCAATGAAAATAACAAATACAAAACCAAACCCAAAGTTTGAAAAAAGAGTTATAAATTATGACACTATTTATAATGCAACTGGTGCACATAAAAATCAAACTGCGATGCTAGGTTTGCCAGCTGACTTTACTCCAGCTTCACGTTTTGCAAGAGCTACTGTTTGGCTAGATAACATGATGCCTGTTTACTCAAGTGTTCAAGCAAGAGCACAAGCTAGAAGTTTGATTGATGCTATTGCTACTTTTACAGTTGATATGAAAGATATATTAACATGGCAAAATATTAAAGATTTAGATAATGGACTTTACTATTACAAAGATCTTTATATGTTTACGGGAAAAAATTCTCTTTTCGCATATGATATTGAGCAGGGTTTTACAAAAGTTGATTTAAACGAGATTGATTTCACTGTTATACCAGATGATCAACCTAAGTGGTTTAATAAATAACATATCTTGCTTTCACACAAGAATACATTTTAAGGAAAACAAATGAAAACTATAACAAAACTAGCAC
>CAZPRE010000033.1:0-14021 GCA_964588875.1 uncultured Sulfurimonas sp. | reverse complement strand
GGTGAACAAGACCTTGATGCATGGACAATTTTAAATGCAAAAGTAAAACATGCAGTAAACAAACAGTTTGATTTTACCGTAGGTGTAAACAATATATTTGATGAAACTTATGCTCTAAGTAACACTTATGCAGACCTAACACTGTTAACTGGTGGTACTACAGATGTAATGCTTATGAATGAACCTGGCCGTTACATTTATACAAACTTAGACTTTAAATTCTAATCAAAGAAACATTCATTTCTCGCTCTTAAGCTAAAAGCTTAAGGGCACTCCTCATCTTCTCTTAACTAATAGACTAAAGCACCTTTTTATAACAATCTGGCTAAAATCATTCTATGATAAATAGAGTACAAACTAAAAAAATATATGTCGGTAATGTAGCAGTTGGTGGTGATGCACCTATAAGTACACAATCGATGACTTTCTCAAACACTCACGATGTGGACGCCACAGTAGAACAGATAAAACGCCTACACTTTGCAGGCTGTGACATTGTCCGTGTTGCCGTTCCTGATATGAAAGATGCACTTGCATTAAAATCTATAAAAGAACGTATTGACCTTCCGCTTGTAGCAGATATCCATTTTAACTATAAACTCGCACTTATAGCTGCCCAAACTGTTGATTGTATCCGCTTTAATCCTGGAAATATTGGTGATAAATCTCGGATAAATGAAATAGTAAAAGCTTGTCAAGAGCGTAGTATTCCAGTTCGAATAGGTGTAAACGCGGGTTCACTTGAAAAAGAGTTTTTAAACAAGTATGGACAGACTGCAGAGGGAATGGTCGCAAGTGCTGAGTATAATATAAAATACTTAGAAGACTTAGGTTTTGATGATATTAAAATCTCTCTTAAAGCTTCTGATGTTCAAAGAACAGTCGATGCCTATAGAATGCTTCGTCCAAAAAATCACTACCCTTTTCACCTTGGCGTTACAGAAGCTGGAACACTCTTTCATGCAACTGTAAAAAGCTCTATTGGTCTTGGAACACTTCTACTTGATGGTATCGGTGATACTATGCGTGTTAGTATTACAGGTGAACTCGAAGAAGAGATAAATGTAGCTCGTGCTATTTTAAAAGATAGCGGTGCGATGCCTGATGGTCTTAACATAATCTCTTGTCCCACTTGTGGACGCATTGAAGCTGACTTAGTTACAGCCGTAGCAGAGATAGAAAAACGAACAGCCCACATTAAGACACCACTCAATGTTTCAGTAATGGGCTGCGTTGTAAATGCCATAGGCGAAGCTGCTCATGCAGATGTAGCAATTGCTTATGGAAAAGGTAAAGGCCTTATCATGGTTAAAGGTCAAGTCGTTGCTAACCTTAACGAAGATGAACTTGTAGATAGATTTGTGAGTGAAGTTGAAATAATGGCGGAGAAGTCAGAGTAAGACTGTTTTCCGTGTTAACATACGCTTTATAAATTAAAAAAGGATTTTCTTGTGACTAAAGAGTATATTTTAGATTTTTTAAAAGACCACAAAGAAGAGTTCAAAAACAAGTATCAAGTTCATAGTATTGGACTTTTTGGAAGTTATGCTCGTGATGAAGCAAAAGAGAGTAGTGATATAGATATTCTAGTTGAGATGCCCTCCTCTTTTGATAATTTTTTTGATTTAAAATATCTCCTTGAAGATGCTTTTGGCAAAAGAGTAGACCTTGGAAAAATTAAAAATTTAAGATTACTTGTAAAGCAGTATGTTGATAAAGAGATTATTTATGTCTAATAGAGATTACAGACTTTATATAACTGATATATTTATTGCTATAAATAAGATACAAAGGTATACTCAAGACTTTACATCGGCTGATAGTTTAAGATGGAATGAAATGGCATGGGATGCTACAATAAGAGAACTAGAAATTATTGGAGAAGCAACTCGTGTGTTAATTGAAGATGATATTTTAGAAAATAAAAAATATAGAAAAATTGTAGATTTTAGAAATATCATCGCTCATGGGTATTTCGGACTTGATGAAGATGAAGTGTATATAGTTATTAAAGATAAACTTATACCATTTCAAAGTGAACTCATTGAACTCATAAAAGAGACTAATATTCCAATACAAGAAGCACTTCTCTTAACAATAGAAGAGAATAAAAAGGTCGATCCCCTTATAGCTTACCTACAACAACTTTACAAAAGATTTAATACCTAAACTTACTCCCCCCAGTGACTGAATCTCCACTTTTTCTCATTACAGCTCTCCTGAGGTGTAGCTTCAGCCTCACCAAAAGCTTGAACTTACTTTACATCAAAAGGTGCAGCTGAAGCAGCATGTCCCAGAGCAAAGCCTCTCTTTGGAAGTGATTTTCTCATCCTATTTGGACTTTTGCTTTGTTTAAATGCTATTATGATAAAATTACTTTTTAAATAAATAGAGGTGCTTAAGAATGCAAAATAATTTCATGCTTACAAAAGAAAACATACTTGCCAAGCTCAAAGAGCTACAGCCAGTTTTTGAAAAAGAAGATGTGAAACTATTAGGTCTATTTGGTTCCTATTCACAAGATGAAGTACGAGAAGATAGTGATATAGATATACTCATAGAAACAACTCCAAAATTTTTAGACAGATATATAGGATGGGATGCTTTTACTAAGTTAGACGAACTCAAAGATTTACTAAAAAATACTTTTAAAAAAAATATTGATATCGTGGATAAACAGGGTTTAGTTGATCATAATAATACTTTTATTTTAAATAAGGTACTTTATGTATAACGAAAATGATATTGTCAGAGTAAAAACAATTGAAAATATACTAAATATTATGGAAAATAAATAATGCAAGACAACCTCTATAACCTAGCCTTTGAACGCAGTATCTTAAGTTCTATAGTCTTTGAACCAAGCCAATTTGACGAACTGAGTGTAGCTCTTAAACAAGATGATTTTTATCTTCCTGCACATCAAGATATTTTCAAAGTAATGATAGCGCTACTGCAAAAAGACCAACCAATAGATGAAGAGTTCATTAAAAAAGAGCTTATTAAAATGAAGAAGTTTGATGAACAGGTTATGCTTGAGATTTTATCTGCAAATCCTATCTCAAACACCACTGCTTATGTTAACGAGATAAAAGATAAATCTCTAAAACGCCATCTCCTAACTCTTACTACTGAGATAAAAAGAGTAACTGTTGAAGAAGACCTTCCTTCTAGTGAAGTTATAGATATTGTAGAGAAAAAACTTTATGATATAACACAAGACAATCAAACAAGCGACTTTAAAGACTCACCTAAAATGACCTATGACACTATGGAGTACATCAAAGAGATGAAAGCTCGTGGTAACTCTGTTTTAGTTGGAGTTGATACAGGTTTTGCTGAACTTAACAAGATGACGACTGGTTTTGGTAAAGGTGATTTGGTAATTATTGCTGCTCGTCCTGCCATGGGTAAAACTTCATTTATCTTAAACACTGTAAACTCACTTATAATGAATGGAAAGGGTGTCGCATTTTTCTCTCTTGAAATGCCAGCTGAACAATTGATGCTGCGTTTACTCTCTATTCAAACATCTATCCCTCTTCAAAAATTGAGAGTTGGCGATATGAATGATGAACAATGGAGTGCACTTAACGGTGCAGTTGACAAAATGAATTCAGTTAAGCTATTTGTCGATGATCAAGGCAGTATAAACATCAACCAACTGCGTTCAAAGCTTCGTAAACTTAAGAATCAACATCCAGAAATCGAGATAGCTGTAATCGATTATCTTCAGATTATGCAGGGTGTTGGAAATCAAGATAGACATATTCAAGTATCTGAAATCTCTCGTGGACTTAAAATGCTTGCCCGTGAGCTAGAGATGCCAATTGTCGCGCTCTCACAGCTTAACCGTGGAGTAGAGTCTCGTAATGACAAACGCCCTATGCTGAGTGACATTCGTGAGTCTGGTTCTATTGAGCAAGATGCGGATATTATCCTTTTTGTATATCGTGATGATGTTTATCTCTACAAAGAAGAAAAAGAACGCGAAAAAGCTGCCAAAAATGAAGGTAAAGAGTTTGTTTCAGAGTATGTTGAAAAGGAAGAAGAGGAAGCTGAAATCATCATTGGTAAACAGCGTAATGGTCCAACAGGTCATGTAAAACTTATTTTCCAGAAAAAACTTACTCGTTTTGTCGATGCACCTGCATTTTCAGCTGGAGTTGAAACTGTTTATGAAAATGTTGATACACGCTCTGCAAGTATTGATGTTGGTCCACCGCAAATAGATATGCCCCAACTCTAAAAATGATAGAAAAAGTTTCTCTCTTTAGTTCGAAAAGAGAGTTCTTTATCTTTTTATCTGCTCTTACTTTTATATTTTTCTACTCCCTTCTCATAGAGTGGCACAACTTTAAATCCCTTACACAGTTTGATTCTAACATTGTAAACGCGGTTGTATTAAAACAGTATATAAAAGAAAAAATCACAAAAAAAGGTAAAATTCACAAGTATCAAATGTTAAAGATGAAAAGTGAAAAAGGTTTTACTTTTTATACCGGTACTTCATTTAAAACAGAATATATTGTAGGCAAAAGAGTAAGTCTTGAATTAAAAGCAGGTGAGATAAGCTTTTATGAATACATGAAAAGTTTTTATGCTTCAAGTTATATTTTAAATATACAAGAGAGTTTTAAATACTCATTTAATTCTTTCATAGCTTCTTCTCATAGTGATGTAAACGCGGTCGCTATATACCAAGCACTCTACAGTGCCACCTCTCTTCCAAAAGAGCTACAGCAAAGTTTTTCTAATCTTGGTATTTCTCATCTCTTTGCAATTAGTGGTTTTCATATTGGAATATTAAGTGGAGTACTTCTTTTTTTACTCAAATTTCCATATAGTTTTTTTCAAGATAGATATTTTCCCTATAGAAATTCATCCAGGGATATTTTTGTAATTATTTTCTTTTTACTACTTTCATATCTACTTTTTTTAGATTCACCCGCTTCACTCACTCGCGCTCTAACTATGCTTGTCATTGGATTTATTCTCTATGACAGAGGTCTAAAAGTTATCTCAATGCAGACTCTTCTTTTGACGGTTTTACTACTTCTGGCCTTTATTCCAAGATATGTATTTGAGTTAGGGTTTTGGCTCTCTGTGAGTGGTGTTTTTTACATCTTCCTTTTTCTCATTCATTTCAAACATCTTAGTAAAACATGGCAGTTTATTCTAGTCCCTTTTTGGGTCTATTTTTTAATGCTACCCTACTCTGTGGTAATTTTTGAAAATTTTAGCCTTTACCATTATCTATCCATTCTTTGGACAACACTTTTTAGCCTATTTTATCCACTCAGTATTTTTTTACATCTTATCGGATTTGGAAATTTACTCGATGGTTTATTGAATAGTTTGATAGATTTGGGAAGTAGTAATAGCATAGTAAAGATTAGCTTTAACTGGCTTTATGGATATGTAATACTCTCACTCTTGAGCATTTTTCAAATACGATTTATATATCTTTTAATTATCTATGCTTTGTCTTTTTTCATATACTCTATTTATCATATAACATAGCTTGAGTCCATATATAAAAATTATCCAAGAGACATATATCCAAAGAAATAAAAACATTAAAATTGCAAAAGAACCATACATAGTTGTATATGATTTATTTAAAAAGACATAGTAAATAAAGGCATTTTTGCTTATGCTAAAAACCACCGAGATTAAAAAAGAACTTATAAAAGAAGCTCGTGGGTTAATCTTGATATTTGCACTTATCTGAAAAAGTAGAAAGAATAGTGCCCAGATAATAATATATGGGACTAAAGGTAATATATTTAAGCCCTCTGTTATAGAGTTTGAATGCATTAAAGTGGCTATGTAGCCCGTTATATAAAAAGAAGCTCCCAACGCGATAGGGGTAAGAATTAGCATCGTTAAATAAGTTGTTATCGACTTCCACAGAGTTCTTTGTTTTGCATGAAAAATTTTGTTGGCAATATAATCAAAGTTCTTAAAAAAAAGAAGTGAAGCAACTAAAACCATCGCTAAACCTATAATTCCCATCTTTGCAGAGTTTTCTAAAAAACCATCAATATAGCCCATAATCGACTCAGAGTTTACTGGCATAAGATTTGAGAATATAAAAACTTTAATAGTCTCATAATATTGGGAAAAACTTGGGAGGGAGGTCAAAAGAGTGAGCATTATAAGAAGTAAAGGGATAATTGTAAAAATAGTATAAAAGCTAAGTGAAGCAGCAAAAAGAGTGAGTTCTTTATCTACAAATGTAGATATAAAGAACTTTAGATGTCTATATATATAATGAACTCTAGACTTATCAACCATAAAGATTAGTTAAGTCCCATCTTTGCCGGATTCAAAATATTATTAGGATCAAACGCCATCTTAATAGATTTAAAAAGGTTCATCTCTTCTTCACTGAATGCCATGCTCATATATGGAGCTTTTGCAAGACCAATACCATGTTCGCCAGATAATGTCCCACCTAAATCTATAGTAGCTTGGAACACTTCTTCTATGGCTTGATAAGCAATTTTTACCTGTTCGGGATCTTTTCCATCAACCATAACGTTTGTATGAACATTACCATCTCCAGTATGTCCAAAACATGGAATATTTATCTTATATTTATCAGCAATTGCATAGAACTTTTCAAGTAGTTCTGGAAGTGCTGCACGAGGAACTGTTACATCCTCATTAAGCTTTTTACTTCCATAGACACTAAGAGCAGGAGATGCATTACGACGAGCAAACCAGATATCTGCTGCTTCTTTGTCATCTTTAGCTATTCTAAACTCACTACAACCATTTTCACGAAATACTTTTTCTATTTGAGCAAGTTGAAAATTTAAATCTTCTTCTAAATTACCATCAACATCCGTTACAAGCAGAGCACCAGCTTCCACTGGAAGACCCTTGTTAAATGTCTGCTCAACCGCACGAATTGTTAAGTTATCTAAAAACTCCATTGCAACTGGAGTAATACCACTTGCCATCGTTTTATAAACCGCTTCCATAGCCTCACTAACACTGTCAAATATTCCCATAGCAGTCTTAGTCATTTTTGGTTTTGGAATCAAACGCAGAGTGATTTCAGAGAGAACAGCAAGTGTACCCTCTGATGCTATTAAGATACCAGAAATATTATATCCTGCAACATCTTTAATAGTGCGCTTACCTGCTTTGATAATATCACCGTTTGGAAGAACTGCACGAGTAGCCATTACATAGTCTTTTGTAATTCCATACTTCGCCGCACGCATACCACCCGCGTTTTCACTTACATTTCCACCAAGCGTTGAGTACTCTTGGCTAGCTGGATCTGGTGGATAAAAAAGTCCAACCTCTTCTACTGCACGTTGGAGATCCATGTTTATAACACCAGGTTGAACTATAGCAACCATATTTTTCATATCAATCTCTAAGATTTTATTCATATGCTTTTCAAGTGCTAAAACAATACCTCCAGAACTAGGAAGTGCTCCACCTGTAAAACCTGAACCCGCACCACGAGGAACAATAACTATTCTTTGCTCGTTACAATACTTTAAAATTTCACTAATATCTTCTTCATTACGAGGAAAAACTACTGCATCAGGTTCAAAGTGCTCACGTGTAGCATCATAAGAGTAAGCGATTAAGTGTGCCTTATCACTATACATATTCTCATCACCAACGATTGATTTAAAATATTGTATATGTTTCATATCTATCATCTATTTCTCTCCTATTTCAAAATCATTGAGTAGGTCATAAATATTCTCATCCGACTTCTCGATTATTTCATAAAGTTTTTTATTTTTTTTGTTATGTTGAACTAGTAACTTATAATAATGCGGTGCGTACTCTTCTAAAGGGTTACTGCCCTCACCCCACCAAGCCTCATCAATATTTTGAATTCTTGTGTAAAAAGGTAGTACAACATTATCTTGAGCAAGAGGTGCATCACTAATACTTAAAATACTAAAACTTTTTGAGTCTATAGTATAAACTCTACCCTCTAAATAGATAAAAATAAGCCCTATGGAAGAGGCACTGCTCATAACATCAAAGTCTTCTTTTAGTGGTGTTGGATGCCCTTCAAACGAAAGAATAGTGGCAAATATATCTGGATGTAACCACTGAATCTTTACACTCTTTGAAATACGGTAGTATATCTCTTCACTTGGTGCGACAAGTAGAGCTCTGGTATATCCAAAGGCTAAAACAACGCTGTCTCCAACTTTTACTTTCCATTTACCTGTAGGCAAAGCATTGTTTCTAAGTCCATCATAATCACTTACTTTCAATGTTGCAATCTGAGTCTCTTTGTCAAAACTTATCACAAGTACATTTTTTAAAATCGCATTATGATTTGGTGCAATGTTATGTACTACAAAACCACTCATTCCAACATCTACACTTTTCACTTTTATAGTGGCAGTCAAGCTCTCTTCATTATAAGTCAAAAGAGGTGATTTAATCACACCTGCAATCAAGTTAATACTTATAATCAAAAATAAAATTATTTTTTTCATCAATCTTCTTTTGTATTTAATATCAGTAATTATATCTAAGAAACCTCATACTAAGCCAAATTTTGATAGAGTTTCAAAATATTTAATTTAGGATTTTCAATTCATGCTACGTTTTTTCATTATTTTTGCTTTTTTGGCTTCCCTTTTTGGCTCAGAAGTTGAACGTCATCGTTGGCTTAAAGACGAAAGTTACCTTCTTTTTCTTGAACGAGTCAAACTACCAATCAAACCACTTTACTACAACTTAGATAAGGATGATCAACGACTCACCGAAGAGATGCGAACTGGAATTCACTACCAGATTTTAAGAGATATAAATGGTGATATACTCCAAGCCTTACTTCCTTTAAATGATGAACTTCAGATTCACATTTACAAAGAAAAAGATGAGTATAAATTTGAACCTATTCCTATCGTTAGTACTTCAAAAACTGAATCTTTTTCACTTGAGATAACTCACTCACCTCACTACAACATTATGAAAGAGACAGGTTCAAAAAAACTTGCTCAAATTTTTGTATCTAGTTTTAGAAACTCTCTAAACTTTAAAAGAGACATCCGAAAAGGAGATAAACTTGTTATGATCTATGAGCAGAAGTATCGCTTAGGTCGTGTTTTTTCCATGCCTACATTAAAAGTTGCAATGATTGAGATGAAAAAAAAACAGCACTATATTTATCTTAATGATGATGAAAGATATTATGATGAAAAAGGAAATGAGGTAGAGGGATTTTTACTCGCTCGCCCTGTTCGTGGAGCTAGAATATCTTCATACTTTTCTAAACGTAGATTTCATCCTATTCTTAAACGCTGGAAAGCACACTTAGGTGTTGATTATGCAGCTCGTCGTGGAACACCTATTGTAGCAGCGGGAAGTGGTAGAGTCATCTATGCAGCTCGCATGGGAAGTTATGGAAACCTTGTAAAAATTCGTCATGATGATGGTTATGAAACACGATATGCTCACATGAAATCATTTCGTAGAGGTATCAGACGTGGCAAGTATGTTAAAAAAGGCCAAACTATCGGTTATGTTGGAAGTACTGGTCGCTCAACTGGTCCACATTTACACTTCGAACTTCGTAAACGCGGTCGTGCTATAAATCCTCTTAGAGTAGTTCAAGTTACTACAAAAAAACTAAAAGGTAAGAGTAAAAAAGCCTTTATTAAACTGCGTGACAACTATAACGAAAGTGTAAACCTTCACCTAGAACACTCTACAAAATTTAAGAGAGTTTCACAACAAAAAGATAAATGTTATTTTTATAACCCAAAAGAAAAAAGAGAAGTTGGGCTTAATGACTAAAATAGACTCTATAACTACCTTAGAAAATCCAAAGTTTGTTAAACCTATTAAAATTAACTATACACATAAAAACACTCCTAGAATTTGGGAGGCTGTAATCTCTCACGATGCTGTTTCAATTTTACTCTATCATGAAGATAAAAAAGCCTTTGTCCTTGTTAAGCAACTTCGAGCTCCTGTATTAAACGCGACTAAAACTAATGGAATGATGTATGAACTTTGTGCTGGAATTATAGATAAAGATTGTTCTAAAATCCAAATTGCTAAAGAAGAAATTTTAGAAGAGTGCGGTTACGATGTACCACTTATCGATATACAAGAGATAACTTCATTCTATACAAGTGTTGGTATCTCTGGAGCTGAGCAGACTCTTTACTATGCACAGATTGATGAGAGTATGAAACTTAGTGATGGTGGTGGATTAGTGGAAGAAGATATAGAAGTTATTTATATCCCTGTATCGGAAGCTAGAAAATTCATGTTTGATAAAAGCTATAAAAAAACACCTGGTATGATGATGGCATTTTACTGGTTTTTTGATAATAAGTAATAAATGGGAAAAATTATAAAGATTATATAAGTTCTAGGCACAAATGAGGAAGGATACTATAGTATCTGACGAAAGCAGTAACGACGAAAATCTATAAGCTTTTTGATTTTTTAAGCAAACTCGATGGGATCCATATCTATCTCGGCTAGAGGTAGCTTAGTCATCTTAATTGCTTTAATCAAGTCAGTACTCTTATCTGAACGCAGAAGTATTTCAAATCTATACTTATTTGCAACTCTTTCAATTGCACATTTTCCAAAACCAACTATCTCTATATTAGCAATCCTAGAAAGACTCTCTTGCATTGTATACATCTCTTCTTGTGCCTTAGCCCCATTTTTATGCGCAAACAAGATACGACATAGTTTCTTATAAGGAGGATAGAGCCCTTCTCTAAAACCTTTTTCCTCTTCTAAAAACTCTTCATATTTTTCCATATAAGCACTAAAAAAACCTTCATTAAAACTCTGTACTAAAACAAGCGCGTCAAGGGAGCGTCCACTACGACCAGAGACCTGTATAAGGGATGAGAGTGCTTTTTCACGAGAACGATAATCACTCATATTTAACATATTGTCCATGCCAAGAACTACCGCTAAGGTAACGCCATGATAATCATGGCCTTTAGAGAGCATTTGAGTCCCTACTAAAATATCAGTCTCTCTATCATTAAATCTTTTAAGAGCTTTTTTTAGTTTAGCAGATGTCGTGATAACGTCACGATCAAACTGTTCTACACTTGCCTGTGTAAACTCTTCGCTAATTTGTCTAACAGCTTCCGCAGTTCCTAAACGCGATGAAGTAAGGTGTCCACTTTCACACTCGCAACATATTTGAGGTATGGCCTGAGTATAATTACAATAGTGGCACTTCATAGCACGGCTTTTTTGATGAATACTCATACCTACAGAGCAGAACGGACACTCATAAGTATGTCCACAATCCCCACAAATAAGGTACTTAAAATTTGCACGTGTTGGAAGAAAAACTATAGACTGCTCTTTTTTATCTAGAGTGCTTTTGAGACTCTTAAAAATCAAAGGAGAGAGCTCTTCGACAGACTTTTCATACAAAAAAGTTTTATTTGTTTTTATGTGTCCGCCCTTGAGTCTTACATATGGAAATTTAACATAAGTGCTAAGAGATGGCGTTGCACTTCCTAATACCACAGGTACATCATAATGTTTACCCATATAAATGGCTATATCTCTAGCATTGTAACGCGGTCGTGATGAAGATTTATAACTATCATCATGCTCTTCATCTACAACTATGAGACCTAAATCATTTATGGGTAAAAAGAGTGCTGAACGCGGTCCAGCTATAATCTTTGCTTGGCCACTGTAAATCTTCTCTTGAGCTATTTTTTTCTGCTTTGGTGTAAGTTTTGAGTGCCACATAACAACAGCTTCACCAAAGTGTTCCTCTAAGCGCAGTGCCATTTGAGGTGTTAGAGATATTTCAGGCATTAAAAATATAGAACGTTTACCTTTAAGCAGCATAGCTTCAAAGTACTTCATATATATCTCAGTTTTTCCACTTCCCGTATCGCCAAAGAGAAGAGAGACTTTATGCTCTTTTAGAAACGAAAGGGCATTTTCCTGTTTTTTTGACAAAACTATACTGCTTGGAGCAGGTTCTCGGATGTGCTGCTTTAGCTGCACCAAGTGATGTTCATGAAGTAAAGGTGAGGCTAAAGCCACACATCCGGAGTTATATGGCATTATCAAAGAGAGGGCCTCACCTAAAGAACAGACATAATAGGTAGAAATAAACCGTGCTAATTCAATCTGTTTAGAATCATAATAAAATTCTAAAATTTCACTTATTTCATTTGTTTTAAAAGATGGTTTTTCACATGAAGAAATAACTACACCAAAAGCAGTTCTACTTCTAACATTAACCTCAACCTTTGTACCGATTTTTATAATTTGAGAAGAGTGATAAGAGAACTCACTAAGAGGTGAGCCTAAAAGAGAGATATTATAGTAGTTCAATTTAACTTATTTTAATCAATTATGCTTCGACAGTTTTCCTGTGCCGTAGTAGGCGATACTCCACCTCTATCACAGGAGAAGTTACCAGTAGTCGTGTTATAGTCAAATTGCACAGCAGTAGCATCAACTGTAAATGTATAACTATTTGAAGCTGCATTTGTAACTACTGCCCACTCACCAGTACCTATACCAGAAACTATTCCATAAGCAAGCAGTGCTCTTCCTCCATTACCAGTAAATAAAGTTGTTGTGCTTGAACTAAGTTGTGGTATATAAGGATCAGTATTATTACCCTTAATAAGCTGAGACTGTCTCTCAGTCATAATTGATGAACGGATAGCAGCAACATCTGTTCTAGCTTTTGATATATCTGCTTGATTTCTTATACCACCAAACTTTGGAAGAGCAACCGCTGACAATACCCCTAAAATAACGATAACATAAATAAGTTCAATCATTGTAAAAGCATTTTTCATAGTCTAACCTTATAGTTTTGAATATATTTCTATTATAGTAAAAGCTTTGTTAATTGTTTATAAAGAGGGTGAATTTTGAAGAGTTAGTGTTTTATATGTATTCCCACGGAGACCGTGGGAACGAGAAAAAACCCTTACTGCTGTTTTGACCATTCGATGATAGGAGAAACACTAATAGTTGCACCTGTTCCATTAACATCATATAGAGCACCAGCATTAGCAGCCTGACTAGCACCTGTGCCCCCATTTGCAGGATAAACACTAAAGCCTGTACCATCCTCTGCTGTTTTAGCATACTGAGTAAGAGTACCACAACCTTCTGTCTGATCTATTTGAGCAGCTAGTTTATCGAAAGTAAATGTATTTGCAGGAGTTGCACCACTACTAGCATTCAAGACCATCTCAGACCATAATGCAGGAAACACTGTACGATTTAATGTACCAACAAATGCTTTACATTTACCAGCTTGTGCTTGTTCAGAAACACCAATAAATCTTGGAAGTGCAACAGCACTTAAAATACCTAAAATAACGATAACGAAGATCAATTCGATCATTGTAAAACCAGCTCTTTTCATAAGAACTCCTTAGTATATAAAATATTTGGATTACACTAGTAACCTTAATACTATTATGAGACTTATATGATTAAAGAGAGCTTAAAATGTCATTTTTAAGCCTTATAGATGATTTTTGTGATAACAAAAAATATGATAAATTAAAAACAACGTTAAGAAAAATTATGGAACTATAAATGCTTGATAAATACTAACAAGTCTATAAAGGAGTATCAAAATGAGTATATCTACATCACGCGCGCATGGTATCATTGATATGGCTTTGGACTATAGAGCAACTCGTCAAGACATGATAGCTTCAAATATAGCCAACGCTGATACTCCTTTTTATAGACCTAGAGATGTTAGTTTTGAGGAGACGCTTCGCACTAAAAAAGATGAAGTCTTCAATGACAACTCTCAAAAATTAGCTCTTGCAAATACAGATGAGTCTCATATTGAGTTACAAGATGAAACAAAGGTATACAAGGCTACTACATTTTTTCGTGATGGTCATATGGTAAAAAATGATGGTATGAAGTACAAAAATACAATATTAAGAAAAAATATGAAGATTTAAAATCAATAATCAATATTAGAAATGCAAAAGTTTTGGTATATGTCGGTCTTATAAGATTAGGAA
>CAZPRE010000032.1:0-14153 GCA_964588875.1 uncultured Sulfurimonas sp. | reverse complement strand
TTACTCTTACAATGCCTTTTCTTTTGACAACTTTACAATCATCACACATCTTCTTAACTGAAGCTCTTACTTTCATAAGTAGTCCTTTGTTTGTACATCTTCACTGCTCTTAGGCAAGAGATTTCTTAATTTATCACCAAATCCGGACTAGTCCGGTTATGGTTCAGTCACTAAAGCTTCACCTATCGGTGAGAACTCATTACTTGCCAATACTTTTATCTATATAGTATATATAAAGATAGAAATACTCTTTTTTGTTTGTTAAAACAGCAAAGCGGATGTGGATTGTATCCAAATTAATTTAAAAGTTTTATTAAGTAGAGGTTAAATAACTACTTTTTAATATAAATTTTGAATAATAAATTCCAATTAGTGACAAAATAGTGACCACTTTTGTTATTACTCTTTAACTCCTCTTTGTATAAACTTCCCCAAACAGTTGAGGAATTCATATGATAGAAAAAGTTTTAAAAAGAGATGGCTCATATAAAGAGTTTGTTTCTTTCAAGATTGAAGATGCTATAAAAAAAGCTTTTAAAAGCGAACATACTACTTATAATAATTCAATATTTTTCAATGTTCTCAATATACTAGAATTAAAAAGAGTGGTTGCAGTTGAGGATATTCAAGACACAATAGAGTCAGAACTATATAAGGCTAGATATTTTGATGTCATGCGCTCATTTATTCTCTATCGTCATACACATAAAATGCAAAGAGATAATTTGCTCGAAGAGGATACTACCTATATCAACTCAACACAGACAGTCGAAGAGTATATAAATGGTACTGATTGGAGAATTAAAGCAAACTCTAACACAGGCTATTCAAACGCGGGACTTGTAAACAACACTGCTGGAAAAGTTATAGCAAACTACTGGCTTGATAAAATCTACTCTAAAGAAGAGGGTTATGCACATAGAAATGGTGACTACCATATACATGATTTAGACTGTTTAACTGGCTATTGTGCTGGCTGGAGTCTACGTGTCTTACTTGATGAGGGATTTAATGGCGTTCGTGGTCGAGTTGAGAGTGATGCCCCAAGACATTTTGCAGAAGCCCTTGGACAGATGGCAAACTTTCTTGGTATTTTACAGAGTGAATGGGCTGGTGCTCAAGCTTTCTCTTCATTTGACACATATCTAGCACCCTATGTATTTAAAGACCAACTAACTTTCAAGGAGGTGAAAAAAAGTATCCGAAGTTTTATATATAACCTTAATGTTCCCGCAAGATGGGGACAATCACCATTCACTAACATAACCATTGATTGGAATGTGCCCGACGATTTGAAAGAGCAGATTCCAACATGTAAGCAAAAACATCTATTTAGTAATATAAATGATACCGAGCTAAGATTCAAAGCAAAAGAGAGAGGGACCTCTTCCCTCTCAAGTATGACATATAAACATTTCCAAAAAGAAATGAATATGATAAATAGAGCTTACTATGAGGTTATGACTGAGGGTGATAAAACTGGTCAACCTTTTACATTTCCTATTCCAACTGTAAATATAACTGATGATTTTGATTGGTATGGCGAGAATACAGACTTGCTGTTTGAGAATACCGCCAAAATAGGTTCTTCATATTTTCAGAATTTTATAGGAAGCCAGTTTATGAGAGATGAGCATGGTGCACAAATAGAGAATCCTGAAGCATATAAACCAGGACATGTAAGAAGTATGTGCTGTAGACTACAACTTGATTTAAGAGAGCTTCTTAAACGAGGTGGTGGTCTATTTGGTAGTGCCGAAATGACTGGTAGCATTGGAGTTGTAACACTTAATATGGCTAGGCTTGGATATATCCATAAAGGAGATAAAGAGGCTCTATATTTAAGAGTTGAGCAATTGATGAATTATGCATACTCTACTTTAGAGAAAAAAAGAGTCTTTATTCAAGAACTTTATGAGAGAGGTCTTTTCCCATATACTCAAAGATATCTGCCAGGATTTAACAATCACTTCTCTACTATTGGAGTCAATGGAATAAACGAGATGATTAGAAACTTTAGCTCAGATGAATATGATATAAGTTCATCTCAAGGTATAGAAGAAGCTACCGAACTTTTAAACTTTATGCGAGACAAGATGGTAGAGTTCCAAGAAAAAAGTGGCAACCTATATAACCTTGAAGCTACTCCAGCTGAAGGGACAACTTATAGATTTGCAAAAGAGGATAAGAAGAGATACGGTGAGCAAATTTTACAAGCGGGTATGGGTGATAATATTTACTATACAAACTCTTCTCAAATTCCTGTTGATTTAACGGATGATCCTTTTGAGGCTCTCACACTTCAAGACGAGTTACAAACAAAATATACTGGTGGAACTGTACTTCACCTCTACATGCAAGAAAAAGTGAGCTCAACCGAGGCTTGTCGTAAGTTAGTTAAAAATGTCATATCTAACTTTAGACTTCCATATATAACTGTAACACCTCTATTTTCAGTATGTCCAAAACATGGATATATTTCTGGTGAACATGAGTTCTGTCCAAAATGTGACGAGGAGTTACTTACCCAATTTCAAGAGGAGAAGGCATCATGAGTAAAGAAGAAGTACTAAAAGGATTTTCAGACGAGGTGAATAGCGAAGCTAGAGAGGGTGCCCTGGGGTACAAGAGACAAAAGTGCATTGTATATACAAGAGTTATGGGTTATCACAGACCTGTAGAGAGTTTTAACATAGGCAAAACCGGTGAACACAGACAGAGAAAACAGTTTAAAGAGTTGTAATGTCATATACGACATTACAAGATTTACTCATCTTGATTATCCCGAGCATCTAGCCTGCATATTTTGGTTTGCTTCTTGTAATATGAGATGCGATTACTGCTACAACCCTGAAATAGTTTTTGCAAAGAGTTCTTCTTACTCCCTTATGGATGCATTAGAATTTTTAAAAACAAGAGTTGGTCTTTTAGATGCAGTTGTACTCTCAGGTGGAGAAGCGACTCTTCATAATTTAGTTGAGTTTGCAAGTGAGATAAAAGAGTTAGGATTTTTAATTAAACTAGATACCAATGGTACAAACTACGAGACTATTAAAGAGCTTTTAGATTTAGGACTACTTGACTTTATTGCACTTGACTATAAGGCTCCAAAATATAAGTTTATTCAAATCACCCACTCAAACAGATATGATGATTTTTCTAAAACTCTCGACTTACTTATAAAAAGAGATATTAACTTTGAAGTCAGAACCACTTTGCACTATGATCTACTAAACGAAGATGACATTAACCTCATTATTAAAGATTTAAAGAAATGCGGCTATAAAAACAAATACTATATTCAGAAATATTTAGAAACTGATTCAACTATAGGAAATATTCAAAATCCAAAAAATAAGTTCGATCCAAAGAAACTCTTAAACGAGCTAGAAATTATTTGGAGATGATTTATTGATTTTGTATCCAAACCCTTTTAAATTTAGAACTAAGTTTTTAGAAGTTTTTTGACGAAATCTTCTAATAAAAGTTCTAAGTCTTTCATCACTCACCTCTTCACCTCTCCATAAAAATAGTTTAATCTCTGCACCTTTAATCATCTCATTTTCAGAGTAATTTTGAATCAAAAACTCTATAAATCTATTTTCGTTCTTTGAAAGGGAGATATATCTGGCATTTTTATAGAGGCTGTTTTTTATAGCATTAAAAGTAAATCCATCCGCAAGTTCAATCAACTTACTCTCAAACTTCTCACTAAGCGAACTAATATAGTCCAAAAGTTCATCAGGATCAAATGGTTTGATAAGGTACTTTACAACACCAACATCAATCGCGTTTAAAAACTTATCTGTCTCGCTAAATGCACTCAATATGATAATCGGAACATCCATATTAAAAGTTCTAATCTCTTTTGACATTTCAAGACCATCCATATAAGGCATCATAATATCGGTAATAACTATATCAGGGGAAATATTCTTAAACATTGTTAAGCCATCTACTCCATTAGAGCTTACATGAAAACTGTAAAAACTATCTCCAATAGCATTTTTTAAAAGTGAGGCGAGTTTCTCTTCATCTTCAACGAGTAATACCTTTAACTCTTTGAGTTTTCTATTTCGCATTTTCATGCTCTAAGGGAATTTTTATCATAAATCTTGTCACTGACTTTTTAGACTCTACGTCTAGAGAACCATTAAGCCCTTTTTCACAAATCATTTTAGACATAAAAAGACCAAGACCTGTTCCTAGGCTCTTATGTTTTGTTGTATAGTAAGGTTCAAAAATTTTATATAAATTTTTCTTGTCTTTAATACCACCCGCATTGTCCTCTAAGTTAAGGGTTACAAACTCCTTACCCTGTTTAGTACTTATATGTATCTCTCTTATCAAAATAGCATTTTCGATAAAGGCATCTATGGAGTTTTTCAAAAGATTAATGATTACCTGAGAAAGTTCATTGGCAATACCAAGCACTTTTATGTTCTCTGCATCAACTTTCACACTCACCATCTCTTGTGCTATAAGCTGTTCTAGAATATTGAGTGATTCATGAATACTATCTTGGATTTTAAAATACTCTTTGGACTTTTTAGGTTTAAAAAAGTTTGTAAAGTCATCTATAGTATTAGACATATTTTTAATGCTATTTTTACTATCTGTGTAGAGTCTTTGAACTTCCTCTTCTTCATTTTGCAAGGCAGCTTTTTTCATACTAAAAAGAGTAAGATTTAACTCAGTAAGTGGTTGTCTCCATTGATGAGCAATATTTGCAAGCATTTCACCAAGAGATGCTAAACGCGACTGCCAAAACATAACCTTTTGCTTCTCTTCGTTTTTAGATATCTCTTTTTTTACTCTCATCTCTAAAGTTGCATTTAACTCTTTGAGTTCTTTTGTTTTTTCATCTACCCTTTTTTCTAGGGTAGTGTTTAACTCTTTGAGTTCTAACTCCCTGCGTTGAAGTTCTTCTTTATAAAAAACTTCTTTGGTAACATCATAGCGAATAGCAATAAACTCTTCTATCTCCCCTCTTTCATCAAGAATAGGGACAACAGTTGTATTTACATAAAAGGTGGCTCCATCTTTTGTGAGATTTTTAACTGTGCTTTTGTAGATATTTTTAGCATTTATAGTATCCCAAAGAAGTTTGAATTCTTCAGCGAGTACATCGGGGTGACGCACTATGTTGTGGTTTGAGCCAATTAACTCATCTTTAGAGTAGCCAGAAATATTACAAAATTCATCATTTACAAAAGTAATGATTCCCATTATATCTGTTTTTGAGATGATATTGCTTTTTTCAATCGCTTCTTTATACTGTTTTAACATACTTGATTTTATCTAAAAAAGGCTTATCAATCCCATAAGATGCTAACACCATACTCTTGATTTAGAATAACATGTTTGTTATAGTATACTTTTTTTCCATACTTTTTACTCAGAAGTTCTACCTCTAGCTCCTCTTCATCTAGAAGTGTTCTTATATCTTTATACTGAAGCCACTTTCCATACTTAGCTAAAGAGTTCTGCCAAATCTTAAAATCACAGCTAGAGTTCTCGGTTAGCTCAAACATCTCTCCATCTTCCGTTTTCCAGTTGGCATTGGAACAGGCATAAAGTTTTACTTTTTTGCCTGAGACTTCCTTATCTCGTACCTCAATCTGACCGTCATCACAATATGGGCATTTTCCTAAAATCATTTTAGCTCTCCTAATTACTCGCACATAGTATTAAAATAAACACTTAAATTAAAAAAAAATGGCAGATAGTCATATTTTTGCTAAAATTCGTTTTATGAATGAATACAAAGAAAAATTCGACAATGCAATTAGTAAAACTTTTTTCTCTAAACTCCCTGTAACTGAGCAAGAGTTTATAAAAGAAAAAGCGTATCTTTTTAAGTTCTCTTATCAAGAGTTAAAACAGATTATAGATATGGCTCGTGATTTAGGAATGTGGGATGAGAGTAGAATCACAGAAATATTTCCAGAACACACTCAAAAAAAAGTTGTTTTTACTCGACTTAGGAGAGCTTATGAGGGTATTCGTAATGCTCCAAACTCTTATGAAAACTTTACTCTTAAAAATATTCCAAAAGAACAGAAGTTCACTTTTAAAGTAGCTGATAAACAAGGCTTTGGCCTTGGTTTGTGTCCTGTGGCAAGCGAAAAAACAAGATGCTGTAATCTACTCACTCTTGACGCTGTAGAGTCTTGTGGATTTGATTGTTCTTACTGTTCTATTCAGAGTTTTTACAATCAAAACACAATTACCTTTGATAGCGGCTTTAAGGATAAACTATTAAACCTCAACTTAGATCAAAACAAAACATATCACATAGGAACGGGTCAAGCTTCTGATTCACTTATGTTTGGAAATCGAGGAGGAGTTTTAGATGCTCTTTTTGAGTTTGCGAGAGAAAACCCTAATGTAATTTTAGAGTTTAAAACTAAGTCAGACAATATAAAGTATTTCCTAGAAAACGCGGTACCTAAAAATATACTCTGTACATGGAGTTTAAACACTCCAACCATTATAAAAAATGAAGAGCACTTAACCGCTTCGCTAGACAAACGTATAAACGCGGCAAGAGCTTTAGCAGACAAGGGTGTTAAAGTTGGTTTTCATTTTCATCCAATCGTTGAATATGATGATTATCTTAATGAATATCAAGCCGTATATGACAGACTTATAGTAGAATTCGCACCTTATGAAGTCGCCCTCGTTAGTTTTGGAACTTTGACTTTCATCAAGCCTGTTATTAAACAACTTCGAGAACGTGAATTTAGAAGTAAAATCACTCAAATTCCTCATGAAGATGCAAGTGGAAAGACCTCTTATCCCAACGAGACTAAGGTTGAGATGTTTAAGCATGCCTATGAAAGCTTTTCTGCTTGGCACCCCAAGGGCACTTCCTTCGGGGCACACTCCTCATCAGATACACAAGATAAAGTCTTTTTTTATCTCTGTATGGAAGAACATCAGATGTGGGAAAAAACTTTTGGTTACCAATACTCAACAAACAACGACTTTGAAGCGGCTATGCTAAGTGCATACTCTAACAAAGTTGGTATGAACTATCTATTTTAAGGAAAACAATGAACACACAGACCAAAGAGAACTATTTTTTATCACAACCTCATCAACCATTTTTTATTCTTGGAGTTATAAATGCCATCATAATGATGATAATTTTTGCTCTCTCTTACAAGGGTATACTCACACTTACAACGCTTAGTCTAAACTTTCACGTTTACTCTCTTGTTTTTCTCGTTTTCACCAATGTGTTTACGGGGTTTTTATTTACAACTTTTCCGCGTTTCAATCAAGCCGAAGTTATTTCTAAAAAGTACTATAAAAATGTTTTTTATTACTCCGTTCTTGGTACTCTTATCTATCTTGTTGGATTATTTATAAATCATTATATTCTACTTATAGGGATGTTTATTCTCTTCTTATCCCAAGTTTTTATAGTTTTAAAACTCCAACAGATTCACTTAGAGGGTTCTTCACCTGATAAGAAAGACTCATTTTGGATACTCACTGCTCAGTACTTTGGGCTTTTAGCTCATATGCTTTTTATAGAAGTTGAACTTAACAACTATATAGGTTTAGATATAGACCTACTTAGCATCGCTGTAAATATCTCTTTTTATCTCTACCTCATCTTCTTAGCATTTAGTGTAGCACAACGAATGGTTCCTTTTTTCTCACACTCTTTTGCTCCAAAAAATGAGAATTTTGTAAAAATTATCTTTGTTCTGTTTCTTCTCAAGTCTATCTTTAGTGCAAGTGAACTTAAGATTGGTGAAATTATTGTTGATTTATTACTGGGTGTTTACATGATACTAGAGTTTAAAAGATGGGAATTATCGCCTTTAAAATCACCTCCAATTCTTTGGGTACTTCATCTAGCTCTTTTTTGGCTACCGACCGCGTTTATACTCTCTGCTATGAGCTTAAGTGCTGAAATATTTTTAGATACTTCATTTTACTACTTAAATATTCACCTTCTTGCCATTGGTTTTTTAACTACTCTTCTTATAGGTTTTGGAACTCGTGTAACACTTGGTCACTCTGGTCAACCACCACATGCCGATAAGTTGGCTGCAAACATCTTCTGGTTCATTCAGGTAGTTGTTCTAGGTCGTGCTCTATTTAGTCTTAATATCGCGTTTGGATGGGGTCTAGATTTCTTATTTGATATTTCTCTTACTCTCTGGATACTTCTCTTTATAGTTTGGTCTCTAAGATATGCAAAAGTATTAGTTTATGGGACAAAAATCTAAATTACCATGAGAATAGCTCTTCTTTTTCTCTTTACCCTATATAGTATATTAGGAGCAAAAGAGTCAAAACTAGAGCTTGGTTTTGGTGGGGCTGCTCTTTACTATCCCAACTACATAGGTTCTAAAACCTACAACTTCATCACTCTTCCTTTGCCCTATCTAAGATATAGAGGTAAATATTTACAATACGATAAAGATGGGTTAACCAGTAAACTCTTTGGTATAAAAGATCTTAAACTTGAGCTAAGTGGTTCGGGTTCGATACCTGCAAGCAGTGAGAAAGGTAGTGCTAGAGATGGTATGCCTGATTTAGACTTAACAGGAGAAATAGGATTTAAACTTGTTTACAATATCTATGAAAAAGGTGTAAGCCAACTCGAATTTGAGTTTCCTCTTCGTGGTGTTTTATCTACAGACTTTACTCAAATAGACTACAGAGGCTTAGTATCAAATCCTCAATTTAAATACTCTCTAAACTATACTCATTTTGAATGGACACTCAGAAGTGGTGTTGTTTTAGGAGATAAAGATTATAACTCTTATTACTATGGTGTTGACACCAAATATATAACACCATCAAGAGAAGCCTACAAGGCCAATGCTGGATTTAATGGTTTTAGAAATAAAGTGGGAATGACTTATAAAAAAGGTTCTTGGTGGATGGGAGCATTTGTCTCTTATACAAACTTAAATGATAGTATTATTGAGGACTCACCACTTGTTGAAACAAAGAGTTCCTTGTACACAGGTGCTTCAGTGGCTTATATATTTTATACAGCCGACTAAGAGGCTCTTTTATTACAAAAGAGTTAGCTTTTAAATTTAACTAAGACCATACCCGCAAATTTTTTCTTAGAATAATACTCCACTCTATAGATTAAACCTTCTTTGTCAACGGAGTGGCGTTTAGAAAATTGGGATCTCTTGATTTTAATGTCAGTTTCGACTTTTCTTTTGTTTGTATATCCAATAACATTTACTCTAAAGTCCCTATCTTTTTTAACTAAAAAGCTCTTTTCTACATTAATGATACTGCCAAAATGATAATCTTTAGTTTTTCCATCTATCTCAAGTTTGACTATATTTTTCGAGTTATCATACTCTTGATAATCCGCTTTGAGTTTAAGGAGTCGTCTATTTCCATACTGAATGGTGTAAATATCACCTTTTTTAACAATAGCTAAGAGAGGATTACTTGCTTCAAAATCAACCTTACTTCCCTTTTTAATCGGAAAATACTTTAAAAGAGTTCTGACCTGAGAAAGAGGAAGTTTAATTTTGTCATTATACAAAGAGATATAGATGTCATTATTTATAGCACTATAGACACCTTTAGCATTAAGAGAAAACTTTCTTTTATACTCAATACCCATAATATCCATATACTTTTCTATGGCAAGAAGATGATAATAGACTCTCTTGTGTGTAGGTAGATTTTTACTTGCTTCATTACCAAATGCGGCCTTACCATGGTTTATTGCATAGTAAGTAAGAGTTTTTTCCATCTCTTTATCACCCTCTATTGTTCTAGTGTTATGGAGGTGATATCTATCTTCATACTTTAAAAGATTATCATTTACATGGCTTACAACGGTGTTTGAGATATCTGCTAGATTACCGTATTGAGGTATATCTATAGTTGACTGGTCTATGATGGAACACTGTCCCCATCTATGAGGTGAGTGTAATCTATCTTCATACTTTGGTCTATAAAAACCACTTCCATCATGTAGGTTTACTATGAGTTTGACTCTCTCATCACGAATATAGCGCTTAATTCGCTGTATAGTTTCATACTCAGGATCTTTTTTTGAAAGGTGTGCAAACTTTCTGTTCATATCTCCATAAGGACCACGACTTCTCTCTATTATAGAGTGAAAATTAAGATTTGGAACAACCCACACAGAACCCTTAGTAATCTCATAATGAGTTGCTAAAAGAGAGGCTGATATAAATCCACCAGGCTCATCGCCTTGAATACCACCAATAATAAGAAGTGTATTATTATTCTCTTCACCTTTTTTTATAAGGTCGAAGTCCATAGTTGTAGCCGCGTTTAGAACAACACCCAGAGCCATTACTAAAAATAGCTTAAATAACTTCAACATGCCAAGGTTCAAACCTTACTCCATCATTATTATCTCTTGTGTAGCGCATACCAATATAGTCTAACTTTGTCATACGAGTAAACTCATCTGTTGCTGCAAATGCTGATGTGAAGTTTTTATATCCCCAACCCATTACACCTACATCAAAATCACTTATTACATGATAGGAATATGCCGGTGGTGCAATTGATATAGTAGCCTTCGTCATATTTCCACCACAGTTGTAAATCTTGTTTGTGTAGAGACTTAACTGCTTTATAACATTTCTAACACCAGAAGTTAGAATCAGAGTGTCCCCTATATCTGTAATGATATTTTCATAATCTTCTTGTGACTTTCCTCGAAAAAGATAGTGTCCTGTATATGGAATTTTTTTAACATCTTTTTTTGCGATGATATTATTTAAATTACTACAAGTTTTCGTTCCATAAAAACCGTAACTGCCTGGGCTCTCATGAAAAAGTCTATCTATCATAACCAACTCATCATGAGTAAACTCACCAATTGCTGAATAGTTTCGTCCATAAAGCAGGGATCTTTCAAAAGAGATAAGATTAAAATTTGCAAATCCTACAAATCTTTTTAATCTCTTTAAACGATTGTTGAGAAGAGTGAGTGCTCTAAACTCATCACGAGAGAGATAGACATCATTCTCATTTGCCATTAAAGCAGTAGTAATAACAGGGCTCAGAGCCAAAGCACTTAAAAAATTTCTTCTATTCATAGGCATGATTATATCTAATAATCATAGAGTTACAAAATATGTAATCTAATCGTAATAAAAAACTTGTATACTTGTAAAATATAAACTAAAATTATGGATAAATTATGTCAAAAAAAGTTCTTATACTATGTACTGGAAATAGCTGTCGTTCAATCATTGCTGAAGCAGTTTTAAACAAATATCTTGATGGTGTCGAGGCTTTTAGTTCAGGTGTCAAGGCAAGTGGTAAAGTAAATCCAAATGCTAAAAAAGTCTTAGAAGAAGATGGATCTTGGGATGATAAATATCACTCTAAAACCTTAGATAAAGTACTCGATATGGAGTTTGACTTAGTAGTTACAGTATGTGATAATGCCACTGAAAACTGTCCTGTATTTCCACATGAGACTACTATTGTGCACATTAACTATGAAGATCCAGATGCAAAGAACTACTCTGAGTTTAAAAAGACCCTTAAGCTTATACAGATGGAACTCACTCCGATTGTCAGAATGCAGTTAGGGTTATAATAATCCTTGCTCTATTAATCTTTTTAATTACTCTTCTTTTGTTATCTGGCAACTCTTTTATGGTTATATACCTTAGAAAAAAGGTGTACATATAAGCTTCTGGTCCTACTCAAAGTTTGGACTTATAGTAACGCCGCCGGTTCTTCTAGTTGCTTTAGTATAATTTAGCTATAATGACAGTATTCTGTCATAAAGGCCAAATTATGCAAGCACTTAACTATACTTCAGCAAGAAATAATCTCAAAACACTCATTGATAACGTCTGCGACAACAATGAAGAAGTCATCATAACGACTAAAAATGATAAAACAGTTGTAATGATGTCACTTGATGAATATAACCAGACTCATGCAAAACTCAAATGCGATGTTCAAAATGCTATGAGCGAGATAGAAAAAGGTGATTTTGTAGAGATTGATGAAGCCTTTGAGTTAGCAAAAAGTTCTTATCGTGACTAATGTTGTGTTTTCAAAAACTGCAACAAACAATCTTATAACTCAAGCTAAATATGTTTACACTCAAACCCAAAATGTAGATAAAGCGGATAGATACTTAGAAAAGATGAAAAAATTTATAGTTGAGATCCTTTCTCATTTTCCAAAATCTGGACGGCCATCTGAAGATTTAGCACCAAATACAAGGAAATTAGTCTATCAAGGTTTTTCTATTATTTATAGACTACAAAATAATAGAGCGGAGATTCTTACTATCTACAGAGAGAATAGAGCTAGTTTTTAAAACTCTCTTCTAACTCTTTTAATATCTCATAGTTAGCTTTAGATTTCTGCACAACTTCTTCAAAAGCAAAATCCTTCATCACAATCTCATATAATAGAAAATATTTTCCAAACTATAGCTATCTCCTCTCATTTAACCACATCATCATGCCAAAACAGCTACAATGTCAATATTAAAACCGCGTTTAAACGCGGTAACTCTACATACGGAAATACTTATGAAACAAAATGAATTCCTAGAACTAGGAAAAATTAACACACTTATGCTTGATAGACTCACAACTCCTGGAGCTTATCTTCTCTCTCTTGATGGAAATGATGTCCTACTCCCTGGCCCATACCTTACTAAGGATATGAAAGAGGGAAATCTGATTGATGTCTTTTTATATACAGACTCTGAAGATAGACTTGTAGCAACTACACTCACGCCAACAGCTATTTTAGATGAGATGGCACTGTTTGAGGTTGTTGATACTGCACCTTTTGGGGCATTTATGAACTGGGGTCTTAGTAAAGACCTACTTGTTCCAAATATGTTTCAAAAAACTCCATTTAAAGTTGGCGAGAAAAGATTCATAAAAGTTATCTATGATGAGCGAACTCACCGTCTTGTTGGAACTGAAAAACTTGGTGACTTTTTTGATCCAAAAGTAAAGGGATTAGCAGTTAACAAAGAAGCTAATATCTTAGTCATTGCGAAAACTCCACTTGGTTTTAAATGTATTGTAAATGATAAATACGAAGGTCTTATCTACCATAATGAAATCTTTGAAAACATAGCATTGGGTGATAAAAGAGTAGCCTATGTTAAAACAGTAAGAAAAGATGGAAACATCGACTTAACACTTAGAAAAGCCGGTAGCAAAAAAGCTAGTAGTTCGAGTGATAAGGTATTAGATCTCTTAAAAAGTAATGGTGGGATTATGCCTTATAACTATAAAAGTGATGCCGAATTAATTCGTGATATTTTTGGACTGAGTAAAAAAGATTTCAAACGCTCTTTAACAGCACTCCAAGACTCTGGTGCAATAGAAGTTAAAGATACTGGAATATATATAAAGGATTAAGAATGGCAAAAAATAAGAAAAAAAGTGTTGAACTTTCAGATAAAAAAATTACCTTTACTAGAGAAAAAATTACTTATAAAGTTATTCGTTACTATCCTACTGCTATGAGCCTTGATGCAATGGCAACGCAAGAAGATGGTACAAAACTCGGAATGCAAAATATTCCTTTTGCACATATTCCTAAAGAAATTAAAAAATTAGTAAAGCCAAATTAGTTTTATATAAGATAGGAAATAGTAGTTAGAGAAGTGTATCGTCTTATGGAATCAGCATAAGACTATACAAGGAGAATCGTTAACGAAGTTTTATCTCTTTTTAGTTACTATATCTTTATAAACAATATACAGGATATTAAATGCAAAAATGTAATTCATTAGAAGAAGTAAGAACAGAAATTGATAAGCTAGATACTCAATTAGTTGATTTAATATCAGAACGTAGTCATCTTATCCGTCAGGCTGCATCATTTAAGAATAGTGTAGAAGAAGTAAAAGCTGCCGATAGAATTGATTTTATACTTCAAAAAAGTCGTCATCAAGCTATACAACTAAGCATAAATCCAAATATGATTTCAGAACTATTTACTATTATGATAGATGAAATGGTTGAGATGGAAATATCTGAGTTTAGAAATGCGGATGTATTTTAAATTGTAAGTAGAGAAGTAAGTAAAAAAGCTTTGGCGTTAAACGCCAAAAGCTATCTATTTGTATCTGTAAGTGATACGACCTTTATCAAGTGAGTATGGAGTTAACTCTA